>NZ_CP021248.1:1340000-1580000 GCF_017309955.1 Novosphingobium sp. KA1 | reverse complement strand
CAGACGGCGGGTGCTAAGGTCCGTCGTCAAAAGGGAAACAGCCCTAACCTACAGCTAAGGTCCCCAAGTCATCACTAAGTGGGAAAGCATGTGGGAATCCCAAAACAACCAGGAGGTTGGCTTAGAAGCAGCCATCCTTTAAAGAAAGCGTAACAGCTCACTGGTCTAAATAAGGGTTCCTGCGGCGAAAATGTAACGGGGCTAAAGTGATGCACCGAAGCTTAGGGTTCAGATCTTTGATCTGAGCGGTAGCGGAGCGTTCCGTAAGCGAGTGAAGCGGGAGGGTAACCGACCGTGGACGTATCGGAAGTGCGAATGCTGACATGAGTAGCGATAAAGAGGGTGAGATGCCCTCTCGCCGAAAGACCAAGGGTTCCTGCTTAAAGCTAATCTGAGCAGGGTGAGCCGGCCCCTAAGACGAGCCCGAAGGGGGTAGTCGATGGGAACCACGTTAATATTCGTGGGCCTGGTGGTGTGTGACGGATCTCGTGTATTGTACAACCTTATCGGATTGGTTGTGCTTTGAAGAGGTTCCAGGAAATAGCCCCACCGTATAGACCGTACCCGAAACCGACACAGGTGGTCAGGTAGAGTATACCAAGGCGCTTGAGAGAAGTATCCTGAAGGAACTCGGCAAATTGCCTCCGTACCTTCGGAAGAAGGAGGCCCCGGCTATGCGCAAGCACTGTCGGGGGGCACAGGCCAGGGGGTAGCGACTGTTTAGCAAAAACACAGGACTCTGCTAAGTCGGCTTCAAGACGACGTATAGGGTCTGACGCCTGCCCGGTGCCGGAAGGTTAAGAGGAGGAGTGCAAGCTCCGAATTGAAGCCCCGGTAAACGGCGGCCGTAACTATAACGGTCCTAAGGTAGCGAAATTCCTTGTCGGGTAAGTTCCGACCTGCACGAATGGCGTAACGACTTCCCCACTGTCTCCAGGATATGCTCAGCGAAATTGAATTCTCCGTGAAGATGCGGAGTACCCGCGGTTAGACGGAAAGACCCCGTGCACCTTTACTGCAGCTTCAGAGTGGCATTGGAAAATTATTGTGTAGCATAGGTGGGAGGCTTTGAAGCACCGGCGCCAGCTGGTGTGGAGCCATAGGTGAAATACCACCCTGTGATTTTTTAATGTCTAACCTCGTACCGTTAGCCGGTACAGGGACCCTCTGTGGCGGGTAGTTTGACTGGGGCGGTCGCCTCCTAAAGAGTAACGGAGGCGCGCGATGGTAGGCTCAGGCCGGTTGGAAACCGGCTGCAAGAGTGCAATGGCATAAGCCTGCCTGACTGCGAGATTGACGAATCGAGCAGAGACGAAAGTCGGTCATAGTGATCCGGTGGTCCCTCGTGGAAGGGCCATCGCTCAACGGATAAAAGGTACGCCGGGGATAACAGGCTGATGATTCCCAAGAGCTCATATCGACGGAATCGTTTGGCACCTCGATGTCGGCTCATCACATCCTGGGGCTGGAGCAGGTCCCAAGGGTTTGGCTGTTCGCCAATTAAAGTGGTACGTGAGCTGGGTTCAGAACGTCGCGAGACAGTTTGGTCCCTATCTGCCGTGGGCGTCGATACTTGAGAGGAGTTGACCCTAGTACGAGAGGACCGGGTTGAACATGCCTCTGGTGTACCTGTCGTGGCGCCAGCCGCGCAGCAGGGTAGCTATGCATGGACGGGATAACCGCTGAAAGCATCTAAGCGGGAAGCCTCCCTCAAGATTAGGTATCTTCGAGTCGTGATAGACCATCACGTTGATAGGCCGGGTGTGGAAGTGCGGTAACGCATGGAGCTAACCGGTCCTAATAACTCTGTTCATGCTTGATGAATCCCACCATCAATGACAACCCTGCCTAAAAAGCAGAACCGTCAAAGATGATCGGACGATCATCCAGCCAGATAAAGCACGGGCATACATCGATTAAAAAACAGCACGCTGTCTCCATTGCTTGGTGACCATAGCGTCAGTGACCCACCCGATCCCATCTCGAACTCGGCCGTGAAACCTGTCAGCGCCAATGGTACTAACGCTCAAGCGTTGGAAGAGTAGGACGTCGCCAGGCATTGTAGACAGCGTAGCTTAAAACCCATTCACAATCTCAAATTACTCAATACGAGTAAGACAAAAGGCCCCATAAATGGGGCCTTTTTTGCGTCTGCAAAAGACCGACCACTTGGACAGGGTCAATTTCAACTGCAAGACTCTCGTTATGAGCGATGGGCAGGGCATTTCCGGAATGGGATCAAGTCGCATGGCGAGCCCAAACGGTACGTTTCCGATCACGCGCACCTTCTCATGTGGGCGGTGCGGCGCGGTCCGGGATCGACGTTCCAGCCAATTTCTGACTTGATCGCTGCATCATTCACGATGGACACGGAAAAGGCGTCTGCTTAGCGCATTGGCGGACGAGTAACCACCTGCGGGAGATAGCCGCGTGATCGAACGAGAGGTTGGACCATGTTCATGGTGATCAGGTCGGTGGCTCGATTTCAATCCAGCAGTCTGGTTTTCGTAGATTATCCATGCGCGGCCGTGTCAGATGCAGCGGGAGATACCTTTTGGGGTGTCACCCGAGGGACTCTTTAAGGTTATATCGTAAAATCAGAATGTTGGTTGGGAAGGGCAGTTTGGATGAATGTAACGCTATTCCGGGGCGTGCTTGTCGGCGCGCTCGCCGGGCTCTTGTTCGGTTTTGACACGGCGGTCATCGCCGGAACAACGGAAGGCATCCGCACTGCTTTCGGTCTCGACGCTACCGGAGTTGGGATTACCGTCTCCAGTGCGCTCTGGGGGACGCTGGCGGGCGCCTTGCTTGCCGGTATTCCCGGGGACCGTTATGGCGCGCGCGCGTCGCTGACAGTGATCGCACTGCTCTATCTCGTTTCCGGCGTGGGCTGCCTGCTGGCGGTGAATTGGCCGATGCTGCTGATCATGCGGGTGCTGGCTGGTTTTGCGGTCGGGGCTTCTTCGGTGCTGGCGCCGGTCTATATCGCCGAAATCGCGCCTGCCGAGCGGCGGGGCATGATGGTCGGCGCCTTCCAGCTTAACGTCGTGCTGGGGATTTTGGTTGCCTATCTCAGCAACTACTTCGTATCGAGCCTCGAACTCGGTGCGCTTGACTGGCACGTGAAGTTCGGCATCACGGCGCTTCCCGCGCTCGTGCTCTTGGTAATGATGCGCACCATTCCAGACAGCCCGCGCTGGCTTTTCGCCAAGGGGCGCGAGGCGGAAGCGGCCGCAGTGCTCGCCAAGCTGGGTAATGCCGATGTCGCGGGCGAAATCACCGTCTGGCGCCGTGCGGAAGAGCAGGCGCACGCCCCGCGCCTCAGCTGGAAGCGGCACCACCGACCGATGCTGCTGGCCATCGCCATTGCCGCATTCAACCAGCTCTCCGGCATCAACGCAGTCCTCTATTACCTCAACGACATCTTTGCTGCGGCGGGTTTCTCCGGCGTCTCGGCGGACCGCCAGGCCATCGTCATCGGCGCCTGCAACTTGCTGTTCACCGCATTGGCACTCACAGTGATCGACCGGATCGGTCGCAAGACCCTGTTGCTGATCGGCTCGGTCGGCCTCACCGCTGCACTGTCGGGGGTCGCGGTGATTTTCGGCGGCGGTGCGCCGCAAAGCTGGTTGCTCTATCTTCTGATCGGCTTCATCGCGTTCTTCGCCTTTTCGCAAGGGGCGGTGATCTGGGTCTACATCAGCGAGATCTTCCCCACCGACGTGCGTGCTCGCGGGCAGAGCCTCGGTTCCTCGGTTCACTGGTTCATGGATGCGGTGATTGCTTTCGGCTTCCCGCTGATGGCCGCGCATGCCCGCGCCCTGCCGTTCTGGCTTTTCGCGGGGATGATGGCATTGCAGTTCGTGGCTGTGCTGGTGTTTTTCCCGGAGACCAAGCGCCGCTCGCTCGAAGCCATCGGCGAGGCCATGTAGGAGATGATCCGTCTTGCAGCGGCACTTTCCCTCACGGGTGCGGCGCTCCTTGGCGGCGTCGTTCCTGCCCGGGCAGCGCAAAAGGAAGCGGTGGCGATCGATCCGGGCGCGCGCAATCCGATCCTGCCCGGCTACTTCGCCGATCCCTCGATCGTGCAGTATGAGGGCGAGTGGTTCATCTTCGCCACAGAGGATCCCTGGGGCGGCGACCGGCTGGGCCTCTGGCGTTCGCGCAATTTTCGCGACTGGACCTTCTCTGAGCCGAACTGGCCGACCAAGCTGGCGGCCACCAGCGCCACTTCCAACAAGAGCAAAGTCTGGGCGCCTTCGGTCGTGCGCGGGCGCGACGGACGGTTCTGGATGTACGTCTCGGTCGGCAGCGAGGTCTGGGTTGGCGTGGCAGAGCACCCGGCCGGGCCATGGCGCGATGCCAATCATGGCCGCCCGCTGATCCCCGGCAATTACCGGCCGGGTTATCATATGATCGATGCCGAAGCCTTCATCGACGATGACGGCACCGCCTATCTCTACTGGGGCTCCGGGCTCAACTGGGTCAACGGGCGCTGCTATGTGGTGCGCCTCAAGCCGGACATGGTGACGTTCGACGGCGAGCCGCAGGACGTGACCCCGCTGCACTATTTCGAAGGCCCGTTCCTGTTCAAGCGCGGCGGACGCTACTTCCTGACCTATAGCTGGGGCAACACCACGAAGGACACCTATCAGGTCCGCTACGCTGTGGGTTCCTCTCCGCTGGGGCCGTTCACCGAGCCGGAGGACGCGCCGATCCTTGCCACCGATGCGGCGCGTAGCGTGATCAGCCCAGGCCATCATGCGGTGTTTGCGGCGGGCGGGCAGGACTTCATCCTCTACCACCGGCAGGCACTGCCGTTCCCTTCGGCGGACGGCAAAGTCCGGCGCCAGGTCGCGGTTGACCGGCTCGTGGTCGAGGGAGAGCGCCTGCGGGCGGTCCGCCCCACGCATGACGGGCCGGGTATTCCCGGCACCGCGATGCGCCGCCGTGCCGGGCAGCCTGTCCGGCTCAGCGCGTCCGCCGTGCTGGATGCGGCCCATGCCGCTGCCTTGGCGGGCGATGACAATTACGCCACCGGTTGGGCCTCTCCAGTGCAGGGCAGTGCATGGCTTCAGGCCGATGCCGGGCGCGGGCGCCGGATCGGCGCTAGCGAACTGCGCGTGGCCGATCCGGTCACGCCGATTTCGTTGCGGCTGCTTGCATCGGATGACGGCAGGCAGTGGCGCACGGTGAGGGAGATGAAGGACCTGTCCGGCTCTCCTATCCTGCTGCCGTCGCCAGGACCCGCCCGTTACTTGCGGATCGCCTTTGATGGCCCCGCCGCTATCCTTGAATGGAGTTTTCCCCGATGATGCCGCCGAGACATTTCTTGCTGGCCAGCGCCGGCCTAGCGATCGGCGTCACTTCGTCCGCCTTTGCCGCCGCGCCGGTGCCGAAGCCGATTCAGCCACAAGTGTCCGCCGAACGGCCCGATTGGGAAAACCCGGCTGTCTTCGCCAAGGGCAAGTTGCCTGCCCGCGCCACGGGCTTCCCGTTCGAGGACCGTGAAAGGGCCATCGCCAATGATCCGGTGCGTTCGCAGCGCTATCTCTCGCTGGACGGGACGTGGAAGTTCGATTTCACGCCGGATGCGGACAAGGCGCCGGAAGGGTTCTTCCGTTCCGATTATGACGTGTCGGGATGGAAGCCGATCCAGGTTCCGGCAGACTGGCAGACGCAGGGCTTCGACCGCCCGCTCTACAACAACGTCCGGTATCCGTTCCCGCCCAATCGCCCGCTGATCCCGCACGATGCCAATCCGGTCGGTTCCTATCGCCGCGATTTCGATCTGCCGGCGGACTGGAAGGGCAGTGACGTCATCCTCCATGTCGGCGCGGCCGGCTCGGCCTACCGGGTCTGGGTGAACGGACGGGAAGTGGGCTATAGCGAGGATTCCAAGCTCCCTTCCGAATTCGATCTGACGCGCTTGGTCAAGCCCGGGCGCAACTCGGTTTCGATCCGGGTCTGGCGCTGGTCGGATGGTTCCTATCTGGAGGATCAGGATTTCTGGCGCGTTTCGGGCATCGAGCGTTCGGTCTACCTTATCGCCGCGCCGCGCGCGCGGGTGGACGATGTCTTCGCCCGCGCCGGTCTCGCCAACGACTACCGCGATGGCACGCTCGACCTGACGCTCAAGACTTCGCTTGCCGCGCGCGGTCTGACTGTGCGGGCGACGGTGCTGGACGGTGACAAGATCCTGCTCACCCGCAGCGCGAAAGCAGCGGGCGGCGAGGTCAGGCTGAACGGTGCGATCCCCGGTGTGCGTCCGTGGACGGCGGAAACGCCCGATCTCTATACGTTGCTGGTCGAACTGATCGATCGCAACGGCGGGACGGTACAGGCGACCGCGCGGCGCATCGGCTTCCGCACGGTGGCGATCAAAAACGGCCTCGTTACGGTGAACGGCAAGCCGATCACCATTCGCGGCGTCAACCGGCACGAACATGACCCGGAGCACTTCCACGTGATCTCCGAGCAATCGATGCGCCGCGACATTGAACTGATGAAGCGCAACAACGTCAACGCGCTGCGCACTTCGCACTATCCCAATGATGAGCGGCTTTACGACCTGGCCGACGAATACGGCCTCTACGTCATGGACGAGGCCAACATCGAGAGCCACGAATACCTCTCCGCCGCCAACCGCGCCAAGGACAATGCCACTTATCTGCTCGGCTACGATCCTGCCTGGGAAGCCGCACACGTCAGCCGCGTCACCAACATGGTGGAGCGCGACAAGAACCATGCCTCGGTGATCTTCTGGTCGCTCGGCAACGAGACGGGCGTTGGCCCCACCTTCGAGAAAGCCGCCGCCGCGGCCCGTGCACTGGATCCCACCCGCCTGATCTCGTTCCTCGGCCACTCGCAGATCAGCGACCACCGGCCGAACGCCTACGTCGACATCTATGCGCCGATGTACGATACTATCGAGCAGATGGTCGATTATGCCGCGCATCCCGAGACATATCCGCAGCCGATGATCCAATGCGAATATGCCCATATGCAGGGCAATTCCGGCGGCAATTTCAAGGAGATCTGGGACACTATCCATGCCCATGAGGACCGTCTGCAGGGCGGCTTCATCTGGGATTGGGTGGACCAGTCTATCTACCGCTATGCCGCGGATGGCCGCCGTTTCTGGGGCGACGGCAGTTCGTTCGGTCCCAATCCGCGCGGCGAGATCGAGTTCGGCGACGGCCTCAACCAGTCCGATCGCACGCCGAATCCGCAGCTTTTCGAAGTGCAGAAGGTCTATTCGCCGATCCAGTTTGCAGCGCTCGATGCTGCAGCAGGGCGGATCGAAGTGTTCAACCGTCACGACTTCCGCGACCTGTCGGGCTTTTCCTTCGAGTGGGAACTGGACGAGGACGGCGTGGCCATCGCCCACGGCGCGCTTCCCGCGCTTTCCACCCCGGCGCGTGGGAAACAGGCGTTTGCGGTGCCGCTGCCCGCATTCACGCGCAATCCCGGTTCGGAATACATGCTCACCGTGCGCGCCACGGCCAAGGAAGGGTCTGTGCCGCTGGTCAAGGCCGGGGCGGTGGTCGGCTGGGAGCAGTTCTCGCTTGGCTCCAGTCCGGCACCCGATGTCGCGCGGCCGGTCAAGGTCACGCTGGCAAAGGATGCGGGTAGCTACCGTCTTTCCGCCGGCGGCGCGATGCTGACGGTGGACCGCACGACTGGGCTCGTGTCGAGCTATGCTGCCGGCGGCAAGGCGCTGGTAAAGGGGGGCGCGCCGTCCTTCACCCGCGCCCTCACCGACAACGATATCGGCACCCGCCCCGACGGCGCCGATGCGCGTTGGGAAGCTATCGAGGCGGCGCGCAAGGTGACGGCGATCACCGCCGCGCGTACGGCCACCGGCGCGCAAGTGACGGTGCGTTATGCCTTCGCCGACGAATCCGGGAAGGGCGAGGCCGTCCGTTTCGAGACGCATTATCGCATGGCGGGCGACGGCAGCGTGGAGGTGGAAGGTGCTTTCACGCCGGTCTCCACCGATCTGCCGGATCCGCTGCGCATCGGGTTCGCCTTTGCCACGGTCGGCGGCTTCAAGACCGTCGAGTGGTATGGACGCGGACCGCATGAGAGCTACGCCGACCGCAAGACCAGCGCGATGATCGCGCTCTGGCGCGGGGCGATTGCCGGGCAGAACCACGATTACCAGCGCCCGCAGGAGACCGGCAGCAAGACCGACGTGCGCTGGATGCAGCTCTCGCCGGAGCAAGGGACATCCTTGCGGATCGCCGGGGACCGGCCGCTGACGATGAACGCGCTTGCCTTCCCTTATGCAGACCTCTCCCGCCGCGCGCCGGGTACACGCAGGAGTACCGACATCGTGCCGCAGGAGACCGGCTCGCTGATGGTCGATGCGATCCAGTCCGGCGTGGGCGGGGACACGACCTGGAACGAGGTCGGGCGGCCGCTGCCGCAATACCGTGTCCCGGTTGCTCCGCTGCGTTTCACTTTCCGCCTCACGCCGGTTGTGGATGCCCTTGAAAATGACCGCACCCGCGCCGCGCAGGCCACGGTGGTCCAGTGAGCGCGCCCGGGCCCCGTATGTTCGCCGCGATCGAGGCAGGCGGCACCAAATTTGTCTGTGGTATCGGAACCGGCAAGGGTTCGCTTCGCACGGCGACGATTCCGACCCGCGATCCAGAGGCCACGCTGGCGGACGTCGAGGCATTTCTGGATGGAGCTATTGATGAACTAGGCCCGCTCGCGGCCATCGGTCTCGGCTCGTTCGGACCGCTCGATCTTGACCCTGCTTCACCGCGTTACGGGCAAATTCTCGCCACTCCCAAGGCGGGCTGGCAAGGCACCGACATGCCGGAGCGTCTGGGGAGGCGCTACGGCGTTCCGGTGGGCATCGACACCGACGTGAATGCCGCGGCCCTTGCCGAGATGCGCATCCACGGCGTCGGCAGCCTGGCCTATGTCACGGTCGGGACCGGGATCGGTGCGGGCATCGTGGTCCAGGGCAATAGCGTGCGCGGCCTGGGGCATCCGGAATGCGGGCATATCGCCGTGCGGCGCCACCCCGCCCACGCCGGGTTCGAGGGGGTATGCCCCTATCACGGAGACTGCCTCGAAGGCCTGGCGAGCGGTCCGGCCCTGCACGCCGCCTGGGGGATGACCGCGCGCGAGATTCCCGAAGACCATCCCGCATGGGAGGCGCAGGCCGATTATCTCGCGCAGCTCTGCATGACCCTGATCCTGACGAGTGCGCCGCAGCGGATCGTGCTGGGCGGCGGGGTGATGAGCCGGCCATTCCTGCTCGATCAGGTCCGTGCCGAAACGCTGGCGCGGCTCAATGGCTACTGCGTCCAGTGGGACGCGGCGAAGGCGGACGAGGCACTCCTCCTGCCTCGTTCGCCGGAGCCACCGGGCCTTGTCGGTTCCTATCTGATCGCCGAAGAAGCGTGGCGGCAATCGAGCAAGGCCTGACGCAGCGCCGCGTCAATACCCGAAGAAGCGCTTGAGGCCGATGGCCTTGAGCGCGCGGCGATAGGTCATCGAGCTCATGTCGGCGGGGATATGCGCTTCGTCGGTGGGATCGAGCGGCAGCCATTCGGGCATCTGCGCCTCGACGATCGCCTTGTCTTCCTCGAAGACCTTGCGGTTGAAGTCGTAGACGTCCTGCACCGGTAGGTCGGTGTCGAAATTGCGGGCGATCGGCGCAAAGAGCCGGGTGGTGCGGGCAGAGACCGGCGAAGCCGCGTTCATGATGACGAGGCGGTCCTTGCCCGGGAAATGGATCTCCAGCGTCGCGGTGAAAGGCAGGTGGCAGCGGAAGTGGCGCAGCCAGCGGAAGCCCGGTACCCCGCGCTGGGTCAGGCCGATGGGATAATTGCCGACGCTGCTCCAGTATTCCGCCTCGAAGCCGTATTCGGTGCGCCTGGTGGTGTAGGAGGGCACTTCGGCATTGTCGGGATCGGCGAAAGTCTCGTGGTGGACGAAGGCGAAGTGGGCAACGTCGAGGAAGCCTTCGAGCTGGCGGCCCGCGAAGCCCTTGATGTCGATCCACGGGCAGGTGATCTGCTGGAATTCGGCTTCGTCCCAGTGCGGCATGTCGGGGATGGCGCCCGGCGGCGGCACGTCGCTTTCGGCATCGAGGCAGGTCCATACGAGGCCGTAGCGCTCGACGCTCGGGAACGTGCGCAAGTGCAGGCGGGCGGGAATGTCGCGCGCCGGGTGGGCGGGCACGTGGACGCACTTGCCGCCACTGCCGAACTTGAGGCCGTGGTAAGGGCAGACCACGCCGTCGCCCTGCTGGGTGCCCATGCTGAGCGGCACGCCGCGATGCGGGCAGACGTCGGTGGCGACGACGATGTCCTCACCCGCGCGGTAGACGAGGATCGGCTGGTCGAGCAGCTTGGTGCCGACCGGGGCGGTGCCGACTTCGCGAACCAGCGCCACCGGATACCAGTGCCTGGCCAGCACGTACCAGTCATCGGCGTCGAAGGTGCAGCCATAAGGAATTGGAGGGCGAGGGAGTGGGGGCTTGGAAGTGTCGATCTGGGCGGCAGTGGCCATGGTATTCGTCCGCTAGGGGGAGTGTTGCGCCCACCCATCGACGATTTACCATGACCTATCAAACGCAATGATTTTGACGTCTTGTTGCAAAAATTAGATGGGGTGTGCAGTCTCTACACTTTCTCCCAGATTGCCGCGATCCCCTGACCGCCGCCGATGCACATGGTGGTGAGGCCGTAGCGACCGCCGCTGCGGTGCAGTTCGTGGATTAGCTTGGTGACGATGATCGCCCCCGTCGCGCCCACCGGATGGCCCAGAGCGATGCCGCTGCCGTTGGGGTTCACCTTGTCCGGATCGAGCCCGAGTTCTGCGGCGACGGCGCAGGCCTGTGCTGCGAATGCTTCGTTCGCCTCGATCACGTCGAGGTCGGCCACGCTTAAGCCGGCGCGGGCGAGCGCGGCACGGGTCGCGGGGACCGGACCGATGCCCATATAGGCCGGGTCCACGCCTGCATGACCGTAGGACACGAGCCGGGCGAGCGGTGTCAGGCCATGTTGGCGCACCGCCTCTTCGCTGGCCAGCACGACCGCCGCGGCACCGTCGTTGATGCCCGAGGCATTGCCTGCCGTCACGGTGCCTTCGGCCTTGCGGAACACCGGGCGCAGCTTCTCGAAATCGGCCAGCGTGGCATCGCGGCGCACATATTCGTCCTCCTCGAACAGCCGGGTGCCGGAGCGGGTCGTCAATTCGAACGGAGCGATCTGGTCGCGGAAGCGGCCTTCGGCAATGGCGCGGGCGGCACGGGTCTGGCTGGTGAGGGCGAGCGCGTCCTGCATTTCGCGGGTAATGCCGTGGCGCTGCGCGACGTTCTCTGCCGTTACGCCCATCAGTATCTCGTGGAAAGGATCGGTGAGCGCGCCGTTGAGCCCGTCGATGACGGCACCGTCGCCCATCTTGCGGCCCCAGCGCATGTCGGGGAGGTAGAACGGCGCGCGGCTCATCACTTCGGTGCCGCCGCCCAGCGCTACCGCGCAGTCGCCCAGCATGATCGCCTGCGCCGCCGAGAGGATCGCCTGAAGGCCAGAGCCGCAGAGGCGGTTGACGGTGAGCGCCGGCGTTTCCACCGGCAGGTCGGCGCCGAGCGCCGCGATGCGGGCCACGAAGTGATCGCGCGGGTGGGTGGTGATGACATGGCCGAACACGACATGGCCGACAGCCTCGGGGGCAATCCCGGCGCGGGCCACGGCGGCACGGGCGACATGGGCGCCGAGATCGCCGGGCGTCTGGTCCTTGAGCGCGCCTCCGAAGGCGCCGATGGCGGTGCGGGCCGCGGCGACGGCATAGATGGTGGTCATGATCGGGGCCTTAAAGTCAGTGTGCAGGATCGAGGTGGTGGCGGTACTGCTGGCGCAGATCGGCCTTGACGACTTTGCCCGAGCCGGTGTGCGGCAGTTCGTCGACGATCACGATGTCGTCGGGCAGCCACCAGCGCGCGACATGGCTCTCAAGGTGGCGCAGCATCTCTTCGCGGCCCACGTCCTCATCCGGATGGCATACCAGCAGCAACAGCGGCCGTTCCTGCCAGCGCGGGTGCGGCACGCCGATCACGGCGGCTTCCTTGACGGCGGGGTGAGCGACGGCGGCATTCTCCAGATCGATGGAGGAGATCCACTCGCCGCCGGACTTGATGACGTCCTTGGCGCGGTCGGTGATCTGGATGAAACCGTCGGCATCGATGCGGGCGATGTCGCCGCTGTCGAACCAGCCCTGTGCGTCGAGCGCGGAGCCCGGCTCCTTGCCGAAATAGCCGCTGGCGACCCAGTGACCGCGCACGACCAGCGCGCCCACGGCATCGGCGCCGGGGCCGGTGACATTGCCGTCTCCGTCCGCCACTCCGACTTCGCAGCCGAAGAGGCAGCGCCCGGCCTTGGCGCGCAGTTCGAGTTCCTCGTCCCACGGTTGGCCATGGTGGCGGCCCATCGGGCGGGTGACGGCAACGACCGGGCTGGTTTCGGTCATGCCCCAGGCCTGCATCGTCTCGACGCCGAGGGTATCGCGAAACCGCTGGACGAGTGCGCGCGGCGTGGCGGCGCCGCCCATGAACACGCGCTCCAGCCTGAGGTCTGCGCGATCTTCTGCTGTCGTCGTGCGGTCGATGTGGTCGAGTACCGAGAACCACACGGTCGGCACGCCGAGAGAGAACGTGATCGCCTCGTCGCGCAGCAGGGCATGGAGTGAGGCGCCGTCGAGCTGCGATCCCGGCAGCACCAGTTTCGCTCCGCACATCGCCGCGCCATAGGGCACGCCCCAGGAATTGACGTGGAACATCGGCGGCAGCAGCAGCGCGTTGTCGCGGGCGGACAGCGCCATCGAATCCGCCGTCAGCAGCGAGAGCGCGTGGAGCACGGTGGAACGGTGGCTATAGAGCACGCCCTTGGGCGCGCCGGTGGTGCCTGAAGTGTAGCATAAGCTGGCGGCAGCGCGTTCGTCGAGGTTCGGCCATGCAGCGAGCGGGCGGGAGGCTGCCAGCAGGTCTTCGTAGGCGATCAGGCCGGGGAGCGAGGAGGGCGGCATGGCCTCCCGCGTGCAGAGCACCACCACGGTGACGGGCGCGTCGTGGATCGCCAGCACGCCTTCGGCAAGGCCCAGCAGGTCGGGGTCGACAAACAGCACCCGCGCGCCGCCATCGGCGAGGACGTAACGGATCTGCTCCTCGAACAGACGCGGGTTGAGGGTGTGCAGCACGCGTCCGCTGGCGGGAACGCAGTAATAGAGCTCAAGGTGCGGCGTGCGGTTCCAGGCAAGGCTGGCGACCCGTTCGCCCGCCGCTACGCCCAGCGCATCGAGCGCGCTTGCAAGGCGCCGCGCTCGATAGGCCACGCAGGCCCAGGTCGTGCGTTCCAGTTCGCCGTCCGGCCGCCGTGAAACCACCTCGGTGGCGCCGTGGTTCCGTTCGGCATGGTCGATCACGCTGCCGATGGTCAGCGGCAGATACTGCATCAGCCCCATCATCTGGCCCATCATCCGCCTTAAACTCCTGTTCCCGCATGGTCGGTCCTGTGCGGACCTGAGGGATTGGGAGGTAGAGCGCGGCGGCCTTCCGGCAATCGCGAGCCGGAAGCATGCGGCCAATATCACAGGCGAAATATGACCGCCCGATCCGCTTCCCGGCGCGCATCGCCGGCAGATGGGAGTCCTGCACATATCACATATGTGATACGGCTTGACGGGCATTCCGTTTTGCGATGATCCAGGTCTACAAACGAATGCATAAAACAAGGTCGCAAGAGCCGGCCGAAAAATGGAGAGGCGATGATGATCCGGCGAACGGTCAAATCGGCGTCACGGACCCTTGAGGTGCTCGAACTCTTTGCCGAGGAGCGCAGGCCCATGCGCCTGCATGAAGTCTACACGACGCTCGACTACCCCCAGTCGAGCGCGACCAACCTGCTCAAGAGCATGGTCGTGATGGGCTACCTCAACTACAACCGCATGACGCGGACCTACCTGCCGACGATGCGCGTGGGTGCGCTCGGAAACTGGCTGCCGGGCTACGTCTATTCGGACGAGAGCTACCGCTGGCTGGTGGACGAACTGCAGCGCCGAACCGACGAGACGGTCGGGCTCAGCACCCAGAACGACCTCTTTGTCCAGTACATCATCCTCAAGGCGCCCGAGCATGAGTTCAAGGTGCCGCCGCCGGTGGGCACGATGCGCCTGCTGGTCGATTCCGCCGGAGGGCTCGCGCTGATGAGCGAGATGAAGGACCGCGAGATCGACAAGATCTGTCGCTACACCAACTATTACCAGCTGGCGGAGCGTCAGCGTTTCGATCTGGCCGACCTGATGCGCGAGATCCGCTGGGCGCGGCACACCGGCTATGCCTACATGGCCAACAAGCCGACGCCGGAAGTCTCCTCGATCTCGATGACGCTGGGCGAGAAGATCCACGGCATCCCGCTCGCGGTCGGAGTCGGCGGGCTGGCGGAGCGGATCTCGAAGGCCCAGTACGACATCATCGAGACGATGAAGGAGTGCATCGCCGAGTTCAAGGCGATCCGTGAGGAACAGCACTACGCCGAGGCCGCCGAATAGGTTTCGATCACGCTGGTGATTTTCAGGCGGGGGCGCGTTCGGTTATCGACAGGCGTTCCCGCCGACCGATTTCATCCTGTCCTTGCAGAGAGGATAGACGATGAAGTCGGAAGCGGAAAAGCAGGCGTTCAAGCGCCGCTATATCGAAGCGCGCGGGTACTGGGCCGAATTCAACGACGGCCTGCTGGACCACGCGCCGGAGTGGTTGGACGCCTACCTCGCCTATTCCTCCACGCCCGCGCGCACCGGGCCGCTCTCGGCGCGGATGCGTGAGTTGATCTACGTTGCGGTCGATGGTTCCACCACGCATCTGTTTCAAGCCGGGCTGGAAATCCACATCCGCATTGCCCTCGAGGCGGGATGTACACCGGCGGAACTGATCGAAGTGCTCTGTATCGCGACGCTTCAGGGGCTGGACAGCGTGGCCATGGGCATGGACCTGCTGGGCGAGGAACTGGCCCGGCGCGGGCAGGCCCTGACGACATCGGCGAAGGGGGCTATGGCGCTGCGCCGTCATGAAGCCTTGCGCGGTGCATCGCCGCGATGGCTGGAGGCGATGGGCGCCGTTTCGCCCGAATGGACCGAGGCTCTGGCCGGGGTTCTCGAAACCGCCGACCGGACTTCGGTGCTGACTCGGGCGGAGCGGGCACTGATCCGCCTGGCGCTGGCTTCCTCGCCCACGCATCTTGCACGGCAGGCAGTGCGTGCGGAAGTGCGCGAGGCTCTGGATGCCGGGGCCAGTCCCGAGGAGATCGCGCAGGTCTTCCAACTGGTTGCCCATCTTGGCCTGCACGCCTGCTCCGAAGGTGTCCCGGCCATCGTCCGGGCGGCGGCGGAGCGGGAGCAAGCGTGATGGACATCGCCTTTTTCACCGACTGCCGCAATGATCTTGGCGAAAGTCCGGTCTGGGATGCGCGGCGCGGCTGGCTCTGGTGGGTCGACATTCGCCTCAACCGGGTCATGGCCGCCGATGGGCTTGGCGTTGTCCAGCGCGAATGGACATACTCGCAGCCGGTCGGTTCGATCGGCCTGGCAATGGGCGGCAAGGTTCTGGTCGCGGCCTTTGCCGATCACTTCGCGCTGATCGCGGATGACGGCCAGGCGCAGCCGATTGCCGCGCCGGATATCGGGGAGGGCGCCATCCGCTTCAACGACGGCAAGGCCGATCGGCAGGGGCGGTTCCTGTCCGGCACCATGCAGCATGGCGGGCAAGCAGAGGCGCTGGCGGGCGTCTGGCGCCTCGAACATGGTGGCACCGCGACTAGGGTCGAAACGGGGATGAAGCTGGCCAATTCGCTCTGCTTTTCACCCTGCGGGTGCTGGCTCTACCTGTCGGATACGCTGGAGGGCGTGATCCGCCGTTATGCCTATGCCCCCGAAACAGGCGCGCTCGGGCCGAGGGAGGCATTTTTCGATTGCAGCATGATCGGTGCGGCACCGGACGGGGCGACGGTCGATAGTGAAGGACGGCTGTGGGTCGCGCTGGTCACGACACAGCAGATCGGCTGCATCTCGCCGGAGGGAGACCTTCTCCGAACCATCGATCTGCCCGTGCCCTATCCGGCCTGTCCGGCGTTCGGCGGCCCCGATCTGGCCACGCTTTACGTGACCACCATCGCCGATTCGGGCCACAAGCTGAAGAGCGCTCACCCGGACGCGGGCCGGATGCTGGCGATCACCGGGCTTGGCGCGAGGGGAATTGCCGAGGCGATCTATCACACTTGAAATTAGCGGGGCGCGGGGCCCCCTCGTACTGGCAAGGAGGCGGGGGAAGCAGGCAGTGACCTGTTCATGGACCTCGAATTCACATCCGCCGAACTGGCCTTCCGCGAAGAGGTACGCGCCTTTTTCGCCGAGAACGTGCCCGCCGAATGGCTTACCCGCGTGCGCGCGGGGCTGCGGCTCGAACCGCAGGAACTGATCGCCTACCAGAAGGCGCTTGCCGCTAAAGGATGGGGCGCGCCGACCTGGCCGGTCGAATATGGCGGGCCGGGCTGGTCTCCTGCGCAGAACTACATCTTCGAAAGCGAATCCGCGCGTGCGGGAGCGCCGATCCAGTTCCATCAGGGCCTCGAACTGATCGGCCCGATCATCTTCACTTACGGTTCGCAGGAACTGAAGGATCGCTACCTGCCCGGCATCATCAATGCCGACGACTGGTGGTGTCAGGGCTATTCCGAGCCGGGCGCTGGGTCCGACCTCGCCTCGCTGCGCACCACCGCCGTGCGTGATGGCGACCACTACGTCCTCAACGGGCAGAAGATGTGGACCAGCTATGCGCAAGTCGCCAGCCACATGTTCGTGCTGGCCCGCACGTCGCAGGAACCCAAGCGGCAGCAGGGCATCTCGCTGCTGCTGGTCGATATGAACACCCCCGGCATCGCGATCCGCAAGATCGAGACGATGGACGAGAAGTACACCACCAACGAAGTCTTCCTTGACGATGTGCGGGTGCCGGTGGGCAACCTCGTCGGCGAGGAAGGGCGCGGCTGGGAATACGGCAAGGTGTTGCTCGACCGCGAGCGGATGGTCTGTTCGGCTACCGCGATCCACCTGCCGCAGGTGCTCGACGGCGTGCGCGAGGCCGCATCCGCACGCAAGGTTCGCGGCATGCCGTTGATCGAGACGCCCGCTTTCGCCGCCCAGCTTGCCCAGCTCGAGATCGAGGCGATGGCGCTGGAAACCATGGTGCTGCGCCTGCTTGCCGACCTTGCCTCGGGCGCGGATTCCGGTCCGCGCGGGTCGATGGTGAAGCTGCGCTGGTCCGACCTCTACCAGCGCGGCACCGCGCTGTGGATCGAGGCGCTGGGTCCCGAAGCGGCGCATTTCCGCGCGTTGGAAGGGCAAGGCCCTGTCGACATGCCCTATGCGATGCAGGGCGCTCTCTATTCGCGGGTCACCTCGATCTACGGCGGGTCGAGCGAGATCCAGCACAACATCATCGCCCGCCGTGCGCTGGGTCTGTGAGGCTGTCATGAACTTCGAATTTTCCGATGAACAGCGCATGCTGGCCGATAGTGCCGACCGTCTCGGCAAGGACCTCTGGCCGTCGAGCGACCGGCTCAAACTGCTGGAGAACTTTGACGGGCTCACCGCGCAGACCTGGGCGCAGATGGCCGAACTCGGCTGGCTGATGCTGCCGATTGCCGAGGAGCACGGCGGGCTTGGCGGATCGCCGGTCGATGTGATGGCGGTGATGGAAGGCATGGGGCGCCATCTGATCCCGGTGCCTTATGTCGCCAGCGCGGTGCTGGTGCCTGCGCTGCTCGGCGATGGCGGGGATGCGGCTGCGGAAGTGCTCGGCGCGATTGGAGAAGGCACCGCCAAGGTCGCAGCCGGGCTGCTGGAACCCGATGGCGGCTACGACCTTGCGTGGGTTGGCCTTTCGGCACAGCGCAGCAGCGGCGGCGAATGGACGCTCACCGGGGAGAAGCTGCATGTCGAGGATGGCGCCGATGCCGACTGGTTCGTGGTCACGGCCCGGACCGGCGGCGGGATTTCGGATGCTGAAGGCGTCAGCCTGTTCCTCGTGCGTGCCGATGCGCCGGGGCTGTCCGTGCAGCGTTTCCGCGCTATCGACCAGCATCGCCATGCCCGCCTGACATTCAGCGGCGTCACCGCGGTGCTGATCGGCGAGACGGACGGCGCGCTGGCGGACGTGGAACTCGCGGTCGATAGGGCGATCTGCGCGCATCTTGCCGAAGCGGTGGGGTCGATGGACGCGGCGCTCGCCGGTACGCTGGAATACTTGCGCACGCGCAAGCAGTTCGGCGTGGCGATCGGCAGTTTCCAATCCCTGCAGCACCGCGCGGTCGATATGGCCATCGCGCTCGAAGAGGCGCGCTCGCTGTCCTACCGCGCGACGCTGAGCCTTGGCCTGCCGGCGCCGAAACGCCGCCGCGTCGTCTCCGCAGCCAAGGCGCGGGTGGGGCAATGCGGGCTCTATGTGGGACGACAAGCGGTGCAGCTGCACGGCGGCGTCGGTTTCTCGGACGAGCTGATCATCAGCCACCACCTCAAGCGGCAGATGATGCTCGAAAGTGCCTACGGCTCTGCCGAACATCACCTCGCGCGCTTCGTCGCGGCGGCGTGAGGCGCACTGCACGGATGTGATTTTGGGTCCGCCGGGCCCCAAACCTTCGGCCTCCGGCAAGGTGCTACGGCATGATTGGCGGATCGGGGTTTCCCAGGAGAGATGGGCGAAATGGTTGAAAATACGAATGGAAACGTCGACGCCACTTACGATGCGATCGTCGTGGGCGCGGGCATCGGCGGCCTCTACGCCGTCTACAAGCTGCGCGAGATGGGGCTTTCGGTGCTGGGCATCGAGGCCGGCGATAACGTCGGCGGGGTCTGGTACTGGAACCGCTATCCGGGCGCGCGCTGCGACCTGCTGACCATCGACTACTGCTACACGTTCTCGCCCGAAGTCGATGCCGAATGGTCGTGGTCGGAACAGTTCGCCGCCCAGCCGGAAATCCTCGAGTACATCAACTTCGTCGCCGACCGCCACGAACTGCGCAAGGACTACCTGTTCGAGACCCGCGTCGAACGCGCCGCCTATGACGAGGCGCGGCAGGTCTGGTCATTCCGCACCAGCACCGGAAAGACGTTCGAGGCGACCTATGCGGTGATGGCGACGGGCCCGCTCTCGGTGCCCAAGAAGCCGGATTTCGAGGACTTCGACAGCTTCAAGGGCGAGCTTTACTACTCCGGCCGTTGGCCCAAGGAGCCGGTCAGCTACGAAGGCAAGCGCGTGGGCGTGGTCGGCGTCGGCTCCACCGGTATCCAGATCATCCCGGTGGTGGCGAAGGAAGCGCAGGAACTGACGGTGTTCCAGCGCACGCCCAGCTTCACGATGCCGATGCGCAACCACAAGCACAGCGCCGAATACACCGCCGAGATTAAGCGCAACCTTGCCGCGATGCGCGCAGGGGCGCGTAACAGCCCGCTCGGCGGCGTGCGCCCGGCGACCACGCGCCCCTATTTCAGCCTGCCGCCCGAACAGCGCGTGGCGATCATGGAATCGGCCTGGCAGAACGGCGGCCACACCTTCCTCGGCTCGTTTGCCGATCTCATGCAGAACGAGGAGGCCAACGAGCAGGTCGCCGAATTCGTGCGCGGCAAGATCAGCGAAGTCGTGAACGATCCCGAGACCGCCGAGACGCTGAAACCGCGCGGCTATCCGATCTTTGCGCGCCGTGCCTGCCTCGATACCAACTACTACGAGACCTACAACGAGCCGCACGTGAACCTCGTCGACTGCTTCAAGGAGCCGATCGTCGGGCTGACCGAGAAGGGCGTGCGCACCGCCACGCGCGAGATCGAACTGGACATGCTGATCCTCGCCACCGGCTACGACGGCCTGACCGGCGCGCTGATGGCCTTCGACGTCGTGGGCCGCGGCGGCAAGACCATCAATCAGGAGTGGAAGGACGGCGCCCATTCCTACCTCGGCCTGATGATGAAGGACTTCCCCAACCTGTTCATGATCTGCGGCCCCAACGGCCCTTCGGCGCTCGCGAACATCTTCACCATCAACGAGCAGAACGTGAACTGGCTGGCCGGTGCCATCGAACATATGCGCGCAACCGGCCTGACCGCCATGGAACCCACCGGCGAGGCCGAGCAGGAGTGGATGGACCTGGTCCACGAACTCTCGCTCAACACGCTCGTGAGCAAGGCGAAGACCTGGTACACCGGCGCCAACGTGGCGGGCAAGGCGCGGGGGCTGACGATGTATACCGGCGGCTTCAAGGCTTACCGCGAAGCCTGCCAGGACGCAGCCGACGACAACTGGCGCGGCATGGTATTCGAGAAGGCGGGCGTAGGCGAAACGGTCGGCTGACCGGGCCGGTCGGTCTGCGGGGCGCTCCCGCTCTCACCGGGATAGAGGAAAGGCCGAAGCGCGATCGTCGCGCTTCGGCCTTTTGCCTGTTCAATCCTCAGAAGTGGTAGGCTACGCCGACCAGGGCCTGGTGACGGTCGAAGCCATTGCCGTTGCTGCCGAGGTCCGAGTAGCGATATTCGATCCGCGCGGTGACGTTGTCGAGGATCGCGCGTTCGACGCCGCCACCCACGCTCCAGCCATCGAAGGTGTCGTGGCCCTGCACGACCCCGTCCGAGACGCGGGCACGCAGGTTCTCGTAGCCGCCGCGCACGTAGAGCATGGTCTTCTGGTCAACGAGGTAGCCGGCACGGGCCGAGAGGTCGAACGAGTAGTTGGGGTCAACCACACCGCCGGCACCGCGCACGCGGTCGCTGGCGCCAAGGTCGAAGCCGCCTTCGGCACCGATCACGACGTTCGGCGTGATCTTGTAGTTGTAGCCGGCGAAGGCGCCGCCGATGAAGGAATCGCGATTGTCGCGAACATCGAGGTCACCGATGTCGGTATCGGCGCCATGTACGCGGTCATGGTTCCAGCCGGCCTGCACACCGACATAGGGGCCCTGGAACGCATCCGCGAAAGCAGGCGTTACCGAAAACACCGATGCGGCGGCCAGAATCCCTGCGATGAACGTCTTCATTTTTGTTATCCCTGTATTGCTGTCCTCCTGGGACAGCGGCGATATGGTCCTCCAATCGCGCCGGGATAATTCCGAAAATTGTCGACAGACTGTCTCCGCAGGGGAGACAATGGATGCTGGGGAAATGGGCCCTTGGGGATGCTCGGGGACGTGGTGCCCGTGCGGGATCAGACGCTTTTTGCTTGTGGTTTGTCGCGTCGGTCCGGAGCGCCGCGTGGCGGTGCCGGCATGCCGGGCGGGGGAAGCGGGGAAGGCCGCGCTTCAGGCATGTCCCTTGAAAAGAAGAGCCGGCGGGCAGTTGGTACGGGTGGAGAGGCCCGCCGGCCCCCGTGCGCCGGGGCGGATCGCTGGCGACCCGCCCCTGAGGCGCGTCAGAACTTCGCGGCGACTTCGACGCCGTAGACACGGCCCTTGTTGAGCGGCGAGAAGGTCGATCCGGAGAAGAACGCCAGCGGCGCCTCAGCCCCGAAAGTGGCCTCGTTGAGGAGGTTGGTGCCGTAGAACGAGAGGCTGTAGTTCGAATATTTGAACGTCAGGTTGGCATCGACCATGGTCGCGGCGCGCATCAGGCCGGTGTTGGCATCGTTGTACCAGTCGGCATCGCGGTAGTTGGCGCTGACGCGGGCATCCACGCCCAGATCGCCGAAGTCGCCGCTCCATGCAACCGTGCCGCCATAGCTCCACGGGGCGAGGCGCGGCAGCTTGAGGCCATAGTCCTTGGCGTCGATCACGCCGTCGTTGTTGAGGTCGTAGAACACGTCGGTGTACTTGCCCTCGGTGTAGCCGGCCTGCGCGCTCAGGGTGAACCCGGCGCCCGGCTTCAGCGTGAATTCGCCTTCCAGGCCGCGGATGCGGGCATTGGCCGAATTGGTGATGACCTGCGCCGTGCCGACGCCGACGACCGGGATCTGGATCTCGCGCTGGACGTCGTCGATGGTGTTCCAGAAGGCGGCCAGGTTGATGCGGGCGATGCCGAAGAGGTCCTTCTTGACGCCGACTTCCCAAGAGTTCTGCACTTCGTCGTTGAACGGGCCGGGATCGACCTGGGTATAGACGTTGCGGAAGTTGTAGCCGCCTGAGCGGAAGCCGCGCGTCCAGAAGCCGTAGACCTGCGTCTGGCTGTCGGGCTGCCACTGCATGCCGATGCGCGGGGTCAGCCCCTTCCAGGTGTGCTTGTCGTTGAAGGTGTAGTTGCAGGTCTGCGCATCGTAGTCGCAGCCGGTGGCGGTGAGGTTGGCGACCTTCACGTCCTTGGTCTCGGTGGTGTAGCGCGCGCCGAGGTTCAGCGTCAGCGTGTCGGTGAAGTGCCAGTCGGCCGAACCGAAGATGCCGTAGGTATCCTGGTTCTGGATGCCGCCGCCCGACAGCGTGCGGGCACCGTTCGAAAGCTTGCGCACTTCCTTGTAGTCGATGCGCTGGGTGAAGTAATAAAGGCCGGTGGTCACGTCCACCTTGCCGAAGGTGCCGGCCCAGCGCAGTTCCTCGCTCATCTGCTTCTGATGCGTGGTGTTGCCCGAGTGGAAGGCGTAGGATGGCGAGGCGTCGATGTCGTTG
Source organism: Novosphingobium sp. KA1 (assembly GCF_017309955.1). NCBI lineage: Bacteria > Pseudomonadati > Pseudomonadota > Alphaproteobacteria > Sphingomonadales > Sphingomonadaceae > Novosphingobium > Novosphingobium sp. KA1. Next base: position 1,557,348 of record NZ_CP021248.1, on the reverse strand, counting down.
AAGACCCGTGCGTTGTATTCGCGGTAGGCCATGATGTTGGTGATCTTGCCGTCACCGAAGGCGGTGTCGATGTTGGTCTCGTTCGAGGCCATGTGCCAGTAGTTGTGGGCAAAGCCTTCTTCGTCGATGTTCACGTGGAAGCTGTTGCGGGGATAGAGCCCGTGGTTGCTCGCCACTGCACCGTCGCCGTCGTACTTGCCGTATTCGTAGCGGAACACGGATTCGAACCCGTCGATCGGGGTGAAGCGCAGGGCCGGGCGCACGATCAGCGTGCGGTTCTTGCCGAGATCGTGGTTGTTGTTGTAATCGTTGACGTAATAGCCGGTGTCCTTGTCGTAGTAGACGGCCAGCTTGGCCGAGATCTTGTCCTGGACGATCGGCCCGGTGACGACGCCGCTGATCTTGTATTCGGGGCCCGAGGACACCGAGGCGCGCAGGTCTGCCGAGAACGTGTCCTTGGGCGTAGTGGTGCGGATCACCATCGCGCCGCCGGTGACGTTACGGCCGAACAGCAGGCCCTGCGGTCCGCGCAGCACTTCGAGGCCCTCGATGTCGAAGTTGCCGAACACCACGCCGGCGCTGACGCCGAGGTAGACGCCGTCCATGAACACGCCCACGGTCGGGTCGATCGAGGGGATCGAGCTGTTGATGCCGAGGCCGCGGATCGAGAAGTTGGCATAGCCCGGCGTCGTGCCCACGGCGTTCAATTGCACGTTTGGCATGTTGTAGCTCAGGCTCTGCACTGTGGTGAAGTGCTGGTCCTCTAGCTGCTGGGCGCCGAAAGCGGTGACGGCAAACGGCACGTCCTGCACGTTGGAGGCCTGTCCGCGCTTGGTGGCGGTGACGACGATCTCGTCGAGGGTGGGGGCGCTGGCCGCAGGCGCATCGCTCGCCTCCTGCGCAAGCGCGGCGGAAGCCTGGCACAGTGCAAACCCGGCGCTGGTCGCCAGGAGGCCGCACTTGATGATCGAGGACGTCTTCACTCTTCTTCTCCCACAAACCCCGGCGTCTTGCGCCCTTGTTATTGGCCCCAGGCGTCTGGCGCCTTCTTCGTTCTCGGCGGCTGGCGCAAGCCGGTGTTGCTGCGCCAAGTGCCTCGTGACGGGACACCGACGTCCTCGCTGCGGGGCTTTCGTTCAATCGCGGGCAGGGTGCTGCAGGGGAATATCACAAGGCTGATAGCGCGCGGCGGGGGCGGCAACGCTGCGCTATCACGGATGGGATGGAGGGACGTTCGCCGCTTGCAAATCACGGATATGAAACAGGGGCTCATTTCGTCTCCCCGGTAACGATGCGGTAGCGCCCGTGGCAGGCCTTTTCGCTCGGAAAACAGGAATGAGTGAGAGAGGCGACGTGACGATCTGCGATGACACCCGGCCTGCGGGAAACCTTGAGGGCGCAGCAGCGACCGCCGGTCTCGACGCACTGTTCGCGCCGTGCTCGATCGCGCTGGTCGGCGCCTCGGACGATGCCGCGCGGATCGGCGGGCGTCCGCTGCGCTACCTGAAGGGCAGCGGTTATCAGGGCCGGGTCTATCCGGTGAACCCCAGGCGCGAAACGGTGCAGGGCGAGCAGGCATGGCCCTCCATCGCCGCGCTGCCCGAAGTGCCGGACCTTGCCCTGCTGGCCGTCCCTGCCGCCTCCACGCGGCAGGCGGTAGAGGACTGCGTTGCGGCGGGCGTGAAGGCGGCAATCATTTTCGCTGCCGGTTTCGCCGAGATGGGAGAGGAAGGCCGTGAGGAGCAGGCGCGCATTGTCGCCATCGCCCGAGCGGGCGGGCTGCGTCTGCTCGGGCCGAACTGTCTTGGCGCGGCGGATAGTTCCATCGGTTATTACGGCACGTTTTCGGTGATGCTGGACGACGGGTTCCTCGAACCCGGACCGGTCGCCATCGTCTCCCAGAGCGGGGCCTATGGCTCGCATGTCGCCCAGCTTGCCCGCAATCGCGGGCTTGGCATTCGCCACTGGATCACCACCGGCAACGAGTGCGACGTCGACATGGCCGAGGCCCTGCGCTGGGTGATCGACCGTGAGGGCGTGAAAGTGGTCATGGCCTATGCCGAAGGCGTGCGGAACCGCGCGGTGTTCTTCGAGGCGCTGGACCTTGCACGCAGGCGCGGGATCGCCGTCGTCCTGCTGAAAGTGGGCCGCTCCGAAGTGGGCGCGCATGCGGTGGGCAGCCATACGGCGGCACTGGCCGGATCGGACGGCGTGTTCGATGCGATCTGCCGCCAATACGGCGTCCACCGCGCGCGCAGCACGGCGGAGCAGATCGACATTGCCTATGCCATCGCCCGTGCCGGTCTGCCGCGCGGAAACCGGCTGGGCATCTTCTCGATGTCGGGCGGGCTCGGCATCCAGATGGCCGACGATGGCGATGAGGCAGGGCTGGCGGTCACGCCGATGCCGCAGGCGGCGCAGGCCGAACTGAAGGCGCTGCTGCCTTATGCCTCACCGGTCAATCCTATCGACGCGACGGCGCAGGCGATGACAGACCTGCCGCTGATGACGCGCTATATCCAACTCGTGCTGGAGCAGGGCGGCTATGATCTGTTCGTGGCCATTCTGGGCACGACGCCCGCGCTGCCCAGCTACTCCGCCCGCCTTGCCGAAGCGCTGGAAGCCGCCGGAACCGGAGGAGAGGGCCTGATCCGCGCCGTCACCATGAGCGCGCCGCGCGAGGTCGTGCGCGCTTACGAGGAACGCGGTTTTCTCGTCTTCGAGGACAGTGTTGCGTTGACCCGCGCGCTGGGCGCCATGATGCGTTTCACCGAAAGCTTTGCGCAGGCTGGCGCACCGCGATCCGTGCCGGTTCCGCTGCCCGTGCCGATCACCGCGACTGGTGCGCTGAGCGAGCGCACGGCCAAGCAAGTCCTTGCCGAAGCCGGAATGCCTTTCCCCGACGAGCGCCTTGTCACGACGCCGGACGAAGCGGCCGCGGCGGCGGATGCCATCGGCTATCCGGTCGTGGTCAAGATCTGCTCGCCCCAGATTGCGCACAAGACCGAGGTGGGCGGCGTGATCGTCAACCTGAAGGATGCCGCCGCCGTGCGCGAAGCCGCTGCAACCGTGCTCGAACGCGCGGGGAGCGCCATGCCCGATGCGGTGATCGAGGGTGTTCTCGTCGCCCCGATGATCGGCGGCGGCGTGGAAACGATCGCGGGTATCAGCGTGGATGCGACGCTGGGGCCGGTGGTGATGTTCGGCCTTGGCGGGGTGCTGGTGGAAGTGCTCAAGGACGTGACCTTCCGCGCTGTGCCGTTCGATACCGCCGAAGCGCGCCGGATGATCGCCGAGACGACGGCGGGCAAGGTGCTGCAAGGCGTGCGCGGCGCGCCTCCTGCGGATATCGAGGCGCTGGCCGAGACGCTGGCTGCCCTCTCGCGCTTTGCAGCGGCCAACGAGGATCGGCTGGCCGGGGTGGATATCAACCCGCTCAAGGTCATGCCTGCGGGCGAGGGGGTGGTGCCGCTCGATGCGCTGGTCCTGCTGTCGTGAGCACCCGCCTTCTCGACCGTGAATTTCTGGACTTTTGCCTGCATGACTGGCTGGCGGTGGGCGAGATTGCCGAGCGGGCGACCGTCGATGCCGTGCTTGACCTTTCCGAGACGCTGGCCCGCGAACGCTATCTCACCCACTTCAAGGCGGGCGACACGCAGGAGCCACAGATCGGGCCGGAGGGCGTCACCGTCCACCCGGAAGTGAAGGCGGCGATCGAGGAATATGGCGGGCTTGGCCTGTTCGGGGCTGGCTTCCCGGAGGATCTCGGCGGGCACGGCCTGCCCTTCACGGTAACCTCTGCCAGCTTCGCGTGGTTCGCGGCGGCCAATATTGCCACCTCGTCCTATGCGATGCTGACGGCCGCCAATGCGCGCCTGATCGCCGAGTTCGGCAGCCCCGCGCAAGTCGATGCCTTTGCCCGCCCGCAGATCGCCGGGCGCTGGCTGGGGACGATGTGCCTGTCCGAACCGCAGGCGGGATCGGACCTCGGCGCCGTGCGCACCCGCGCGGAGCGGGAGGGAGAGGACCCCCTCGGCCGCCGCTATCGCCTGACCGGCTCCAAGATGTGGATTTCGGGCGGCGAGCACGATGTGGGCGAGAACATCGTCCATCTGGTTCTGGCCAAAGTGGCCTTGGCCGATGGCAGTCTGCCGGAGGGAACGGCAGGCCTCTCGCTGTTCATCGTGCCGCGCGTGTTGCCGGACGGTCTGCGCAACGACATTGCCGTGGCCGGACTCAACCACAAGATGGGCTACCGCGCGATCCCCAATTGCCTGCTTGTATTCGGCGAGAATGGCGGGGCCACCGGTTGGCTGGTGGGTGAGGAAGGACAGGGCCTGCGCCAGATGTTCATGATGATGAACGAGGCGCGCATTTCCGTGGGCCTGGGCGCGGCGGCGCTGGCCTGCCGGGGCTATGGCCATGCGCTCGGCTATGCGCAGGAGCGCTTGCAGGGTCGGGGCGCGGAAGGCGCCTCGGTGCCGATCATGGCCCATCCGGCGGTGCGACGGATGTTGCTGGCGCAGAAGGCGCTGGGCGAGGGCGCCTTGGCGCTCTGTTTTTATGCGGCGCGGCTGGTGGACGCCGGAGATGCCGAAAGCGCGGCGCTGCTCGCGTTGCTGACGCCGGTGGTGAAGACCTTCTCGTCCGAGATGGGCTTGGAGGCCAATGCCATGGCGATCCAGGTTCACGGCGGATATGGCTATACCCGCGACTTCGATGTCGAGCAGGTGTACCGCGACAACCGGCTCAACCCGATCCACGAAGGCACGACCGACATTCAGGCCATCGATCTGCTGGGGCGCAAGCTGCTGAGGCAGGGCGAGGGACTGGCCGTTCTCAAGGCGCGGATCACGGGGACCTTGGCGGCGGCTTCGGATGGCTTTGCCGATCAGGCCGATGCGCTGAAGGCCGTGTGGGCTGACGTCGAGGCGGGGCTGGAAATGCTGCGCGAGGCCGATGCGGCGCTGGAAGTGGCGACCCCGTTCCTCTTTGCCTTCGGCCATGCGGTGGTGGGCTGGATCTGGCTCGACCTTGCGCTCAGCGCGCGGGGCAAGGGAGAGCGGCTGGAGCAAGGCACGGCGGCGGCGCTGCGCTATTACGCCGCGTGTGAATTGCCGCGTGTGAATGCGTGGCTGGCGTGCTGCGCGGCTGGGACGGAGGTTCTGGAAGTCGATCCGGGCTGGATGTGAAGCGCCCCGCACGCGGGGGCTTCGACAGGCTCAGCCTGAGCGGAAAGGAGAGGCCTGCTCTCAATTCCGCTCAGGCTGAGCCTGTCGAAGCCCTTTGTCGTTCAAAGGATCGCGTTGGCAAGGCCGCCGTCGACCGTAATCATCTGGCCGGAAACGAAGGCCGATCCTTCCGAGGCCAGCCACAGCGCGGTCTGGGCGATATCGTCGGTCTCGCCCAGACGGCCGAGCGGGATGCGGGCCTTGCGCTGGGCCAGCGCCTCTTCGTCAAGCATGGCTTTCACGCCCTCGGTGGCGACAGTCGCGGGGGAGATCGCGTTGACGCGGATGCCTTGCCCGCCCAGTTCCACTGCCGCCGCGCGGGTCAGGCCGCCGACGCCTGCCTTGATGCCGCAATAGAGCAGTGCGTTGACCATGCCCTTGAGCGCGGAGACCGAGGCGATGTTGATCATCGATCCGCCGCCGCGCCGGGCCATGTGCGGGGCCGCCGCCTGCGTCATCCAGACGATGCCGTCGAACCCTACACCGGACATGCGCGCCAGCGTTTCAGGGGTGATATCGGCGATGGGCTCGTACTTGTTCCACATCGCGCTGCTGACGGTCACATCGAGGCCGCCGAAGGTATCGACAGTGCGCGCGACGGCGGCCTGCACGGCTTCCCGGTCGGATACGTCGCAACCGATGGCGAGCGCCTTGCCGCCCTGCGCGGTGATGCCGTCCACGACCGTCTGTGCCCAGTGCTCCTTCAGATCGAGCACGGCGACGGCGGCACCTTCGGCTGCGAAAAGCTCGGCGATGGCCCGGCCCAGCCCGCGCGAGGCGCCGGTGACGAGCGCGACGCGCCCGGACAGTCGTTGCGACATGATGTTCTCCCGTAATGTGCTTGGCCAAATGTGTTTGGCCAAATGTGCTCGGTGGGCGGCATAAGGCGGCCTTGCGCGCGGGCCCAAGCCGGGGACGGGCGGCGCGGGGGCTTATCCCATAGGTGATAGGTATGGGGCTCGCTTCCGGCTGGTTGAGAGGCGGCGCGGCGAATGCTTCGCTCGCCGGGAAAATGCACTGCCGGGAGAGAGATAGTGACGCAGAACGGACCGAAGGTAGTTCTGGTGACGGGCGCGGCCAGAGGCATCGGCCTTGCCTCCGCACGGCTGTTTGCGCGGGAGGGCGCCGTCGTCGTGCTGGCCGACCGCGACGAGGCGGCGGTGCGCGCGTCAGCGGCGGAACTGGGCGGTCCACATAGCGCACTGGTCATGGACATGGCAGAGGAAGCCTCCATCGTCACGGGGATCGCTCAAGTCATCGCGCGGCATGGCCGGATCGATGTGCTGGTGAACAATGCCGGGATCGTCGATCCGGCGGGCACTCTGGCGCTGGAACTGGATAGCGCCACGGCAGCGCAAATCCTGCGCGTCAACCTGACCGGCAGCTATCTTGCCGCGCGCGAGGCCGGGTGGGCGATGCTGGCCAATGGCGGCGGCGTGATCGTCAATCTGTCCTCGGGCGCGGCCTTGCAGGCGATCCCGGGGCGCACGCCCTATGCGATGTCGAAGGCGGGCATTCTGGGCTTCACGCGGGCGCTTGCCTGCGAGTGGGCGGGGCAGGGCGTGCGCGTGAATGCGGTGCTGCCCGGCTATGTCGCGACCGAGATCGTCGAGGCGCTGGTGGCTGAAGGACGGGTCGATCCAGCCTCGGTTGCCGCGCGCGTGCCGCTCGGGCGGATGGCGCGGCCGGAGGACATTGCGCAGGTGGTGCTTTGGGCAGCGGGCAACGGCTATGTCACCGGTGCCAGCGTGGCGGTCGATGGCGGCTACAGCGCTTATGGCGGCACTGCGCCTGCGGCTCTCGCGGCCGCGCCGGTGCCGGAGGTGCAGCAGGCTCCGGTCGTCGTGATTTCCGGCGGCGCGCGCGGGATCGGCGCGGCGACGGCGGATCGTTTTGTCGCAGACGGCGCGCGTGTGGTGGTGCTCGATCGCGATGCCGAGGCTCTCGAAGCGCTTCCCGCAGACCGGCAGGGGCTGCGGCTGGATGTAACGGACGAGGCGGCGGTCACGCAGGTCATGGAACGGATCGCTGCGCAACAGGGCCGCATCGATGTCTTCGTCAACAACGCCGCGATCGCCGACGATTTCGCGCCGACCGTCGAGCAGCAACTCGGTGCGTTCGAACGAGGCTTGGCGATCAACCTTGTCGCTCCGCTGCAATTGGCGACGGCTGCGGCACGGGTCATGTTGCGGGGCGGCGGCGGGGCGATCGTCAATCTCTCGTCGATTGCCGCGCGGGGCGGTCTGCCCCGGCGTAACAGCTATTGCGCGGCCAAGGCGGGGGTGGAGGCGTTGACGCGCGCGCTTGCCTGCGAATGGGCGCAGCATGGGGTGCGGGTGAATGCGGTTGCGCCCGGCTATATCGCTACGCCCGGCGTCATGGCGCTGGAGGCGGAGGGCAAGCGGTCCCTGCGCGCGGTGCGGCGGCGGATTCCGCTCGGGCGTCTTGGCCGTCCGGCGGAGATTGCCGATGCCGTGGCCTTCCTTGCCTCTCCGCGTGCGGCCTACATGACAGGCAGCATCGTGCCGGTGGACGGCGGCTGGTCGGCCTTTGGCGATGCGGGTGATGCGGCCGAGGTGGACTGAATCTCGCATCGCATATGGGATTCTCCCGCGCCGACGGCGCCGGTGCGCGACGGCGGCGGCGGGAGCGCGGTTAGATGGCCGCAATCAGGAAGGATGCCGAAGATGATCAAGCTGGATATCGCCGACTACGTGGCCGTGGTCACGATGGACAACCCGCCCGTCAATGCGCAGTCGATGGACATGATCCACGGCCTTGCCGATGCCTTCGACGAGATCAGCGACCGCGATGATGTGCGCGTTGCCGTGCTGACGGGGGCGGGCAAGTGCTTCTCGGCCGGGGCCGATCTCAAGAACCGGCCCGACGTTTCCGCCCCCGGCGCAACCTGGAAGCGCAACCGCGCGGTGCGGGAATCGAGCTATGCCATCATCGAATGCAACAAGCCGGTGATCGCCGCCGTGAACGGCCCGGCACTGGGCGGCGGCCTTGGCCTTGCCGCGAGCTGCGACATCATCGTCGCTTCGGAAACCGCCGTCTTCGGCCTGCCCGAAGTGGACGTGGGCCTGATGGGCGGCGGCAAGCATGCCTCGCGCATCCTGCCGCATTCCATGGTGCGCCGCATGATGCTGACCGGCTGGCGCGCGCCGGCTGCGGAACTCTACCGCAGGGGCGTGATCGAAGCCTGTCTTCCTCCCGAGGAACTGATGCCCTGGGTCATGGACATGGCCCGTACCATCGCTTCCAAGAGCCCGATGGCGACCCGTCTCGCAAAGGATTCGATGCGCACGATCGAGAACATGACCCTGCGCGACGGCTATCGCTACGAGCAGAACAACACCAATGCGCTGTCGAAGACCGAGGATTCGAAAGAAGCCATCGCCGCTTTCAGGGAAAAGCGCGTTCCGGTGTTCCAGGGCCGCTGAGCCATACTATAGCGACAACAAAGAATGGGTCGGGAGAAGAGAATGGCGAGCACGGCGCAGACGGGGGCGGCCCCAATTCCCAAGCCTGCAAGAGAGGCGGGCGCTTACGACTGGTACGTGGTCGCGATCCTCTTTTCGGTATCGGTGCTGGGCTATGTCGACCGGGTGATCCTCAGCTTTCTGGTCGAGGCGATCAAGGGCGACCTTGACCTGAGCGATGCCGAACTGGGCGCGATCACGGGCATGGCCTTCGCCGTGCTCTACGTGTTCGGCGGTGTGTTCATCGGCCGCATGCTGGACAAGGGGCGGCGGGTGACCATTCTGGCGGCCTGCATCCTCGTCTGGTCGGTGGCGACGGCGGCGAGCGGTCTGGCCACCGGGTTCCTGACGCTGTTCCTCGCCCGCATGTTCGTGGGGGTGGGCGAGGCGGGGCTCAATCCGGCAGCGATCGGCATCATTTCCAGCCGTTTCCCGCGTGACAAGGTGCAGAAGCCGATCGGGCTGTTCACCACCGGGCTCTACGTGGGCGGCGGCATGGCAATGATGCTGGGCGCGCACCTGCTGGCGAAATTCAGCGCTGGCGGTCCTTACGATCTGCCCTTCATCGATACCGCCGAGCCGTGGCGCGTGGTGTTCCTGCTGCTGGCAGTGCCGGGCCTGCTGGTGGCGCTCTTGGTGCAGGGCACGGTGCGCGACGACAGCGCCGCCGCGCGTGCTGCAGCCGCCCCCGCCAAGGGCGAGGCCCTGGCGTTCGCTCGGGAGAACCGCACGCTGATCGCCTTGCTGGCGCTGGGCATCGTTTCGTGGTCGATGAACAATTACGGGCTGCTCAACTGGTATCCGGCCATGTTGATGCGCTCCTACGCGATGACGCCGGCGATGGTGGCGACGAGTTACGGCCCGGCGTTCCTGCTGGCGGGCATTGCCGGCTGTCTGGCCGTTCATCCCTATCACGCCTGGCTGCGCCGGCGCTTCGGCGGCAAGGCGGCCTATTGGCTGACCTTCACCTCGATGGCGGTGCTGAGCGTGACGACCATCATCGGGCCCATCGTGCCGACGGCCGGGCTGGCGGTGTTCATGTCCTATGCCAACCTTTTTGTCAGTTCGATGTCGGTGGCCTCGATCTTCGTGCTGATCGTGGCCGTGGTGCCGCCGACGCTGCGCGGGCTTTATACCGGGCTCTACATGGCGCTGGTGAACCTCACGGGCGGGGCCTTCGGCTCGGTGCTGGTGGGGCTGATGACCGATCATGTCTACGGCGCCAAGGGCCTCAATCTGGCGCTGACGACGATGGCGGTGGTGTTCGGGCCGCTGGGCGCGCTGCTGCTCTGGCTGGCCCTGCGCCGCGCGCCGGAGCGGGCGGAGGGGTAAAACCCAACAGGACGCAAAAAAGGGGCGACGCGGGATTACCGCGCCGCCCCTTTTTGTATCTCAGGCGATGGAATTCAGGATCGCTCGCCAGGGTTCGGGCAGCGGCGTCGGGCGGCGGCTGTCCCTGCCGACATAGACGTGGGTGAACTGCCCTTCCGCTGCCGCTTCCCCAGCCCCTTCCACGAAGACGCCGAGATGATAGGTCACGCTGCTGGAGCCGAGCCGCGCCACTTTCAGGCCGATCTCCACCTTCTGTGGAAATTCGACCGAGGCGGCATAACGGCACCCGGTTTCGACCACGAGGCCGATGGGGTTGCCGTTCTCGATATCGAGCAGGCCGACCTCGATCAGCCAGGCGTTCACGGCCGTGTCGAACCACGAATAATAGACCACGTTGTTGACGTGGCCGTAGACGTCGTTGTCGTGCCAGCGGGTGCTGATCGGGGTAAAATGGCGATAGGCGCCGCGCGGACGCAGGGGTTCACGGCTCACAGTGCAGCCTCATAGAGTTGGCGCGCGTCACTCTGCGTGATCGTGCGGGGGTTGTTCTTCAGCAGGCGTTCCTGCAGCATGGCGTCGGCGGCAAGCTGGTCGAGATCGGCCGAACTTACCCCCACGGCGGAAAGCCGCGCGGGCATCCCGGCGCGCGCCGCCATCGTGCGCAAGGCTTCGAGCAGACCTTGTGCCTGAGCCTGCTGTCCAAGCCCTTCCAGTGCGGGATCGACCAGTGGGCCAAGCTCGGCATAGAGCGGCATCGCCGCGCTCATGTTGAAGGCAAGCACATGCGGCAGCATCAGCACGTTGGAAAGGCCGTGCGGCACATGGAAGCGCCCGCCCAGCGGATAGGCCAGGGCATGAACCCCAGCCACCGGCGCATTGGAAAAGGCGACGCCGGCCAGATGCGCGCCCAGCAGCATCGCCTCGCGCGCGGCGACATTGCCGGGTTCCTCGCAGGCGAGCAGCAGGTTGGCCGCCAGCAACCGCAGCGCTTCCCTCGCCAGCAGGTCGGACAGCGGGTTCTTGAGATGGATCGAGGTATAGGCTTCGATCGCGTGCACCATCGCGTCCATGCCGGTGGCGGCGGTGACGGCGCGTGGCAGGCCTAGCGTCAGCGCCGGGTCCAGCACGGCGTGCCCCGCGATGAGAGCTTGCGAGGAAACCCCGCGCTTCTCGTCTCCCGGCAGGGTGATGATCGAGACCGGCGTGGCTTCCGATCCGGTGCCCGCCGTGGTCGGCACCAGCACCAGCGGCAGGCCCTTGGCCCGGGCATTGCCTACGCCCCAGATCGCGTCGAGATCGTCGCCCGAGCCGAGCAGGTAGGCGGCAAGCTTGGCAACATCCATCGGACTGCCGCCGCCGAAACCGACGACGCTGGCCGCACGGCTTTCACGGCCAAGCGCGACCACCGCCTCCAACGTGGCGCGCGAGGGGTCGGCTTCGACCTCGCTTGCCACTGTCACCTGCCGGCCAGAGGCACGCAGCGCCGCCAGCGCGCCTTCGGCAAGGCCGAGGCTGACGATCTGCCGGTCGGTGACGAACAGCACCGGGCCTGCCGGCAGCAGGTCCGCAATCCGGTCCGCGCTGCCCGCGCCGCTGACGAGGCGCGGGCCATAGGAAAAGGCGAAAGCGCTGCTCACGCCACGGGCTCTTCGGTGGCGGCCGCCTGTTCGCGCAGCAACGGCGAGATGGAGAAGCCTTCGGGCATGCTCTTGGCGTAGCGCTCCAGTCCGGCGACGATCTTTGCAAAGCCTTCGCGTTCGGCCCAGAACATCGGGCCGCCGGTCCAGCGCGGCCAGCCATAGCCGTAGAGCCAGACCACGTCGATGTCGGAGGAGCGCTGGGCGATGCCTTCCTCCAGGATCTTCGCGCCTTCGTTGACCATGGTGTAGAGCGTGCGGACGACGATTTCCTCGTCGGAAATGGCGCGCGGGGTCACGCCTTCACGCTTGCGGAATTCCTCGATCAGCGCGGCGACCACCGGGGAGGAACTGCGCTTGCGGGCGGCATCGTAGTCGTAGAAACCGGCGCCGGTCTTCTGGCCCCAGCGGCCCTGCGCGCAGAGCGCGTCCTTGAGATCGTCGATGCGCTCGGGATCGCGATGCCAGCCGATATCGACACCGGCAAGGTCGGTCATCTGAAACGGCCCCATCGGCATCCCGAAATCGGTGTGGACCTTGTCCACCTGCTCGGGGCTCGCGCCCTCCATGACGAGGGCCAGCGCATTGTCCTGCCGGGGGATCAGCATGCGGTTGCCGATGAAGCCGTAGCACACGCCGGCGACCACCGGCACCTTGCCGATCTTCTGACCCAGCGCCATGATCGTGGCGAGCACGTCCGGCGCGGTCTTGGCACCGCGCACGACCTCGACCAGCTTCATGACATTGGCGGGCGAGAAGAAGTGCATGCCCAGCACACCCTCGGGCCGCGAGGTGCAGGCGGCGATTGCATCGACGTCGAGGTACGAGGTGTTCGAGGCAAGGATCGCGCCGGGGCGTGCCACTGCGTCGAGCCGTCCGAAAACCTGCTTCTTCACCTCCATGTTCTCATAGACGGCCTCGATCACCAGATCGCATTCGCCCAGCGCGCCGAATTCCAGCGTGGGGGTCAGCAGGGCCATGGCGGCTTCGACCTGGGCGCCGGTCAGGCGGCCCTTGGCGGCGGTGGCCTCGTAGTTCTTGCGGATCAGCGCGGCGCCGCGCTCAAGCGCTTCCGCGCTGGTCTCGACCATGGTGACCGGCAGGCCTGCCGAGAGGAAGTTCATGGCGATGCCGCCGCCCATGGTGCCCGCGCCGATCACGCCGACGCGGTTTATCGGGCGCTTGGCAATGTCCTTGGGCAGGTCTTCGATCCGGGCTGCGCTGCGTTCCGCGAAGAAGGCATGGCGCAGGGCTTTCGACTGTTCGCCCGAGACGAGTTCGAGGAACAGGCGGCGCTCGGTGGCGAGGCCCTCGGCCAGTGGCTGGGTGGCTGCGGCCTTGACGGCTTCGACGCAGGCGAGCGGGGCGGTGAGGCCCCTGAACAGGCGGGGATTGGCGGCGACGAAGGCATCGGCGCTGGTCGCATCGCCGGAAACCGCGCGCGCGCAGGTCGGGCGGGCGGGCGAGCCCGCAAAGGCGGCGGCGGCATCGAACAGGTCTTCGGCGCTTTCGACTACCGTGTCTACCAGACCGCTGGCCGCTGCGGCGCTGGCGGAGACGGGATCGCCCGAAACGATCATCTTCAGCGCGGCCTCCACGCCGACAAGGCGCGGCAGGCGCTGGGTGCCGCCCGCGCCGGGCAGGATGCCCAGCTTCACTTCGGGCAGGCCCAGCTTTGCGGAGGCGAGCGCCACGCGGTAGTGGCAGGCGAGCGCAATCTCCAGTCCGCCGCCCAGCGCGGTGCCGTTGATCGCGGCGATCACCGGCTTGGGGCAGGCTTCGATCGCGGCAAGAACATCGGGAAGCTGCGGATCGGCGAGGGGCTTGCCGAATTCGGAAATATCGGCCCCGGCGCTGAACAGCTTGCCGCTGCCGGTGACGATCACGGCACTGACGCTTCCGTCCTCGGCTGCGGCGGCGATGGCCTGCGCCAGCCCGGCGCGTACATCGGCGCCAAGGGCGTTGACCGGCGGGTTGTCGATCGTGATCCGAAGGATCGGACCGGTCTGTTCGCTGCGGATCATCGTTTACTCCATGCAAAAGGGACGCGCGGCGTTCAGCCGGCGTTGAAGGTGGGCTTGCGCTTCTCGCGGAAGGCGGAAACGGCGGCGCGGTGGTCGGCGGTCTGGCCGAGCAGCGGCTGCATCGTCGCTTCGAAGTCGAGGAAGGCGTCGAGGCTCATGGCCGGGGCAGCAGCGAACTGGCGCTTGGCCAGGTGGAGCGCGGTGGCGGGGCCATCCGCGACCATGTGGGCAAGCTCCATGGCGCGGGGCAGCAGCGCTTCGGGCGCGATGACTTCCATGGCGAGGCCAAGCTCGCGGGCTTCCTCGGCATGAACCTCGCGGCCCGAATAGACGATTTCCTTCGCGCGCATCGGGTTGATGGCGTGCAGGAACTGCCAGGCGAGCCCGGCATCGGGGGCGTAGCCGATGCGGCGGAAGGTGGCGGCAAAGCGTACGCGGTCGCTGGCGAGCACGATGTCGCTCGCCATGGCGAAACCCCAGGCGGCGCCGATGCAGACGCCATCGACGGCGGCGATGACCGGGGCGGGAAAGCGGGCGACGGCGCGCGCCATGGCGTGAAGCTGGCGCATGCGGGCAAGGAAAGCATCGGGCGGCGTCTCGCCCATCTCGCCGATATCCGCGCCGGAACAGAAATTGCCGCCGGTGCCGGTCAGCACCACGGCGCGAATGCCGGGATCGGCTTCCAGTTCGGCAAAGGCGGCGACGAACTCGGCGCGCATCGCCAGAGTGAAGGCGTTTTTCGCGGCAGGCCGGTCGAAAGCGACGACGGCGACGGCGCCGTCACGGGTCAGAGAGATGGACATGCAGCAGGCTTAAGCCTGCGCTCGCCGGGGCAGGGAGGCCCGGCGCATCGGCCGGGCCATATTCACGGATATGATGGAGGGTTTGTTTGGAAAATGCCCTTTCGGTGGATTTTGAAACGGACTCAGGGATTCGGCGTGACCAGCCCGAACGTCCCGCGCGGGGCCTCGATCAAGGCTAGCAGGGCGTTCAGGCGCGTGGCGGTTTCCGGCGGCAGGGCGGTGTCCTGCGGCTTTTTCGTGATCCCGGCCACCAGTTGCGCTCGCGTGAGCTTCAGTTCCGCAGCCTTGGGAACGCCCGCCCCGACCGGCTGATGCACCAGCACGCCGTTGCGGATCTCGACATGTTCGGCCGGCGCGCTGCCATCCAGCACGAGGTCGAACGTCATCGGTGCCGCCAGCGCCCGCTCGGGAACAAGGCGCACGGCCAGCAGGTCGAGAATGTCGGACAGCGGCATGGCGGGAATTGCCCCCGCCACTGAATCGAAGCCGCCGGTCTTCACCCCTTCGCGCAGTTCCTTGGCGCCGGTGAGGAAGGCGTTGCGCCACATCGAGCTGGTGGCCTGATAGCCCTGCTGCTCCAGACTGTCGGCCAGCGCCAGCTTTGCCGCATGGTTGTCCGGCTGCGCGAAGACGAGGCGGGAGAGCAGTTCCGAAGCCCAGCGATAATCGCCCGCCGCAATGGCCGCGCGTCCCTTGGCAAGCACGGCTTCCGGCCCGCCCATCGCCTCGACATACTTCGCGCCCGCCGCCTCCGGCGGCAGCGGGTTCAGGGTCGCCGGATTGCCGTCGTACCAGCCGAGATAGCGCTGGTAGACCGCCTTGGCATCATGGCTGAGGGTGCCGTAATAGCCCTGATTGAACCAGCGGTTGGCCAGCGGCGCGGGCAGCTTGAGGTTCTCCGCGATCTCGGCGCCGTTCAGTCCTTCGTTCATCATCCGCACCGACTGGTCGTGCAGGTACTTGTACATGTCGCGGTGCGCACCGAGGTAGTCGAGGATCTTCGCATTGCCCCAGTGCGGCCAGAAGTGCGAGGTTATCAGCGTATCGGTGCGGTTGCCGTAGAGCGCGATGGAGCGGGTGAGGTCGTCCGCCCAGGCCTTGGCATCGCGCACTTGCGCGCCGCGCAGGGTGAGGATGTTGTGGAGCGAGGAATTGGCGTTCTCGGCCATGTCCAACACGCGCAGTTGCGGCATGTAGATCGCCATCTCCGCCGGGGCCTCGGTATCGGGCATGTACTGGAATTCCAGATCGATGCCGTCGATGGTCATGGTCTCGCCGGTCTTCGTCACCTCATGCGTGGGGGGCAGCATGTGGACGGAGCCGGTGGCATTGCCCAGACGGTTGAAGGCCGGGCCGATACCGTCGCTGATGTCGGCCTTGGGGCCGGTGCCGATGAGATGGCCGAAGGCGTAGATCGCGCGGCGACTCATGGCGGGCCCGGCGATCACGTTTTCCGAGATCGCTTCCTTCAGGAAGCCGCCAGGCGCAATGATCGGCACCTTCCGCGCGGAGGCTTCCTCGGGGCTGATGACGCCTGCCGCGCCGCCGAAATGGTCGATGTGCGAATGGGTGTAGATCACACCGACCACCGGCTTGTTACCCAGCTTTGCCCGCACAAGGTCCATTGCCGCCTTGGCGCTCTCCACCGTGGTCAGTGTGTCGATCACCAGATAGCCGGTCTTGCCGAGCACCACGGTCAGGTTTGCCAGTTCGATTCCCCGCACCTGATAGACCCGGTCGGTCACCTTGAAGAGCCCGGATTGCGAGAGCAGCTGGGCATTGCGCCAGAGGCTGGGGTTCACCGTGTCCGGGCGCGGGCCCTTGAAGATGTCCAGTTCCTTGAGGTCGCGGATGCGCTTGCCGTCCGGCTTGGCGATCTCGCCGCCCGGAATGCCGGCGATGAAGCCGCGCGTGGCAAGGTCGAAGTCCTCCTTGTCGTTCCACGGCAGGCTGGCGGTGGTTTCCTCGAAGTAGCGCAAGGTCGCGGCGGAGGCAGGCTTCTGTGCGGAATCGCCGTCCTGCGCGCTCAGGCCGCCACCGGAAGCAAGGGCGAGAAGCGAGACGGCGGTGATTGCCGCCTGGAAGCGAGTGCGATGGGCCATGGATATCCTCTCTTGCGACCGTGACGAGCCCTCACGACTGCGCCTTCGATATGCCGGATGCACTGTCGGGATGCGGCCATGCGAGGCAAATATGCCCGGGCGCGAGCGGCGTCTTTCCCGCTTGTGATATTCCTTCGCGCTTATCCGGTTAAGGGCATCGTTGGCGCGTCGCGTTGCTAGGCGGGGGAAAACCAGCCGAGGATAGCCGATGACCAGACCTGCCTACATTTGCGACGCGGTGCGCACTCCCATCGGCCGCTACGGCGGCGGGCTGGCGGCGATCCGTGCCGACGATCTGGGCGCGGTGCCGCTGCGCGCGCTGCTGGCGCGTAACCCCTCGCTCGATCCGGCGGCGGTGGAGGAAGTGTTCTACGGCTGCGCCAACCAGTCGGGCGAGGACAACCGCAATGTCGCGCGCATGAGCCTGCTGCTGGCAGGTTTGCCGCACACGGTGCCCGGCGTCACGCTCAACCGCCTTTGCGCATCGGGCCTCGAAGCGGTGGGCGCCGCCGCGCGGGTGGTGGCCTTGGGCGAGATGGAACTGGCCTTTGCGGGCGGCGTCGAGAGCATGACGCGCGCGCCTTTCGTCATGGGCAAGGCGGACAGCGCTTTCGGACGGAGTCAGAAGATCGAGGATACGACGATGGGCTGGCGCTTCGTCAATCCGGCGCTCGATGCCGCCTATGGCACCGAGACGATGCCGCGCACGGGGGAGAACGTGGCGAAGGACCACGGCATTGCGCGCGAGGATCAGGACCGTTTCGCCCTGCGCAGTCAGGAACGCGCAGCGGCGGCGCAGGAAGCGGGCTTCTTTGCTGAAGAGATCGTCGTCACTCCGGTGCCGGGCCGCCGGAGCGGCGATATGGTCGAGGTTTCGGTGGACGAACATTTGCGGCGCGGCACCACGCTGGAGACTCTGGCGCGGCTGAAGCCGCTGTTCGAACCGGGCGGCACGGTCACGGCGGGCAATGCCTCCGGCATCAACGACGGGGCGGCAGCGCTGATTATCGCCAGCGAGGAGGCGGTGAAAGTGCATGGATTGACGCCGCGCGCGCGGATCCTCGGCATGGCGTCGGCCGGGGTCGAGCCGCGCGTGATGGGGATCGGGCCGGTTCCGGCAACGCGCAAGCTGATGACGCGGCTGGAGCTGGGCATCGGCGATTTCGATGCCATCGAACTCAACGAGGCGTTTGCCAGTCAGGCGCTGGCGGTGCTGCGCGAACTGGGGCTCCCCGACGATGCGCCGCATGTGAACGGCAATGGCGGGGCGATCGCGTTGGGCCATCCGCTCGGCATGTCGGGCGCGCGGCTGGCGCTGACGCTGGTGCATCAGCTTGAGCGCACGGGCGGACGCCGGGGGTTGGCGACGCTGTGCATCGGCGTGGGCATGGGACTGGCCCTCGCGGTCGAGCGGGTCTGAGGAGAATTAGGGCCATGGCTTTCACCCAATTCCTCCGTCAGCAGTGCTACATCGACGGCCAGTGGTGCGATGCCGATAGCGGGGCGACGTTCGAAGTGACCGACCCCGGCAGCGGCGCGGTGCTGGGCACGGTGCCGAAGATGGGTGCGGACGAGACGGGCCGCGCCATCGAGGCTGCCGAGCGCGCGCTTCCCGCATGGCGCGCCAGGACCGCGGGCGAACGCTCGAAACTGATGCGCAGGCTGTTCGACCTGATGATCCAGCATCAGGACGACCTCGGCGAACTGCTCACCCGCGAACAGGGCAAGCCGCTGGCCGAAGGGCGCGGCGAGATCGCCTATGGCGCCAGCTTCATCGAATGGTTCGCCGAAGAGGCCAAGCGCGCCTATGGCGACACCATTCCCGGCCATGCCGCCGACCGCCGCATCGTCGTCATCAAGCAGGGCGTCGGTGTCGTCGCCGCGATCACGCCCTGGAACTTCCCCAATGCGATGATCACCCGCAAGCTCGGCCCCGCGCTGGCGGCGGGCTGCACGATCGTCATCAAGCCCGCTTCGGCCACGCCCTATTCGGCGCTCGCCATCGCGCATCTGTGCGAACTGGCGGGCATTCCGGCGGGCGTCGTCAATGTCGTGACCGGCAGCGCCGGGCAGATCGGCTCGGCGCTGACGCAGAGCCCCAAGGTCGCCAAGCTGACCTTCACCGGCTCCACCGAGATCGGCCGCGACCTGCTGCGCGAATGCGCCGAGACGATCAAGAAGACCTCGATGGAGCTGGGTGGGAATGCGCCATTCCTGGTGTTCGACGATGCCGATGTCGATGCCGCGATCGATGGCGCGATGATCTCCAAGTTCCGCAACGGCGGCCAGACCTGCGTGTGCACCAACCGCTTCTACGTGCAGGACGGCGTCTACGACGCATTCGTCGAGAAGCTGGCCAAGCGCGTCTCGGCCATGAAAGTCGGCTACGGCATGGACGCGGGCACCGAAGTCGGCCCGCTGATCGACGAGAAGGCGGTCGAGAAGGTGGAGGAGCACCTTCAGGACGCCATCGCCGGAGGGGCCAAGGTACTGGCGGGCGGCCAGCGCAACGAACGCGGCGGCTCGTTCTTCAACCCCACCGTGGTGGCGGGCGTGAAGCCGGACATGAAGCTGGCGCGCGAGGAGACTTTCGGGCCGCTGGCGGGCGTGATCCGCTTCACCGACGAAGCCGATGCCATCCGCATGGCCAACGATACCGAGTTCGGCCTGGCGAGCTACTTCTACGCCCGCGACCTCAGCCGCGTCTGGCGGGTGGCCGAAGCGCTGGAGGCAGGCATGGTGGGCATCAACACCGGGCTGATCTCCACCGAAGTGGCGCCGTTCGGCGGGGTCAAGCAGTCCGGCCTCGGGCGTGAGGGTTCGCACTACGGCCTCGATGACTACATGGAGGTGAAATACCTCTGCATGGGTATCAAGCCGGCTTGAACTTGACGGAAGCGGGACGTGCCGCCAGACGCGGGGCCGGCCTAGCGGAGATACGTGTCATGACCACCCACGCCCCCCTCTCGTTCCAGCCGCGCGAAGCGGTCGGTCCCGCCTATTCGCGCAGTGCGATCGCGGAGGCGCAGAGGCTGTCGTGGCAGGCGCTCGATCGCATCGCCGCGCTTGTCCGTCCGGGCATGACCGAGGCCGACGTACGCGTGGCGGGTGAGGCGATCCTCGCCGAAATGGGCATGGAGCGCACCTGGCATCCGCTGCTCGTCCGTTTTGGGGCCAATACGCTCAAGATATTCAGCGACCGCAGCGAGGGTGATGCGGTGCTTGGCGAAAACGACATCTTTTTCATCGACATGGGACCGGTATTCCTCGGGCATGAAGGTGACGTCGGGGCGACCTACACGGTGGGAAGCGACGCCGAGATGCAGGCCTGTGCCGAGGCTGTGCGCGTGCTGTTCGATCGTGTTCGGGCGATCTGGAACCATGGCGCGGTATCAGGCCGCGCGCTCTACGAACGCGCGGAAGAAGAAGCCCGTGCGATGGGCTGGGTGCTCAATATCGATATCAAGGGGCACCGGGTGAGCGACTATCCGCACTCGGTCCACAAGGGGGGCAACCTCGGTGATTTTGATGCCGTGCCCGGCAAGGGGCTGTGGATCCTCGAAATGCAGATCCGCCACCCGGAGCGTCCTTTCGGCGCGTTCTACGAGGACCTGCTTGCCTGAAAACGGCCGCTGGACGAAGCACTCGCTCCGACCAGCGGCAGGGTGGGTTCGTTCAGGCCGGCGGGATCGTCAACCGCCGACGCGGGACGGAGCCGGTGCACCGGCATCGGGGCGAGTGGCGGCATCCGTCACGTCCGCGGGGGCCTGCGAGGTCTTGGGCGGCGTGCCGAGTTGGGGGTACTTGATGCCGAGCTGGTCGAGGTAGCTCGGGTACTTGTCCTGCTTGTAGTAGTATTTTTCCATCTCGGGGCGCATGCGCTTCATCACTTCGGCGTTGAGCCAGATGGCGGGGGTATCACTGGCGGTGATCACTGGATCGTAGTGCTGGTCCTTGTTCTGGACGTCCTTGAAATAGGCCTTGGCGTCCGCCAGCAGCTGTGGCCGGGTCATCAGGTCGATTACCGTCATCGCCACCGCCTTGGCGCCCGCGACTGCGCCCTTGTGGGCGATCGGCGTCGCCATCGCCACCGCCGAGGTGAGGTTGTGGCCGATCATGTTGGGAATGTTCGAGGGGTAGCGCACGGTGATCGTGGGCACCGTCCACATGATGTCGCCGATGTCGTCCGAGCCGCCGCCGATCGAACGCGGGCGGTTTTCGGGGGTGGAGAGCGGATCGACGCTGTCGTGCAGCGGCTCCACCTTGCGTTCGAAGTTGACCTGCGCGGCCTTGGCGAAGGCCTGGTCGTCTGCCGTCCACTTGGGCATGCCGACGGCTTCGATATTGGCCTGCGCCGCCTCGGCCATCGGCTTGTTGCCGAAGTTGGGCGCGGCATAACCGAGGATCCGGTGCGTCACCGAAGTGCCGGTTGCCATCGCAGCCGCATCGGCGATGGTATTGCCGGTATCATAGAGCGAGCGGACGGCGTCGAAGGTGCGATCGCGGAAGAAGTACCAGACCTTGGCCTCGCCCGGCACGACGTTGGGCTGGCCGCCGCCTTCGGTGATGACGTAGTGCGAGCGCTGGGTCACCGGCAGATGTTCGCGGCGGAAATTCCAGGCCACGTCCATGAGTTCTACCCCGTCGAGCGCGCTGCGGCCGTCCCAGGGATCGCCGGCGGAATGCGCGGTCCGGCCCTTGAAGGTGTATTCCACCGAGACCATGCCGTTCAAACCCATCTCGCCATAGGCCGTGCCGAACGAGGTGCCGACATGGGCGAAGATGTTGGCATCGACGTCCTTGAACAGCCCGGCACGCACGAAGTAGGCCTTGGAGGCGAGGTTCTCCTCGGCAATGCCAGGCCAGACCATGATGCGACCGGGGATGTGGTGCTTGATCATCACGTTCTTGGCGGCGATGGCTGCCGCGATCATCATCGGCATGCCCGAATTGTGGCCTTCGCCGTGGCCCGGGGCGCCTTCTACGATCGGCTTGGCGTAAGGCAGGCCGGGATATTGCGAGACGCCCAGCAAGTCGTCGATGTCACTGCCGAGCGCGATCGTCGGTCCGCCGGTGCCGCTGCCCCACGTGGCGGTGAAGGCGGTGGGAATGCCGGCGACACCTCGGGTCACCTTGAAGCCGTTCTTCTCGAGGATATCGGCGAGATAGGCGGAGCTCCTGAATTCCTGGAAGCCGGGCTCGGCAAAGCTGAACAGCGAATCCACACCCTGCTGGATCATCTTGGCATGGGCATCGACATCGGCGGCGGCTTCCTGCTTGAGCGCAGCGGCATCGGCGCTCTGGGCCGCGGCGGCGCCGGGAACCAAGCTTGTCAGCGTTGCGGCGGTGAAAGCCAGGGCGGCGAGATGGCGGGGTTTGCGCGTGAACTGGATCATGTCGTCGAACCTTGCATAAGTGGGGAAAGCGCGAAGGGGACGGCGGGGACCGAAGTCCCCGCCAGGGGGGATCACAGCGAGACGGAGATCGAGAGGCGGTAGGTCCGTCCGATCACGTCGTAGAGCGAGCGATTGGTCTGGGCGTAGGCGGGTACGTTGTTGCCGCTCGGGCCGTTGCCGATCAGTTCGGGCGCGCGGTTCAGCAGGTTGTTGACTACCACCGAGAGCGTGGCCTCGCGCCCGGCGCTGCGCAGCTTCACGCTGGCCGAGGTGTCGAAGTAGATCGCGCCGTTGATGTGGTTGTTGTTGATCGTGCGGTACTGCGTGGTCGAGGCCGGGCAGTTCGAGGTGCACTCGATATAGTCGTTGCCGTAGACCCCGTCGCTGAAGCCGCGGGTGACGAAGTTGAGTGTCACCGGATCGATGTCGTAGAAAGCGCTGATGCGATAGACCCAGCTGGGTGAGGAGTAGCTGCCCGAGAGGCTGCCGCCGTTGACACCGGCATAGTCGATCGGGAAGACGCCATTGTCGACCACGTTCGAGATGTAGTGGGTGAGATTGGCGGAAATGCTGAAGTTTCCGGGGATCTTCTCGGAGATGGCGGACATTGCGGTGCGATAGCTGGCGGCAACGTCGAAGCCCTTTTCCCGCTGGCTGGCGAAGTTGAACGGCTGGATGGTGATCGTGCTGAGGGCGCCGCCCGAATAGACGATGTTGGCGCAGTAGTCGGCCAGGCCAAGCTCGTAGCAGTTGTCGACCGTGTTCTGCGACGTGACCGAGCCGATCGCGTCGGTGATCTTGATGTCGTAATAGTCGAACGAGGCGGTGAAGCCTGGCAGGAAGCGGGGCGAGACAACCACGCCTGCGGTCCAGGTATTGGCCTTTTCGGGCTTGAGGTTGGGATTGCCGACAGTGTTCTCGATGAACTGCTGCGAGCCGGTCAGCGGCGCATTGTCGGGCAGGATCACGGTATTGGTGCGCGCGGTGCCGGCGGCGAAGAGTTCCTGCAGGTTGGGCGCGCGGATATCGTGGCTGTAGGTGCCGCGCAGCTTGATGTCGGGGATCGGCTGCCAGGTCGCGCCGATCTTGTAGGTGGTCACGCCGCCCGAGGTCGAATAGTCGGTATAGCGGCCGGCGGCGTCGATGTCGAAGCCGGTGAAGACCGGGACCGAGAGTTCGACGAAGCCTTCCTTGACGTTGTAGGATCCCTTGTTGACGAGATAGTTGCCGTAGAGCCATCCCGAGTTGAACTGCGATTCCACCGAGCCGTTGATCGATTCCCTGCGCCATTCGCCGCCGAAGGCCACTGCCACAGGGCCTGCGGGCATGTCGAACAGCTGGGTGTTGAAGCTGACTGCGCCGACATCCTGCTTGATCGTCTGGTCGCGCTGCGGCTGTGCGTCGCCGTAGATATAGGCGAGTGCCTCGGCCGAGGGACCGTCGGTTCCGAGCCGGTCGATCGGCACGCAGCCGTTGCCGGGATCGGTGATGGTCGAGCGGCAGACGATCTGGCCGTTGTAGAGCACCGCGTCCTGCGCCAGCGCCATGCGGGCGGTGTTCCAGGTGTTGATCAGCTCTTCGTGGGACTTGGTGATGCCGTGCTGGAAATAGGCATTGAAGGTCCAGTCGCGGTTGAGCGCGTTGAAGGTGCCGTCGGCGCCGCCGACATAACGGTAGACCTCGCGGGTATTGTTGCTGCCCGGCACCGGGAAGCCGGCATTGCTGGTGCCGATGGTGATCGACGACAGGTTGTTCGCCGCCATCGCCGCGGCGACCTCAGGATATTGGGTCAGCAGATAGGCGTTGTCCGACTTGATCGAGACGCCGGTGCTGGGGGTCTGCTGATAGTAGCTGATGCCGTGGTAGCGATTGTAGGACACCTGGCCGAAGATCTCGATCGAATTCGTCACGTCGAACGAGGTACGGTTGAACACCGAGATCCGGCTTTCATCGGGAAGCAGCGAATTGGTGCCGACATGTCCGGCCAGCGTTACGTCGGTATCGCCGCCGATCATGTAGGGGCTGGAGGTGGAACTGTAGGTGCCGTAGTCGAGTTGCCCGGTCTGCCCCTCGCCCAGGAAATAGGTGCCCTTGAGCGCGCCGGAGGTGATCAGGCCGCCAGCCGTGTAGGTATAGGGGGCAAAGCCCGAACCGACGAGGCGTTCGGGCTCGCCGTTGGTGGCGGTGTAGTTCGGGTTGGTGATCTGGAAATAGGCGCTGTCGTTCCAGCTGCGCTTGATCGAGGTGACCGGATTCTGCTTGAAATAGCTGCCGTTGAGCAGGATGTGCAGCCGGTCGTCGAGCAGCGACAGGCCGGCGGTGGCGCCAAGCCGGTAGTTGAAACCATCGCCGTAGGTCGACAGGCCCTCGTCGGCGGTGACCTTGAGCCCGGTGAACTTCTTGTTGAGAATGAAGTTGATGACGCCGCCGACCGCATCCGAGCCATATTGCGCCGAAGCGCCGCCGGTCACCACTTCGACGCGCTCGACCAGGTCCTGCGGGATGGTGTTGACGTCGACCGTGCCGTTCACGCTCGAGGCGACCGAGCGCTGGCCGTCAAGCAGCACCAGCGTGCGGCCCGCGCCGAGGCCGCGCAAGTTGACCGAGGCGATGCCCGCGTTGCCGTTGGAAAGGCTGCCTGAACTGTTGGCTGAAGTGCTGCCGGCGGTGATGGCGGGAAGCTGGTTGACGAAGTCGGAGATGTTGGCCGGTTTCTGGGCGTTGATTTCCTGCGATCCCAGTACTGTCACCGGGGTCGGGGCGCTGTAGCCGTCGCGCACGATGCGGCTACCGGTGATGACGATATCGCCTGCGGGCACGGCGGCTTCATCGCCGCCGGTGGTCGTGGCGGTGGTCGTGGCGGTGTCCTGGGCGTGGGCCGCGGCGGCGCCTAGCGCCAGCGATGCGGCGCCGGCAAGCAGTGTCAGACGGACATGGGCAAGCGAGCGAGCCCGATGGAACCGCGCCCCGGAACGGTTCGCAGGATAGGCGGTCGTGCTGGAAAACATAATGGGCCCCCTCATAGGCAGTCTTCACGACGCTTCCGGGCACACCTTCTCCCCGTCGCGCAGCCGCCCCATTTCATGAGCAGGCTTCGCCACGAGCGCCTTGTCCGTTGTGGGCAGGGCGCCATTTCTGTTCTGTTATATGTTTACGCGACCCGAAGACGCTGGAGGGCGCTTCTGGCCATTATGTGCTACAGACTTGTTTAGTCGCTTATATAGGTTTGGTTATATTATCATTTAAAAAACGTCTAGCGGTGATCGAACATTTCATGTTGCCGGCAAAATGTATAACATAACTACGCTGAAGCATCCTTGCTCATTTTGCCGAATTGCGCAGCCGCAGCGCCGGAATCCATCACGATCATGCCGTCGCGCGCAGGATTTCGGCGCGCAGCGCGGGCAGGGCCTTGGGGTTTCAAACCGTCTCGATCGACCGATGGCGCTGTAGATTCGCCGCACCTGCGCCGGAGCCGAACAGCACCGGCGGTAGTGTCCGCTCCAGCACCTTGCGCATGACGAAGCTGCTACGGATCTTGGCGACATGGGGCAGGGTGGAGAGTTCGCGGCGGTAGACCTTGTCATAATCCTCGAACGAGCGGACGTGTACGAACATCAGGAAGTCCGTTTCCCCCGAAATGAAACTGCAATAGGACATCGATGGGCAGGCAACGACGGCCTGCTCGAATTCGTTGAGCACATGTTCGGCCTGGGAAGTCAGTTCGATCATGATGATGACGACCATATTGAGGTCGAGCGTGCCCATGTCGAGCTGCGCGTTGTAGCCCTTGATGACGCCGCGTTCCTCGAGGAGCTTGCGGCGGCGGGCCACGGCGGTGCTGGAAAGGTGCACGCGTTCGCCCAGTGCCACGTCCGACATGCGGCCGTCGTGGGACAGCTCCTGCAAGATGCGATAGTCGGTCCTTTCGATCTCTATCATCTTCGACTTTCCCCTGCTTTTGATCGATCTGCACATGAATCGATCAATACCCGTGTGAAAATTGCCGCACTTTGATGGGTTACGCATGCTTTGTTGTGATAGCTTGATCGCAGCGGCACGAAAGATTGTCGTACAGGGTCCGGATGGCGCAAGGTCGGGATTTTCGCCGTGAATTTCAGGGAGATATTACATGCCGTGTCGCACCTTGCGTCATTCTTCGCGCCGTTCGCGCGCCGCGATGCTTGCCTTCCCGCTGGGGTTGTTGCTGGGCGGGGCCGCGCTGCCCCTTGCCGCCATGGCGGCTCCGGTGACGGTGGCTTCGAGCGATGGCGCCTTGCTGCCGGTCAGCGTCGACAAGGAAAGCGGGCGCATCCTGCTCAAGCTGCCTGCGCCCGACAAGGACGGCGTGAGCGGGCGTTTCCTGTATGCCACGGCGCTCAAGGTAGGCCTCGGTTCTGCCCCGGTCCGGCTTGACCATGGCATGTTGGGAGATACGCAGTTGCTCGCCTTCCGGCGCTTCGGCAGGAAGATGGCAATCACTTACGAGAACCCGCGTTTCCGCGCGAGTGGTGCTGCCGAAATCGAAAAGGGCGCACGCGAGAGCTTTCCCTTCAGCACGGTGGGCATGGTTGATGTTGTCGCCGCCGATGCCGACGGCGCGGTGACGATCGACATCGCGCCGTTCCTCACCCATGACACGATGAACATCACGCGCGCGCTGGGCCAGGACGCCAAGGGCTGGAAGCTGGACGAGAGCCTGAGCGCCGCAGACCCTTCCGCCGTCAAGGTGTTTCCCGACAATATTGAACTGGAGGCGGTGCAGACCTATTCCAACGACAGTCCCGGCAAGGAAGTGGACAATATTGCCCCGGACGGCCGCAAGGTCAGCTTTGTCGTGCATCACTCGCTGGTGAGGCTGCCGGATGCCGGCTTCACCGTGCGCCGGTTTGACATCCGTTCCGGCTCGCACGGTACCCAGGTTTACGATTTCGGCACCCCGCTTGGCGAGGATGTGCAGTATCAGCTCGCGAACCACTTTCGCCTCGACAAGCTCGATCCCGCCGCGCCGCGTTCCAGGGTGCGCAAGCCGATCGTCTTTTATATCGACCGAGCGGCCCCCGAGCCGATCCGGACCGCGCTGGCCGAAGGGGTGGCGTGGTGGAACCAGGCCTTCGATGCGGCAGGCTACATCGATGCCTTCCAGGTCAGGATCCTGCCGCCCGATGCCGATCCGCAGGACGTGCGCTACAATGTCGTCAACTGGGGTGACCGCCTGACCCGCAGCTGGTCCTATGGCGGCGGCGTGATTGACCCGCGCACCGGCGAGATCATCAAGGGCAACGTGGTGCTGGGCGCGCTGCGCGTGCGGCAGGACGTCATCCTCTACGAAAGCCTTGTCGGCACCGCGCAGGAGAATACCGGCGGGCCGAACGATCCGGTGCGGATCGCTCTCGCCCGCATCAGCCAACTCGGTGCACACGAAGTGGGCCATGCCATCGGCTTCGTGCACAATTTCGAAGGCTCGACCCAGGATCGTACCTCGGTGATGGACTATCCGATTGCCCGGATGAACGTCGTTGACGGCAGGATCGACCTTGGCGATGCCTATGCCAGCGGGATCGGCAGCTGGGACAAGTTCACCGTCGACTGGCTCTATGGCCAGCCGCTGCCGGGGCAGGACCACGACAAGGCAGCAGCCGCCAAGGCGCTGGCGATCCAGCAGGCCGGGATGCGCTATATGACCGATATCGACGGGCGGAGCGCCGACCTCGGGGTGCCGGGCGACAGCATGTGGACGGATGGCGCGGACGAAGCCCCGGACCTCCAGCACATCATGGAAGTGCGCCGCATCGCCATGAACAATTTCGGCCCGGCGGTCCTGCGTCCGGGCGAGGCGCTGTCCGACTTGCGGCGCAAATTCGTCCCGATGTGGCTGCTCCATCGCTACGAGATCGACGCTGTCGGCAAGCTGGTGGGCGGCGTGAACTATACATATGCGGTGGCCGGAGACGGCAGCGCGTTACCCACGCCTGCGGCGGCGGACAAGCAGGAAGCCGCGCTTTCGGCGCTGCTGGCGACGCTATCCGAAAAGGAACTGACCGTACCGGCGCGGCTGCTGCCCCTGCTGTCCTACGGCGTCAACGGGCGCGGGGATGCGCAGTTCGATACCGAAGTGCTCGATACGGCCGGGGCTTCCGCGTTCGATCCGCTGGTGGCGGCCGACGTCGCCGCGCAAGTCACGCTGGATTCGCTGCTCGCGCCGGCGCGGCTGACCCGCGTCTATCTCCAGCACCAGGACGAAGCATCGCTGCTGGGCGTTGATGAACTGGTCGACAAGCTGATTGCGGCCACGCTCGACGGGCGCAGCTCGGCGGTCGGGCGGCGGATCGCCTATCGTACGCTGGTTTCGATCGCCCGGGCCGCGCACGACAAGGACATGCCCGGCGACATTGCCGCGATTCTCACTGACAAGCTTCACGAGCAAGCGCGCGGCCTCGCGAAAGTGAGCGGCAGCGGCGAGGATGCTCGCTGGGCACGGGGAACGGCGCAGATGCTCGAGGACAAGGACGCGCTTGCCCGCGCCATCGCCCCCGGCGCGGCTCCGGCGATCCCGCCCGGCATGCCAATCTGATCGCTGGCCGTGGAAGCTGCCGGTCGCGGACAGGACCGGCGGCTTCCGGCCTTGCCGGTGTTCGGGAGCGGGCAGACATTCCCGCCCATCCACGCTACGCTGGCCGAGATGACCAAGCCAGTACCCTCGCCCTCGATCAACAGGACAGAACGCCCCCTGACCGTGGGCATTTTGCTGTTCCGGGACGTGGAGGTGCTCGATTTCGCGGGGCCTTACGAGGTCTTTTCGGTCGCAGCGCGGATTGCTCCGAGCCGGCCAGGGCAGGAGCACGGGCCTTTCTCAGTCGTCACCATCGCGCAGACGGCGGCGCCGGTGTCCGCGCGTCACGGGCTGAAGGTCATGCCGGATCATGCCTTCCACGATGCGCCGCGATGCGACGTGGTGATTGTGCCTGGCGGGATCGTCGACGAACCGCTGGCCAATCCCGTCACGCTGGACTGGCTGCGCCGGACTGCTGGCCAGGCGGCCCTGACCGCCTCGGTCTGCACCGGGGCTTTCATTCTCGCGAGGATCGGACTTCTTGATGGGCGGGAGGCGACGACCCACTGGGAAGACATCCCGGAAATGCGGCGGATGTTCCCCGCCGTCCGGGTGGCCGAGGGCGTGAGCTTTGTCGATCAGGGCGCCATCGTCACCTCGGCGGGGATCTCCGCCGGGATCGACATGAGCCTGCATCTTGTCGCCCGTTTTGCGGGGCCGGACCTTGCGCGCAAGACGGCCCGGCAGATGCAGTATGAACCTGCCCGGTGATGAGCTCCCCCCCCCCGGTCAAAAGCCCTTGTAGCGGTCGCAAGCGGTGACCGGGTGCAGCGCCGGGCTGCCGTGGCCGGTGTAGACCTCGGTCTTCAGCCATAGTTCCTCGGTCTCGCGCTCGGCTTCGGGAATTTCCTTCGACCAGAAGCGCATGATAGCATTCCAGCGGTAGCCGCGGGCCTTGAGCAGGTCCTTGGCGCCGAATGGGGCATCCACTGCATTGACGCGACAGCCCGGCTGCTCGGAGCGGGCGATGAGTTCCGCCATCACCGTGCGGCCGTCCGGCAGGCCGTGGGCCAGCAGGTAGATCAGCGCGAGGATGTCGTTCTCGGCCCGGTGGCCTTCGTAGAACCAGCCGCATTGCGAGACGAGGTACGCCAGTGCCCGCCCGTCGAAACCGAGTTCCAGCCAGTCGGGTTCGGCCATCGAACAGGCCCAGGCCTTGTCGGCGATGGCAGGCAGACGCCTGTCGACAAAGGGCCGGTCGAATGCGGCATTGTGGGCAACGATGAGGTCTGCCGAGGCCAGGATGTCAATGGCAGCCGCTTCGTCGATCGCCTGTCCGTCGAGCATGGCATTGGTGAGCCCGGTCAGCTTGGTGATGCGCGGATCGAGCACGCGCTCGGGGTCCTCGCGCCAGACGCGGGGCTGTCCGACTTGTACGATGCGTCCGGCCTCATCGTAGCGGAAACGCTGGACGGCGAGTTCGATGATGCGGTCCGCCTCATGGTCGAGCCCGGTCGTCTCGACGTCGAGGGCAACGCCGATGCGGCCCTCGCTGCCGGGGCGCGGCACGTGGAAGCGCGCAATCGGGCGCAGCTTGCGCAGCACGCGGTAGTCCTCGCAGGTGGCGAGAAAGTCGGCCGCGCGGGCAAGATCGTGGGCGGATGCCGCGCGGGGGGCTGCGGCTTGGGGGGAAGCAGGCATTGGAACAATCGATAGCGGCCCGCGCCGGTCAGGAAAAGGTGGCAGCAGCGCAGGGCGCGTCGGGGGGCGGTAGCGGTTACATCCGGCGGTCGAACACCGCGTGACCCGCTTTCAGCCGATAGAGCAGGGAGGGCCTATTGGCGCCGGGCTCGCGGCGTTTGGCGCCGCTTTCCTCGATGAAACCACGCTCCATCACCTTGCGGCGGAAGGCATCGATGTTGAGCGCTTCGCCAAGCGCGATCTCGTAGACCGTGTGCAACTCGGCGAGGGTGAACTCCGCCTCCAGAAAACGCGCGGGCAGGTCGGAATAGGCGCCCTTGCCGCGCAGCCGCGCCAGCGCGGCGGCGAGGATCGTGTCATGGTCGAACGGCATGCCGCCCGCCTCGTTCGCAGGCACCAGTTCGAGGCCGGGGACCTCCAGCGCCGGTTGCAGCGCGGCGAGCGGCGAAAGCGAGAAATAGGCGACGCTGGCAGACCAGCCGCGCGGATCGCGATTGGGACCGGAAAAGGTGGATAGCTGCTCCACGTAGAGTGCGCTGAGCCCGGCCTTGGCGGCCAGCACGCGGCGGGCGCTATCGCCGAGATGGCGGTCCTCGTCGGTGTGGACGTAACCGCCGATCAGCGCCGCGCGGCCCGCGAACGGGGCCTCGGGACGCACTGCGCGCAGCACGCAGAGACGGCCATTTGCGAGTGTCAGGGGCACGACGTCGACAGTCAGGATCGGTCGATCAGATTGATTGTTCATAAACTGCATATTGCATCTTATAAATTAAAATGCAAAATGACGTTTATTGAGTCGGAAGATGGAGACCAAGCGATGGGACATGGCAACTGGAGCGCGCGGGATTGGGATGCCTATGCTGCCGGATCGATCCACGGGCGGAGCCGCCGCGAACTGTTCGGCGCGCTGGGCATGGACAAGGCTTACGATCCCGCCCGCGTGACCTTGCGGGAATCGCGCGACAGCGGGCAAAACCCGGAAGCGACGCCGATCATCATCGGCGTCGACGTCACCGGATCGATGGGCATGCTCGCCGAGGAACTGGTCGTGCGCGGTCTCAATGAAACGTTCACCGCGCTGATGGACCGCCGCCCGGTAAGTGATCCGCACGTCATGGCCATGGCGATCGGCGATGCCTATTGCGACCGGGCGCCACTGCAGGTCACCCAGTTCGAGGCTGACTTGCGCATCGTCGAGCAGCTCCGCCAGCTCTGGCTGGAAGGCGGCGGGGGTGGCAACGACGGCGAGAGTTATTGCCTTGCCCATGCCTTTGCCGGATTGAAGACGGTGCATGACGCGCAGCAAAGACGCGGTCGCAAGGGTTTCCTGTTCACGGTGGGTGACGAGCCGGTGCTTGACGGGATCGAGCGTGACCAATTGGTACGGGTCCTGGGTCTTGATGCAAGGCGCGGCATTTCCGGGCGCGAGGCGGTGCGGTTGGCGAGCGCTGGATACGAGGTGTTTCACATCATCGTCGACGGCAGCTACGCGGCGCGTAACATGGCCAAGGTCAGGGCGTCCTGGGAAGCGATCCTGCCGGAGCGGGTGATCCACTTAAAGGACCCCACGCGGCTGGCGGAAACCATTGTCGCCACCATCGAGGCGGCGAGTGGTCGTCCTCGCCGCGCTGCCGGAGGCTTGGCCGCGCTGCTGCCGGAGCCGCTGCGGCGGTTTGCCGAAGGCGGGCTTGGCGGCCGCGGATGGGGGAGCGAGTGACATGCGCGCGCAGGCGGTGATCGGCGCCAGCTACGGTGACGAGGGCAAGGGGCGCACGGTCGACTGGCTCGCTGCCTCGCTTGGCCCGGAGGTGGTCGTGGTGCGCAGCAATGGCGGTGCGCAGGCCGGGCACACGGTCGAGACCGGCGGGCAGCGGCACGTGTTCCACCATATCGGCTCGGCGGCATTTCGCGGCGCGGCCACGCATTTCTCTCGCTTCATGGTGTCGCACCCGATCCTGCTCGCCGAGGAGTGCGCGGCGCTGGGCGCCAAGGGCCTCGCACCCCTTATCACCGCCGATCCGCGCGGCTGGGTGACGACGCCCTGGGACATGATGGTCAACCAGGCGGCCGAACTGGCGCGCGGCAAGAGGCGGCACGGCAGCTGCGGCCTCGGGTTCGGGGAGACGGTGGGGCGCTGCCAGCAGACGGCCTTTGCACTCACTGTCGCCGATCTGTGGAGCGCGGATCTGCGCGGCAAATTGCACGCGATCCGGAGTGCATGGTTGGGCGCTCGGGCAGCCGAACTGGGCCTCGATCCGCATGGCGGCCCGCTGGAACATGCATCGGCGGATGGCGTGCTGGAGCGTTTCCTGGACCAATGCGCCGCCTTCCGCTCACGCGTGGAACTCTCCGGTGATGCCGTGCTCGGCAGGCAGGGGACGGTGATCTTCGAGGCGGCGCAGGGGCTGCTGCTCGATCAGGGAGCCGAGGGGTTCCCCTTTGTTACCCGCTCCAGCACGGGGCTGGCCAATATCGCCGCGATTGCCGGCGAGGCGGGGATTTCCGCGCTCGAGGTGACTTACGCCACGCGTTGCTATCTGACCCGGCACGGGCGCGGGCCGATGGAGGATGAACGTGCCATCGATGGGTGGTTCGTGGTGGAGGATGCCACCAACCATGCCAACCCCTGGCAGGAGACGCTGCGGTTCGGCTTGCTCTGCCCCGAACGGCTGGGCGAACGCATTGCCGCCGATCTCGGGCTGGGTCGCGGCCTGGGCGGGGAACTGGCGATCACCGCTTCGCTGGCCCTGACCTGCCTTGATCAGGCGCGGGGCGGGTGTCTCGCCTGGCTTGAGCAGGGCACGGTTGTCACTGGGGATGCCGATGCACTTGCGGCAAAACTGGTGGCGGCGGCGGGCTTGCCGCTTGCCGTGCAGTTCGCCTCGCCTAACAATGATTTCACAGCCCAATACCGATGAAGGACCATCCGCCATGCGCAGTTTCGTAATCGTCGTCGACATGCAGCGCGATTTTGTCGAAGCCTCTGGCGCGCTGCCGGTGCCGGATGCCGAGGCCATCGTAGCGCCCATGCAGCAATGGCTTGCCGCGCTGACGCCTGCGGAAACGGCCGGCGTGCTGCTGACCTTCGACACGCATGATCCGGTGACTTATGCCGCCTCCAGCGAGGCCCGGCAGTTTCCGATCCACTGCGACAAGGCGACGCCGGGCTGGCAGAGCGTGCTCGACATTGCCGCCGTGGATGCGGGCATTCCTGTCTATACGCTCGACAAGGGGGTGTTCGACATGTGGGCGGAGCCCGGCCTGGAACTGGTGACGGAACAGGGCACGCGCATAGAGCGGGACCTGTTTTTCGGGACCTTGGTGGCATCGGGGATCGACAGCGTCACGGTCGTCGGTGTCGCCGCCGACTTTTGCGTGCGCTGGGCGGTAGAGGGGCTGGTCACGCGCGGGTTTGCAGTTGCAGTGCCAAGGGCGCTGACGCGCGGGATCGTCAGCGGTGTCGATGCCGTGTTTGCGCAAAACCCCGAGGTGGCGGTGGTGTAGGAGCGGACATCCGCCGGGTGGCGTTGCGTGCGGAACGGGTCGCCGCATCCCTGTTGATCGCCCTGTTTACAGTCTGCTCCATGCAGTTGCCGTGGCTGCCGCGCGCTCCTATGTGCCGCCCCCTTGCGCCGACCCGCTGATTCTCGCGGAGGCGATCATGGGATTTCGATGCAGAGCGGCGGTACTGGAGAAAATGGGCAGGAAAAGCGGGATGCGCTGTTCGGGCACCTGCCGCCCAGCCTTTTCGGGGTGCTGTCCTCGCCCGCGCGGCGTGACTATGCGCGCCTGATCCTCTGGGTCTACCGCGCGTTCTTCGGCGAGAACTACGCCGACCAGGTCCGCAAGGATGATCTTGTCGCCTTCATCGCCACCCAGATCGACCGGCTTTCCGACATTGCCGAGGACTTTTCGTCCGATGCCGCCAATGCCGATGCCAGCCAGAATCCGCACAACGTCTACCTCCGGCTGAAGCAGGCAGGCTGGCTGGTCGAGCATTCGCGCGGCTATGTGCAGATGGTCGATCTCGACGCCTCGGTCTCGATGCTGCTCGAAACGCTGAGCGCGATCGAGGAGGGCGAGGCGGTCCACTTCGGCGGGACCATCGCCGCGCTCGAAAGCGTGATCGAGCGGCTGGGCGACAATCCGCTCGACAAGGCATCCTCGCTGGCGGACGCGGCCTTGCGTGCGCGGCGGTTCCAGCAGCACCTTTCGGCGATCATCGGCAATTTGCGCGCGCACGAGCAGCGCATTGTTTCCGACCCGCAGCCCACGCGCATCCTGGCCAGTTTCTTCCACTTCGTGGAGGACGTGCTGATCTCGGATTACCGGGTCATCAAGACCACCAACAATCCGTTCCGCCACCGTAACCGGATCATCCAGATGATATCCGACTACGAGCATGATCCTGCCGTGGTGACGGCCTTTGCGCAGGGCTACGTGGCGCAGGGGCTGGCGGGAAGCCACGAGGCGGCGCTGTCGAAGGTCCGGCAGCATCTGGCGCAAGTGAAGCGGATCTTCGATGCGGCGGAGGAACGGCTCGACGATATCGACGCCTTCCGCAGCCGCCTCGAACAGCGGATTGCCCGCACCGTCAGCTACATGAACGAGGTCGATGGTTCGAGCCTGCTTCGGGTCACGCACCTGCTGCGCGATGTGGCCGCCGTGCCCTGCGACTGGGAGGAGCCTGTCGAGGTTCCGTCCGAACTCACCGATCCGGTACGGCACTGGGGGCCGGAAAGCCTTGCCTCGCCGACGATGCGGCGGCCGATCGCGGCGCCCAGCCCGGTGCGCCGGGCCGAGGTCGATCCTGCGCTTATTGCCTACGACCAGTCGCAGAAGGTCTATCTGCTGCAACTGGCGGTCACGCCGCAGAAGATCGCTGATTACATCGAGCGCAATCTGGGCGCGCGCGAGGGGCTGGATGCGGGCCAGTTCCGTATCGACAGCCCCGAGCAGGCGTTGCTGCTGCAAGGCGCCCGCCAGCTCGACATGTTTGGCAACAAGGAACTGCTGCGGCGCTTCCGCGTGGTCCACGATCCGGGCCGCGTCGTCGAGACTGACTGGTCGGCCTTTTCCGCCTTCCGCATCGAACGCATTTCCCCCGATTACCCGAGTGCAGAACAATGACCGCCGCCACGCTGTACGACCTTGAAGAGCTGCTGGAACGCCCGCAGAACCGCGATGTCTCCAAGGAGATGATGGTGCGCGCGGCGGATCGCCTGCTCGCCCAGCAATGCCTGTTCCGCGACGATTACAATGCCGCTGGCACCTACGACCTCGTCGTGCGCCACGCGGCCTATTTTCGCGGGCTGTTCGATGCGCTCGGGCGCGATCTGGTGATCCGGGCCGATGAGATGATGATCGAGCTGCGCCCGCAGGAGAGCCTTTCGCGCACCGTGCTTTCGGTCGACGAGACGATCGTGCTGCTGGCTTTGCGCGCCACGTTCGAACAGGGCGTGCTGACGATGAGCCAGGAGGAATTCGGCCACATCGAGACGACCTCGATGGAAGTGATGGAGCGCTATGACCAGTGGGTCGCCCGGCCGCGTCCGCCATGGGCGCGCGTGCGCAAGATCCTAGACGCGTTCCGCCGCCGCCGCTTCATCGATCTGGGCGACGAGATCGCGCTGGAAAACGGCGTCGGCATCACCATCCGTCCCTCGATCCGCAGCGTGACCGGCGATGCCTGGCAGACCCGCATCGAGGAATGGATCGCCGCGACGCAGGCAAGGCTCGCCGCCGAGGCGCAAGGGCAATTGCCCGGGAGCCATGCGGAAGAAGCAGCCCCGATTGAAGCGCGCGAACAGGAGATTGCGGAATGATCAAGCTCAGCCGCATCAACCTGATCAACTGGTACACCTTCGAACGCCTGTCGATCGACCTGAGGGGCAGCACCTCGCTGATCGGCCCCAACGGCGCGGGCAAGTCGTCGATCCTCGACGCGATCCAGGTCGTGCTGACCGGCAACAACCGCAACTACTTCCAGCTCAACGCCAGCGCCAATGTCACGGCCGGGCAGACGCGCAAGGTGGGCGAGAACCGCTCGGTCTTCGACTACTGCCTGGGCCGCGTGGCGGGCGAGACGCTGCGCTCCAACTGCATCAGCTACGTCTCGCTGGTGTTCGAGCGCGAGCACGACGGCAAGTGCTGGACCGTGGGCATCGGCATGAGCGCGGTCGATGGCGAGCAGAACGAGGAAGTGCTCGGCGCCTTCATCGCCCCCGACCAGTCGCTGCGCGACAGCGACTTTCTGGAGGACGTGGACGGTGCGCCCTACGTCCTGCCCTGGGGCGAACTAACGGCGCGGCTGCGCAAGGTTCCCGGCTTCGAGAACCTTGGCCACCGGCCCACCCACTTCACCCGCCGTGTGCTCACGGTACTGGGCGGCAAGGGGCATCACGCGGACCCGGAAAAGTTCCTCAAGACGCTGAAGAACGGCTTGCGCATCCGCGAGATGAAGTCGGCCACCGAATTCGTGCGCGAATTCCTGCTCGATCCCGCCGGGCTCGATGTGGAGGCGCTGCGCAAGTCGGTCTCGACGTGGCGCGGGCTGCTCAAGAAGATCGAGGACCTCGAAGTCCAGAAGCAGCAGGTCGGCGAGGCGATTGCCGCCTACCGTGAATTGGCCGACAAGACTTCCGAGGAAACCCGGCTGCGCTGGGTGGCCGGCAAGGCCGAGCGTGACCGGCTGGAAGAGCACTTGCGCCTCGTCACTATCCAGCACGAGAGCAAGCTGGAGGAACAGGCGCTGGCCGACCGCCGCCTGACCCGCACGCGCGAGGCCATTGCCCGTGTGACCGAGGAAATCCGCGAGATCTCGCGCGCGCTGGAAAACGACACGCGCGAACAGGCGATCCGCGAGTTCCGCGACCTCAACCTGCCCATCGCCCAGCGCGCCCATGCCGAGGCGGACAAGGACTATCAGGCCTATTTCGCCGCCATCGGCGGCGCGGCGGGCCTCGCCGACCGGCTGGTGCTGACGTACGGCGAGGGCGAATATCTGCGCGCGAAGGAAGCGCTGGAGGCGCTGCGCAGCCGGGTTGCGGGCGAGGCCGGGCTTGCCGCGCGCGATATCGACCAGATCGTTACCCGCCTTGTCGATCCGCTGGCGCGCTATGTGGCCAAAGCGCAGGACGCGCGCGAGGGCCATCTCCGGACCGGCGCCACGCTGCGCGGCCAGCTCCGCGAGAACCGCGAGCAGTTGCAGACCCTCGCCCGCGGGGGTGCGCTGGTCGAGGGCCCCACGGCGCGGCTGATCGACTATCTTGAAGCGCACGGCATTGCCGCAAGGCCGATTGCCGAACTGGTTGAGGTGACCAACGAGCGCTGGGTTGATGCGGCCGAAACGCTACTGGGCGCCGCGCGCGATGCGCTGGTGGTCGAGCCGCGTCAGGCGCAGGAAGCCATCGCCCTGCTGCGCCGCCAGCGCCGCGACTATCCCGGCACCCAGATCGTCAACACGACGAAGACGGGCGAGGGCACGCAAAGCGCCACGGCGGGCAGCCTTGCCGACGTGATCGAGACGGACAATCCCCACGCGCGGGCCTTCATCAACCGCCGCCTCAACACCGTGCGCCGGGTCGAGACCGAGCAGGACCTGTTGCGGCACGACCGCGCCGTCACCCCGGATTGCCTCTTCGCCTCGGGCGGCTCGATCGAGAACCGCCGCCCCGCGCAGGTCCATCGGCTGGGCAAGGAAGCCAGCCGCAAGAACATCCCGGTGCTGGAAGAACTGGTCGCCGGGCAGGAGCGCTCGCTCGCCAGCAGCGAAGCGCAGGCAGGTGCGCTGAAGGCGCTGGTCGAGGACATCCAGCGTTTCCTCGATGTCGCCGGAAGCCGCAGCCTCGACGACCTCGAACGCGCCCGCCAGAGCACGGCTGAAAGCGTCGCCCAGATCCGCGACAATATCCGCACCCTCGAAGGCGAGCGCCCGGTCGAGATCCGCGAGCGGCTGGTCGGCCTCAGGGCGGACCTTGCCGAATACGAGGAGGAACTGAAGAACGATGAGAAGGCGCAGCGCGTCTCCGGCCACCTCGTCGGCAGCGCCGCCGAAAAGCTCGCGGTCGCGCGGGACGAGTTCGCCAAGGCCGAAGCGATGTTTGCCGAACGCGATGTCCTTGCCGCCGCCGAGCGGGAAGCCGCGCTGAGGGACTTCGATTTCCTGCTGGCCGAACATGGCAAGGTGCTGCCCGCCCTGCGTAACGCCGCGCAAGATCAGGCCGCCAAGGCCCGCACGCGGGTCAACCAGCTGCTGGGACAGGCGCCGCAAAAGGCCTATGCCTATGCCCACGATGCCGGGATCGCCGGACAGTTCGACCGCGAGGCCGGGCCCGAGGCGCAGCTGGCATGGCTGGAAGGCCAGCAGGCTTCCATCGTCAACAATACGCTGAGCGAATACCGCGATCAGGCGCAGGAAGCGCGGACCTCGATCGAGACCTCGCTGAAGACCGACATGCTGGTCAAGCTGCACGACCGGATCGAGGGCGCCAAGCGGCAGATTCGCACGCTCAACCGCAGCCTGCAACTGCGGCCGTTCCACGGCGAACTCTACCGCATCGAGGTGAAGCCGGACCGCTTCTATGCCGAGATCGTCGAGATCGCGCGGCGGGTGCAGCTCAACAGCATCGACGTCGGCGCGCTGTTCGAGGAGGGCGGCGCCACGTCGGCTCTCGAACCCAGCCTGATGAAGGGCGTCGAGCGCATCAAGCGCATGATCGACGAGGGCGAGAACGTCGAGCAGATCAGCGACTATCGCAACTATCTGCAATTCGAACTGGTGACGACGACGCTCGACGGCCAGCGCGTGACTTCGGACTATGCCAAGCGGCAGGGCAGTGGTTCGGGCGGCGAGAAGCAGGTGCCGTTCTACATCGCCATGGCCTGCGCGATGTCGAGCGTGTGCCATTCCACCGAGGACAATCGCGACAACCTTGGCCTTGGCATCATCCTGTTCGACGAGGCGTTCAACGCGCTCGACGGCGGTAACGTCAATTCATGCCTGGCGCTGCTGCGCGAGTTCAACCTCCAGGTCTTCGCCTGCGCGCCGATCGAGAAGCTGGGCGTGTTCATGGAGCAGATGGACACGGTGCTTTCCGTACGCCGCGTCGGCACCACGACGATGCTTTACGCCGACTATCTCAAGGACGAGGGGCGTACCAAGTTCCGGGAGGCCAACCCGGCAAACGAGCCGTTCGACCTGTTCAAGCAGCGCTTCGAGGAGGACCGGGCCGAAACGGGTGACGTTCGAAATGCGGAGCCGCAAGTCGTGACGTGATCCGAGGCCGCACCCTTCAACGGGTTGCGAGCGGCGGGGCTTCCAGCGTGAAGAACGGCTGATCGGCATAATGGTCGATGAAGGCGCGCAGCGCCGCCGACATGCCGAGGCGCGTGGCGAAGACCATGTGCAGCACGGCGGCGGCAGTGTGCCATTGCGGCAGGACCCGTTCGAGGCGGCCGGCAGCAACGTCCTGCCGGCAGGCGCGTTCGTGCAGCAGGGCGACGCCAAGGCCTTCGAGCGCGGCGTCACGCACGATGCTGGAATCGTTGCTGCAAAGGCGCGGATGATGGAGGATGCGCCGCTGCTCGCCCTCGTCGTCGACCAGCTCCCAGCGGTGCTGCTCGGCATGTTCGCCGACGGAGAGGGTGGGCATCTTTGCCAGCATGTTGATCGAGACCGGTGCGGTGAGATCGGCGAGGAAGCGCGGGCTTGCCACCAGGATGCGCTGGCCGCGGCCTAGCTGGCGCATCGTCAGCGACAGGTCGGTTTCCTTTTCCAGTTCGACCCGCAAGGCGATGTCATAGCCTTCGCCGATGATGTCCACCCGGCGGCTGGTGAGGTGCATGTCGACCCGCACTTGCGGATAGCGGGTGAGGAACGAGGCCAGGCCCTCGGCCCCGAGGAAGCGGGACAGTCCGGGCGGGCAGGCGATGCGCAGTAGCCCGCTGACATCCTCGCGCGAGCGCTGGGCCACTGCGCGCGTGGCGGCGAGCCCTTCCTCGATGATCTCGCACTGGCGGTAGACTTCGAGCCCGACATCGGTGACGCGCACGCTGC
The DNA here is from genome assembly GCF_017309955.1 of Novosphingobium sp. KA1. NCBI lineage: Bacteria > Pseudomonadati > Pseudomonadota > Alphaproteobacteria > Sphingomonadales > Sphingomonadaceae > Novosphingobium > Novosphingobium sp. KA1. The sequence continues at coordinate 1,517,027 of NZ_CP021248.1, read as the reverse complement.
GGGTGGAGCGTTCGAGCAGGCGTGCGCCAAGATCGCGTTCCAGCTTCGCCACCCGTTTCGACAGCTTGCCGCGCGCGTCGCCGGTGACGCGCTCCGCCGCCGAAAATCCACCGTGACGGACCACCATCGCGAAGCTGCGCAAGTCCTCGAGATCCATCCGGCGTCATTCCCTGTGCGGTTGTTGCCATTGCCTTGATTGTATCCCTTGGAGATACAGAATATTTCCCCAGGGAAACATGGTAATGCGCAAATTCCTGTAAGATTGCCCGTGGATTATGAGATTTTCAAGGGATTTTACGTCTCGCGGCGGTGTGCTAGACGGCGTCTTGCCTGATGTTTTTCAAGGTATTGTTTCCCGTCCGGTCACAATGATGTCTTTTCCAAAGGCCTGAGCGCTATAGCCGGTTTGCTGCGGCTTCGTCACGTGCGTTGCGCGGGCAACGCCATGATGTCTGCGCAAGGGGCACGCACGAAGAAGGCCGGCAGACGAGGTCTCGATCGGGACCTCGTCTGCCGGCCGTTCTCGCCTTCCGGGCGGCGGATGTCGGCCGGATTTACGGCGTCATCACTTCCAGCGTGGCGGCATAGGACATCTTGCGGGCCTCCGCGCGCTTGTCGCTCGGGCGCTTGTCCTGGGCCTCGGCGCTGATCCAGTACAGCCCGGCGCTTGGCCAGTTGATCGTCACGACGCCGTCGGCGCCGGTGGTGAGTTCGGTTTCACCCGTCTCTTCACGGTAGCGCACACCGCCGGCGATGACGGTGACCTTGACCCCGGCCGCCGGCTTGCCGTCGATCAGGAAGCGGAACTGCGCCACTTCGCCCGCCGCCACCGAGTTGGGGTGGGTGATCGGGACGAATTCCAGTCCGGTGCCGGTGGGCTTGAACACCGTGTCCGTCGGTGCGCCCGCCGTGACGAAGGTTTCGGTCTTGGAGATGTTCTCTGTCAGGTGGATGTCGGTCGCGTTGGCGGGGATGTCCTGCAGCGCAACCGGCGGCAGGCGGCGTTCGCCGCCGGGGCCCCCTGGGCCACCGGGGCCTCCCGGACCGCCGGGGCCGGCCATTCCTTCAGGGGCGCCAGCCGGGCGCGGCGGACCACCGCGGCCGCCGACGCGGCGCTCCACGCCGTCCAGCATGAAGGTGCCGCTCACCTGCGTCTGGCCGCTCGAAATCTTCCAGGTACCTTCCTGGTCGATCTTGAGGTCAAACACTGAGCGGAACCGCCCCTGGACCGCGTTGTAGGGCTCGGCGGGCGTGCCATCGGGACGGGTGGCGGTGATCGAGGCGAGCTGGATCGGTCGGTGGTCCATCGAGAAGACGTGGTCCGATCCGGCGGCGTCGAAGGTTACCACGCCGCTGGTTCCGGCGAGGCTGGTGGTCGAAGGCAGGATGAACGGGCTGTCCGCCTGCGCGGAAGGCGCGCCAATTGCGGCGAGCATGGGGCCTGCGAGCAGGGCGGCGGATCGGCGCCAGCGGCGAAGGGGCGAAATCATGGTCCTGGCTTCCTCAGCGGGTGGAGACGGTGACGGCGCCCAGTTCGGTCTTGCCGCTGGCCCGGCCGCCGCTCTTGGGTACGGTGATCGGCACCGAGACGAGTTCGCGCCCGCCGTGTTCGCGCGCAGCCTCGACGTTGAATACGTAATTGCCGGGGGCGAGGTCCTTGGGCAGCGGAATGGTGTACGTTCCGGGGCCGCGCGTCGCGCCGCTGATGCCGTCGGCGGGAAGGCGCATCGAGCGTCCGCCCTTGCGCCACCACGAACGCAGGTCGGTGAGCCACTTGGTGCCCGCCTCGTTGCCGCCGCGCTTGGCTACCTCGTACCACACAAAGACCGAGCGGATCTGGCCATTGCCGCCCACCGGCTCCAGCCAGCCTGCGACATAGGGCTTCTTGTATTCGGCGACAGGCACGCGCGGCAAGGTGACGGTGACACTGGCGGCGGACGCTGGGCTGGCGAGCGGGGTGACAGGGGCGACAAGCGCGCCGGTCAGCAATGCAAACTTGGCGTGACGCATCGGAATTACGCTTCCCTTCGTGAATGCAATGATCACCGGGACAGCGTCATCCCGAAGCGCCGCCATGCGCTGCGCCGCCCCTTTCGAGCTCCCCCGGTGCGAAAGGCCGTGCAGGCCCTCTGTTCCGTCGATTACGGCGATTGCGTAGCATTTGCAATAAAGGCACCATGGGTGGACCCGTAATAAATGGTATCAGCGCCATACCGCGCGGTGGTGAGATGGGCTCATCGTTCTGTTGAACGGAACGGTCCGGTCCGGCAGCGAAAAACATCGCGGCGGCATTGCCTTGGCAGCGAACGCGCGCGATACAATGTGCAACAGGGATCGCCCCGAATATCGGCCAGATCCGCGTTTCGATCGGCGACGGGTGACGTCTATTTCGCCGGCGCGGCGCGGATGATGTTCGCTGGCGGTCGCACGATTGGCGGACAGGTGAACCACGATGCAACTCCAGGTCAACGGACAGGCGCATGAGCTTGAGGCGGAGGCGGACATGCCGTTGCTTTGGGTGCTGCGCGACGAACTCGGCATGACGGGTACAAAATACGGCTGCGGGTTGGCCCAGTGCGGCGCCTGTTCGGTGCTGGTTGACGGGGTCATCACCCGCTCCTGCGTGACGCCGCTGGAAAGCGTGGCGGGCAAGGCCGTGACCACGATCGAGGCGGTGGAACAGGATGGCCTTGGCAAGCGCGTGGTGGATGCCTGGGTCCGGCACCAGGTGCCGCAGTGCGGCTATTGCCAGTCTGGCCAGGTCATGGCCGCCCTGGCGCTGCTCAAGGAAAAGGCAAGGCCCAGCCAGGAGGATGTCCGCGCGGCAATGGTGAACTTGTGCCGCTGCGGCACCTACAACGCCATCCATGCGGCGCTGACCGATCTTGCCGGGCTTTCCGACACCGCTGCCGCCGTGCCTGCAGACGGGGCGCAAGGCGGTGAGGGGCCGTCGACCGCGACAGTGGCTGCCGCCGTGGCAGGCGGCGCTGCGGTTGTCGCGGGCTCGGCCTATCTGCTGACCCGGCGCGGCAAGGCAGGCGAGACCGGGCAAGGCGCCGCGGATGGACAGGAGGACGCGTGATGGCCACTCTCCTCGACAGCGATACCGTAACCGATAGCGAGGCTCGCTTCGTGGCGCAGGATCCGGTCAACATCTCGCGCCGGGGCGTGCTGCTGGGCACGGCCGGTGCTGCGAGCGGCGCGCTGGTGATCGGTTTCGGCCTGCCTGTGGGCACTGCCCGCGCGCAGGCCGCAGCCCCTGCGCCGATTCCGGTGCGCGTCCCCGCGTTCCTTGAAATCCGCCCCGACAACACCGTGCGATTCCTCAGCCCGTTCATGGAAGGCGGGCAAGGCGTTTTCACCGCGATGGCGCAGATCGTCGGCGAAGAACTGGACATGGACCCGGCACGCTTCGTGGTCGAGGCGGCGCCTGCGGGCAAGGTGTTCCAGGTCATGGACGGGGGCATGCGCATCACCGGCGGCAGCATGTCGGTGCGCCTGACTTACGAGACGATGCGGCGGCTCGGCGCCAGCGCGCGCATGATGCTGCTTGAGGCGGCGGCGCACCGGCTGGGCGTGGCCGCGGCCGAACTCACCACCGAGCCCGGGCGGGTGCTCCATGCCGGTTCCGGGCGTTCGCTGGCCTATGGCGAACTGGCGGGCGGCGCGCTCGACCTCGCGGTGCCGGATCCCGCGATCGTCAAGCTCAAGGACCCGGCCACGTTCCGCTGGATCGGCAAGCCGGTCGCGCGGCTCGATATGCACGACAAGGCCACCGGCAAGGCGATCTACGCGATCGACTGCAAGGTCGAGGGCATGCTCCACGCAGCTGTCCAGCATGCGCCGCGCCTGGGCCTGACAGTGGCGGGCATCGCCAACGAGGAGGAAGTCGCGGCCATGCGCGGGGTCCATTCGGTACACCGTATCGGCGGGGCCGTGGCCGTCGTTGCCGAGCGCTGGTGGCACGCCAAGCGTGCGGCCGAGGCGCTGCGGGTGGAGTGGCAGGATCCGGGCAAGGACACCGATGTCCGATACATGCCCGCCGACTTTTCGACCGAGGCCTTTGCCGAGCGTCTCGCCAATGAAAAGGGCAATGGGCAGGACGCGGAAATCAGCGGGGACGCGGCCAAGGCGCTGTCCGGCGCTGCCACTGTGGTCGAGGCGACTTATCGCAGCCAGTACGTCCACCATGCCCAGTTGGAGCCGCCCTCGGCGCTGGCCAGTTTCAACCCGGACGGTTCGCTGGAACTGTGGATGCCCAACCAGGCGCCGGAGATGTTCCAGGCGGAAGTGGCCAAGTTTGCCGGGCTTGCGCCCGAACAGGTCAAGATCCACAGCCCGCTGCTGGGCGGGTTCTTCGGCCGCCATTTCCTCTATCCCGGCGGCAACCCCTATCCGCAGGCGATCCAGTTGGCCAAGGCGGTGGGCCGTCCGGTCAAGCTGATCTGGAGCCGCGAGGAGGAATTCCTGCGCGATCCGCTGCGGCCGATGGCGGTCGTGCGGTTCCGCGGCGGGCTCGACGACAAGGGCCGTCCGGTGGCGCTGGAAGCGGTCAGCGTGACCGAAGGGCCGAGCGAGGGCATTGCCAACAAGCGCAGCGCCGAACTGGACGATTCCGCGCTGGAAGGCATCACCAAGAAGGCTTACGCGATACCCGACAAGCGGATCGCCCAGCTTTTCGTCAAGAACCCGACGACGCTCGCCTACTGGCGCTCGGTCGGCAATTCGATGAACGACTTCTTCTACGAGTGCTTCCTTGACGAAATGGCCGACAAGGGCGGGCAGGACCCCTATGAATTGCGCCTTGCGCTGCTGGAAGGCAATGCGCGACTGACCAACCTGCTCCATGCCGTCGCGGAACTGTCGGGCGGTTGGAAGCGGGGTCCCTTCACGGCGGCGGACGGTAGCCGGCGGGCGCGAGGCATCGCCATGGCCTCGCCGTTCGGGACCGAGGCGGCGGCGATTGCCGAAGTCTCGATCGTCAAGGGCCAGGTCATGGTCCACGATGTCTGGGAAGCGATCGATCCGGGCAGCATTGTCAATCCGGCCATCGTCGAGGCGCAGGTCAATTCGGCCGTTACCCTCGGGCTCTCGCAAGTACTGCTCGAGGAGACCGTCTACGAAAACGGCATGCCGACCGCGCGCAACTACGATCTCTACCCGATCCTGCCGCCCGACCGCATGGCGCGCGTGCATGTGAAGATCGTCGAGAGCGGTGCAAAGATGGGCGGCATCGGTGAGCCGCCGTTGCCTGCGGTGCCGCCGGCGGTTGCCAATGCGGTCTCGGCGCTGACCGGACGGCGCGTGCGCAGCATGCCGCTGTCCCGCCACAGCTTCGATGCGGCGTAAGGAGAGGCGGCGTTGAAGACACGATACAAGATCCTGCTGCCCGCGCTTGCCGTCGTGGCAGCCGCGACGGCCTGGTATGTGAACCGCACCCCGGCTTCGCCGTTCGACGGTGTGGCCGCACCCGCCTTCACTCCGGCGCTGGTCAGGCAGGGCGAACAACTCGCCCGCGCGGCGGATTGTGTGGCTTGCCACGGCCTGCCGGACAAGCCTGCGTTCAGTGGCGGGCTGGAGATGGCGACGCCGCTCGGCTCGATCTTTGCCACAAACATCACGCCGGACAAGCAGGCCGGCATCGGCCAATACACCCTCGCCGATTTCGACCGCGCGCTGCGCGCGGGCGTCGCGGCGGACGGCCACCGGCTCTATCCGGCGATGCCCTATCCCTCCTACGTCAAGCTCACCGATGGCGATGTGAAGGCGCTCTATGCCTTCTTCATGGCCGGGGTGCCGGCCGCGCGGCAGCCCAACCGTGACAGCGAGATCCCCTGGCCGCTGAGCATGCGCTGGCCGCTGGCACTGTGGAGCGGGGTCTTCGCGCCTTCGGCCACGTTCGAGGCGCGCAAGGACAAGGATGCCCTGTGGAACCGGGGAGCCTATCTGGTGCAGGGTGCCGGACACTGCGGCAGCTGCCACACCCCGCGCGGGCTGGCGATGAACGAGAAGGCCTATCACGAAGGCAGCCGTCTCTACCTATCGGGTGGGCTGCTGGACGGCTGGTACGCACCGAGCCTGCGCGGCGACAGCAATACCGGCCTCGGCCGCTGGAGCGAGGAGGAACTGCACCAGTTCCTGAAGACCGGGCGCAATCGCCACGCGGTGGTGTTCGGCTCGATGACTGAGGCCTTCAACAACTCGCTGCAGTTCATGCCGGACGAGGATCTGCGGGCCATCGCGCATTACCTGAAGTCCCTTCCGGGCAATCCCGGCAAGGACGGCGCGGCCTGGAGCTACAGTGCGGCCGCGGGGGACAACCGCGCGGGCGCGCAGACCTATCTCGCCAAGTGCAGCTTCTGCCACGGCGTCGACGGGCGCGGGCAGGGGCAGTGGATTCCGCCGCTGGCCGGTTCCGCCTCCTCGCTGGCGAGCGAGGGCGCGGCCTCGGGCATCAATGCCGTGCTGAACGGGTCGGCGCGCGTCGTCGCGCAGGGCGTTCCCGATGCCTACCGGATGCCGCCCTTCCGCAACCAGCTGTCCGATCAGCAGATCGCCGATGTTTTGAGCTACGTCCGCAGTTCCTGGGGTAATACCGGCGGCACGGATTCGGCCAAGGACGTGCGTAAGCTACGCAAGCGCACCGATCCGGCCAGCAGCGAAGTGATCGTTCTGCAGATGCATTGAGGCGAGCAGCGTGCCGGCGGCCGGGACTAGCCGGTGCCGGCGCGCTTTCGCTTCGGAAAAAGTCAGGCGGCCGCCCGCCGTGCAAGATCCGGCATCAGCGGCAGGAAGTGGCCGAGCCCGGGATGGGCATCGGCAGGGGTGAAGCCCCTCGCCTCGCACCATTGCGGATCGTGGCAGGTCGAACGGTATCGTTCGCCGGAATCGCATAGGATCGTCACCAGATTGCCGGTTTCACCGCGTGCTGCCATCTCGGCAACGATCTCCATGCAGGCGTGAAGGTTGACGCCGGTCGAGGGGCCGCAACTGCGCCCCATCAGCGCGCTCAGATGATGGGCCGCGGCCATTCCGGCGCCATCGCGCACTACCACCATGCGGTCGATCACTTCGGGCGTGAACGAGCGTTCGACCGAGGCGCGGCCGATCCCCTCGACGCAGGACAGCGCGCCTTCGACGCGGCTGACCGAACGGTCGGCGAAGTGGCGATGGAACACCGACGCCTCGGGATCGGCCACGGCAAGGTGGGCGGCATGGCCCATGTAGCGGATGTGGCGGCCAAGCGTGGTGGCGGTACCGCCGGTGCCCGCGCCGCAGACGATCCAGCGCGGCAGACCGCCCGGCACTTCGGCCATCTGTGCAAAGATGGCCTGCGCGATGTTGCCGCTGGCGCGGTAGTCGGTGGCCCGTTCGGCGAGGGTGAACTGGTCGAGGTGATAGCCCCCGCACGCGCTGGCGATCCGGGCAGCTTCGGACTGGATCGCGCGGGGATCGTCCACTTCCCGGCATGTGCCGCCCAGCGCCTCGATCTGCACGATCTTCTCGCGCGCGGTGCAGGCGGGCACGACGGCGAGGAAGGGCAGGCCGAGCAGCCGTGCGAACCACGCCGCAGAAACCGCAGTCGATCCCGAGGATGCCTCGACGATCAGCGTGTCGGGGCTGATGCGGCCATTGCAGAGCGCGTGGAGAAACAGCGAGCGGGCCAGCCGGTGCTTCAGGCTGCCGCTGGCATGGGCTGATTCATCCTTGAGAAACAGGCGGATACCCGGTGCATCGGTGAGCGGCAACTCGATTAGCGGTGTTTCGGGTGCGCTCGCCTGCTCGGCGCGCAGGTGGGCGATGGCCTGTGTCTGCCATTCCCGGACAGTGTGGTCCTGCTCCGCCGCGTATCCGATGTCCTGTGCCATGCGCGCTACTCCTCGTCTGCGCTGACTTTAGTGCGCTTGGCGTGGAAAATGTGTGCGAAGTTTGCGCAAAATAGGCGAATTGGCTTCCGTGTGATGCGGTATTTTTGACTTTTGTGCGTTAATTGTGCATTGGAGTGGGATTCCGTGATGAATCCGTGGACTGTCCTCATGCTCGACGACCGTGACTATCGCATTCTCGAGATGCTCCAGAGCGATGCGGACATGCCGGTCCATGCCATTGCCGAACGGGTCAACATTTCGCCCTCGGCCTGTTCTCGGCGCATCGCCCGGCTGCGCGACGATGGCTACATCCGTCGCACCGTCGCCGTGCTCGACCGGCCGCTGCTGGACTTGCGCGGCACCGTTTACGTGATCATCCGCGCCCGTCATTCCGGGGATTGGCTGGAGCGTTTCCGTGCGACCGTGGCGAGTATTCCCGAAGTGCTCGAATGCCACCGGCTGGCGGGCAACTTCGACTATCTTCTCAAGGTCGTGGTCAGGGACGTCGCGCACTACGACGCGGTCTACAAGCGCCTGATCGCACGGCTCGATCTGAACGACGTTTCCGCCTACATCTCTATGGAGACGATCAAGGACGAGCAGGCGTTGCCGATCAGGTCCTGACCGGCAACGCCTGCTTCAGCGCCAGATTAGGAACCTGGGCGGTCAGCCCGTCGGCGGTCCGGCCAGATAGTCGTCATCGCTGACCTGTTCCAGCCAGTCGACGGCACGTCCGTCGAGCATCTCGGCAATGGCGACGTGGGTCATGGCGGTAGTCGGCGTGGCGCCGTGCCAGTGCCTGTGGCCGGGCGGGCACCAGATCACGTCACCGGCGCGAATCTCGACGATGGCTTCGCCTTCGCACTGGGTCCAGCCGCAGCCCGATGTGACGATCAGCGTCTGGCCAAGCGGGTGGGTGTGCCAGGCGGTGCGAGCGCCGGGCTCGAAGGTTACGATGGCGCCGCCGGCGCGCGCGGGGGGCTCGCCTTGGAACGGGGAATCGATGCGCACGTTGCCGGTGAACCAGTCGGCGGGCCCCTTGATCGAGGGCTGACTACCGTTGCGGATGAGTTTCATACGAGGATGTCCTTCGGACGTCTGGATCAGCGGCCGACGCGGCCGGCGATCGAGGCGGGATAGCGCGCACCTTGCGCCGGGAAGGCGGCGAGCGCTTCCTCGATTTCGGCAAGGTCCGCAGGGGAGAGGGTGATGGCGGCTGCGCCGAGGTTTTCGGTCAGGCGATGCCGCTTGGTGGTGCCCGGAATCGGCACGATCCACGGCTTGCCGGCGAGCAGCCAGGCAATTGCGATTTGCGCCGGGGTGGCGCCGCGTGCCTCGGCGATGTCCTTGAGCCGGAAGACGAGCGCTTCGTTGGCCTTGCGGTTCTCCTCTTCGAAACGCGGCACGACATTGCGGAAGTCGTCGCCGCCGAAGGTCGTCTCGGCAGTGATGGCGCCGGTCAGGAAACCCTTGCCGAGCGGACTGAACGGGACAAAACCGATACCGAGTTCCTCACATAGCGGCAGGATCTCCGCCTCGGGCTCGCGCCACCACAGCGAGTATTCGCTCTGCAGCGCGGCAACCGGTTGCACTGCATGGGCACGGCGCAGCGATTCCGCGCCTGCCTCGGACATGCCGAAGTGGCGCACTTTGCCCTCGGCAATAAGGTCGCGCACAGTGCCGGCAACTTCCTCGACCGGGACGGCAGGATCGACGCGGTGCTGGTAGAGCAGGTCTATATGATCAGTGCCGAGACGGCGGAGCGAGGCTTCAGTCATGGCGCGGATCGTTTCGGGGCGGCTGTCCAGTCCGTCCATCGGCTTGCCCCCGGAAAGCCGAACTTGGTGGCGATCACCACTTCGTCGCGCACGTCGGCAAGCGCCTTGCCGAGCAGTTCCTCGTTGGCATAAGGGCCATAGGCTTCGGCGGTGTCGAAGAACGTCACCCCCTGGTCGAAGGCCACGCGGATCAGCGCGATACCGTCGCTTTCCGAGACCGGTGGGCCGTAGCCGTAGCTCAGCCCCATACATCCAAGGCCGATGGCCGAGACTTCGAGGCCGCTCTTACCGAGTTTGCGCTTCTGCATGGATAACTCCTGGTTACATGCCCGCCGAGTTCGTGGCTTTGAACATTGTTCGGGCCTGGGCTTTGGGCTGAACCTGAAGATAGGTTGCGCGCGTCTGTGTGATTAGTACATCATTGATGCATGCGGCTATCAACATGAGTCATCAATGCAGCGCGACGAACTGAACGACCTTCACGCCTTCATCGCCATTGCGGAGGAGCGCAGCTTCACCCGCGCGGCGGCCAAGATGGGGATCTCGCAATCCGCGCTGAGCCACAAGATCCGCCGGCTGGAGGCACGGCTCGGCGTGCGCCTGCTTTCGCGCACGACGCGCAGTGTCTCGCCCACGGATGTCGGCGAACGGCTGCTGGGCGGCCTCATCCCGGCTTTTGCGCAGATCGAGGATCATCTCGATATGCTGGGCGAACTGCGTGAGAAACCGGCGGGCCTGATCCGCATCACTGCGCCGCTCCATGCCACCCGCACCGTGCTCTGGCCGGTCGTCGCTCGGCTCATGCAGGACTATCCGGAGGTGGAAATCGAACTGAGTGTGGATTCCGGGCTGCGCGACATTGTGGCGGACAAGTTCGACGCTGGCGTACGCCTTGGCGAACAGGTCGCACGGGACATGATCGCGGTGCCGATCGGCCCCGAACTGCGCATGGCCGCCGTGGCCGCGCCCGGCTATTTGCGCGGCCATGGCATCCCGCATGCACCGCAGGATCTTGCCGCGCATCGCTGCATCAACTTGCGCCTGACGACCGCTGGCGGATTGTATGCCTGGGAACTGGAGAAGGGCGGCCGCGAACTCAACGTGCGGGTGGAGGGGCAATTCACCTCGAACAATGTCGAAGTCATCATCGATGCCGCGATCGACGGGTTCGGGCTCGCCTTCGTGCCCGAGGACTATGTGGCACAGCACATTGCCGAGGGAAGGCTGGAGCGCGTGCTGGACGAATGGTGCGACCCGTTCCCAGGTTACCACCTCTATTACCCCAGCCGCAGGCAGCCGAAGCCTGCCTTTGCGCTCCTGATCGACGCGCTGCGGTACCGCACCTGAACGTTCCCGGGGACTGATGCGCCGGCATCATCCTCGTTTACCCTGAAAGCCATGCTTCGCGAGGCGCCCGATGGCGGCTTGCGGGAACCAGACGCGTGCCGCCGCGGATCGGGGCCAGCCTTTCGTTTCCCGAAGTTGGCTCAATGCTAAAAAATGTTCATCGCCGTGCGGTGAGGTCGGAATTTCTTTCTAAAAAACACACATCCCCGCGTTCCGACACGTTCGCACTCATCTTTCATGTCCAGTGGAAGCGATGCAACAGGCCATAACTGTACCATCTTCCGTAACCGTGCGCAGTGCGCATGAATTCGTGCAGGCAATTCTTGCCGGCTTTGAAAATGGCGAAGACGCCGTTCTCGACGTATCCGCCGTCGTTGAGGCCGATCTTGCCTTTGTCGAGATCCTCTACGCCGCGCGTGAGCAATGGGCCCGGGCCGGACGGGAATTGCGCCTCGTCGCACCCGTTACCGAGCCGGTCGTCGCCTTGCTTCGGCGCGCGGGATTCCTTGCCGAGCCCACCCCCCAGGACATCGATTTCTGGTTTCACGGAGACCTTCCGCAATGACTGCCGCTATCCTTACCGTCGACGATTCCCCCAGTCTGCGCATGGCGATCCGCATCGCGCTGACCGGCGCGGGCTATGACGTCACCGAGGCGGGCGACGGCGTGGAGGGGCTGAGCACGGCCGCCGCGAAGAAGTTCGATCTCATCATCACCGACCTCAACATGCCGAACATGGATGGGCTGACGATGATCCGCGAACTGCGCAAGGCGCCGGAGCAGGCGGGCGTGCCGATCATCTTCCTCACCACCGAAAGCGACGATGCCATGAAGCAGCAGGCCAAGGCGGCGGGCGCCACCGGCTGGCTGGTCAAGCCCTTCGTGCCCGAACAGCTCATCAAGGTTTCGCGCAAGGTGCTGGGCCGGTGAGTTCGCAGGACCCGGTCGCAGCTTTCCGCATCGAGGCGGGCGAACTGCTTGACCAGATCGAGCAGGGCCTGCTCGATCTCGGCCACCGGCTCGACGACCGGGACCTTGTCGACGAAGTGTTCCGCGGGCTGCACACGCTCAAGGGCTCGGGTGCGATGTTCGGGTTCGATGCGCTGGCCGAGTTCACCCACCACTGCGAGACCGCGTTCGACCGCGTGCGCAAGGGGCTGGCCCCGGCGACGCAGGAACTGGTGGCGGTTATCCTTTCCGCGCGCGACCACATGCGTGCGCTGATCGACGGCGACGGCAGCGGTCTTGAAGCTACCGGCGCGGCCATCCTTGCTGAGCTTCAGGCCGCCATCGATGGCGTGTCGGATGCGCCGCTGGCAACGGAGTCCGCCGGGGCGGTTCCGGCTGTGCCGATGGCGGCTGCGGGTTCTGGTAGTGGCTGGCGCCTGTCGTTCCGCCTCCCCGCCGATGCCATGGCCAACGGCACCAATCCGCTGATGCTGCTCGACGAGCTGCGCGAGCTTGGCGAATGCCGCATCGTCGCGCGCACCGACAAGGTGCCGCCGCTTGCCGACCTGGTGCCGACCGAATGCCATATAGGCTGGGACGTCGAGCTGCGCGGGGACATCTCGCGCGCGGACATCGACGATGTGTTTATCTTCGTGATGGACGACATGGAGCTTTCCGTGACACCGCTGGAAGCTGCGGCGGACGACGGTCCGGGCGCGGCTCCCGTCGCCGGTGCCGATGGCTCGGCTGCCGTTCAGGATATCGCCCCTCCTGTCTTGGCCGCGACCGATTCCGCAGCCCCTGGAAAGTCCCCCGCTGCTACGCCGAGTGCTGCGCCAAAGTCCGGTGAAAGCGTGCGCGTGCCAGCCGAACGCCTCGACGAGCTGATGGACCGGGTGGGCGAGTTGGTGATTGTCCAGAGCCGCCTGTCGCAGCTCGCAAGCGGGCAGGCTTCGGCCTCCGGAAACGAGCTGGCGCTGCGCTCGATTTCCGAGGAAATCGAGCGGCTTGCAGGCGAACTGCGCGATACCATGATGGTGCTGCGCATGGTGCCGGTCGCCAGCCTGTTCAGCCGTTTCCGCCGTCTCGTTCACGACCTTGCGCGCGAGACCGGCAAGACCATCGCGCTGTCGACCGAGGGCGAGACCACCGAGGTCGACAAGACGATGATCGAGCGGCTCGCCGATCCGATGGTGCATCTCATCCGCAATGCCTGCGATCACGGTCTCGAAACGCCGCAGGACCGCCTTGCCGCGGGCAAGCCGGCTGCAGGCCAGGTCCATCTCTCCGCGCATCAGGCAGGCGGCGAGGTGCTCATCACCATCCGCGACGACGGGCGCGGCATCGACCGCGAGCGGGTCCGCGCCAAGGCCGAGGCGCAAGGGCTGATCCAGCCCGACCAGGCGATTTCCGACCACGACCTGCTGCAGATGATCTTCCATCCCGGTTTCTCCACCGCCGCGCAGGTGACCAACCTTTCCGGGCGCGGGGTCGGCATGGACGTGGTGAAGCGCACGATCGAGAGCCTGCGCGGCACCATCGACGTCACCTCGAAGCCGGGCGAGGGCTCAACCGTCGTGCTGCGGATCCCGCTGACGCTGGCGATCATCGACGGTCTGCTCGTGCGCGTAGGCGAGGGGCGCTACGTGATCCCGCTCGGTGCGGTCGAGGAATGCCTCGAACTCAGCCTCGAGGAAGACCTGCGCTCACGCGGGCGCAGCTTCATCACCTTGCGCGACCGGCTGGTGCCGTTCCTGCGCCTGCGCGAGATCTTCGATACCGGCACGCGGCCCGATCCGCACCAGAAGATCGTCGTCATTGCCACCGGCGCCGAGCGGGTGGGGCTGGTGGTCGACCAGATCATCGGCAGCCACCAGACGGTCATCAAGTCGATGTCGCCGCTGCACCGCGACGTCGCGACCTTTGCCGGGGCGACGATCCTCGGCGACGGCGGCGTCGCGCTGATCCTCGATGTCGTCCAGCTCGTCACCCTCGGCCAGCACCAGGAGGAGCGGCTGCGCGCCGCCGGATAACGATGCCTCAAGCAAATCCTGCCCAGTCCGCCACGCATTGGGATGCCGACGGCCATCTTGAAGTGCTGACCTTCAACCTCGGCGAGGAGACCTTCGCGCTGGAGGCCACGCTGGTTCGCGAAATCCTTGACCTCCTGCCGGAAACCCGGGTCCCGGGTGCCGCGCCCTTGCTGGGCAGCGTGGTCAACTTCCGCGGCAAGATCATCCCGATCGCCGACTTGCGGCTCGCGTTCGCGATGCCTGCGGCCGAGGCCACGCTCGACAGCCGCATCGTGGTGATCGAGACCGAGACCGAGGGAGAGACCTTCCAGATCGGCATCCGCACCGACAAGGTACACGAAGTAGCGACCCTCAGCCGCGATGCCAGCGAGGAGCCGCCCGCCGTCGGCATGCGCTGGCGCCGCGATTTCGTGCGCGAACTGGTGCGCCGCGGCGACGGCGTGGTCGTGCTGCCGGATCTCGCCGCGATTTTCCGTTCCCTGACCGTCGCCGCCGAGGCCGCCGTCAGCCCGTCATCCACTCTTCACTGAAGCCGGGGGTTCCATGCGCGCAACCATCAAGCTGAAGCTCGGGGGGACCTTCGTGCTCCTCCTGATCCTCATGACCGCCACCATCGTTGTCGGGATTTCCCGCCTGACCACGCTCAACGATGCCATCGGCGAGCTTGTCGCCGGACCAGCCAAGCAGCTCGACCGGGCGCGGGCCGTCGATGGCGGCATCAGCATGATGATCCGCGCCGAGAAGAACTTGACCTTGGTCGACGACGCTGCGGCGCGCCGCGACCTCGAAGGGCAGATCGTCACCTGGCGCGAGAAGGTTGAGCAAGAAGTCCTGGATGGCGGAAACAACGCCTCGCCCGAAAGCAAGGCTGCCTGGGCGCAGCTGCGCGAACAGTGGGACGCCTTCAAGCCGGTCAATGCCCAGGTTGCCGAACTCAGCAAGTCCGACAAGGCCGCCGCCGTCGCCCTTACCCTGGGCGAATCGCGCGAGCGCGCCAAGGTGGCGAGCAAGACGGTGGAAGCGCTGATCCAGGCCGAACAGCAGGCCATGGCCCGGGCGGATGACGATACCGAAGTCACATACGGCGCGGCGCGCTCGCTGATGATCGCGATCGGCGTGGCGGCCTTTGCGCTGACGGCGATGGCAGCCGGCTATCTGGCGTTGTTGATCTCGCGCGGGCTGAACGCTGCCGGCGATGCCATGCGCCAGGTTTCCGAAGGGGATCTGACGCGCACGGTCGAGGTCCGCTCGAACGATGAGATCGGCGATCTGCTGGGCCATGTGAACATGATGATCGAGCGGCTGCGCGGCGTTGTCGGCGATGCCACGGTGGCGGCTGAGAACGTCTCGAACGGTAGTCAGGAGCTGTCGGCCAATTCCGAACAGGTCTCGCAAGGGGCCACGGAACAGGCCGCTGCTGCCGAACAGGCCTCGGCCTCGATGGAAGAGATGGCCGCCAACATCAAGCAGAACGCCGACAACGCGGCGCAGACCGAGAAGATCGCGCGCCAGTCGTCCAGGGATGCAGAAGCCAGCGGGGTTGCCGTCAACCGCGCGGTCGGCGCCATGCGCACGATTGCCGAGAAGATCGGCATCGTCCAGGAAATCGCCCGCCAGACCGACCTCCTGGCACTCAACGCCGCCGTCGAGGCCGCGCGCGCCGGTGAACATGGCCGTGGTTTCGCGGTGGTCGCCTCGGAAGTGCGCAAGCTGGCCGAGCGCAGCCAGCAGGCCGCCGCAGAAATCAGCTCGGTGTCGGGCGAGACGGTCGAGGCCGCCGCCGAGGCGGGCGAGATGCTCACCAAGCTGGTCCCGGACATCCGCCGCACCGCCGAGTTGGTGTCCGAGATCAGTTCCGCCTGCCGCGAACAGGACATCGGTGCCGCGCAGATCAACGAGGCGATCCAGCAGCTCGACCAGGTGACCCAGCAGAACGCCGGGGCCTCCGAGCAGATCTCGACGACCTCGGAAGAGCTTGCCGCCCAGGCGGAAGAGCTGCAGGCCTCGATCGCCTATTTCCAGGTTTCCGGGCAGGGAGGGCGTACCACTACCCGTCCGCAGGGCCAGCCCAGGGCCGGGTTCCAGCCGGTCCGCCCGACCGGGGGCATCGTTCGCAAGCCGGCGTCCTCCCGCCCCGCCCGTGCGCTGTCGGTTTCCGACCAGCAGGCCCGCGCCCGAGGTTTTGCCCTCGATCTCTCGACCGGTGGTCCGGACAGCGAGGACGAGGCCTTCAGCAGCCACGCGGCCTGATCTGCACTGATTTTTCGGCAATTACCCTCGAAGCAGGGTTTCCAAGGTTCCAACTCGCATGCGCGCAACGATAAAAATGAAGCTTGCCGTCACCTTCGGCATCATCCTCATCCTGCTGGCGGTGCTCGTCGGCGTCAGTGTCTCGCGTCTCAGCACGCTCAATACCGCGATCACCGACCTGATCGCGGGCCCCGCGGCCCGGCTCGAGCGCGCGCAGCAGGTTCAGGTGGCATTCGGCACGGCAGCGCGCAACGAACGCAGCATGACGATGACCAACGATCCGGTCCAGGTTAAGGAATTCGACGAAAAGGTCGTGCGTGCCCTGACCGAACTCGACCGCCTTAACGAAGAAGGCGAGGCGGATGCCCCTCCTGCGTCCGTGCAGGCCTGGCGTGAGATGCGCTCCGCGCTCGACAGTTTCAAGCCGGTCGATACGCGCATTCGCGATCTTGCGCGGGCGAATAGCAACGAGGAAGCAGCAAGGCTTGCCCTCGGCCCGGCACGGGTCGTGCTCGACAAGGTGAACAAGCAGGCTGACCTCCTGGTCGAGCGTGCCCGCGCCGACATGAAGCAGGTCGATCAGGACACCAACGCGCTTTATGCCTCCGCCCGCGCGACGCTGCTGACCGTGGCCGCGATCGCCATTCTCGGCGCGCTGGCAGGTGGTGTCTGGATCTCGCTGATCGTTTCGCGCGGCCTTGCCCGTGTCGCCACGGTGATCGACGCGGTGGCCATCGGTGATCTCGACAAGGACGTCGAAGTAACCTCGAACGACGAGATCAAGGATCTGGTCGATACCGTCAATCGCATGACCGCCAACTTGCGCGTGAGCGCCGGTCTGGCCGACAAGATCGCCGACGGCGACCTCACCGTCAGCCACAAGCCGCTGTCCGATGAAGACACGCTGGGCCATGCACTGGTGCGCATGATCGACCGCCTGCGCGGCGTCGTCGGCGATGCCAGCGTGGCCGCCAACAATGTCGCCAGCGGCAGCCAGGAACTGTCCTCGACGTCCGAACAGGTCTCGCAGGGCGCCACCGAACAGGCCGCGGCCGCCGAGCAGGCCTCGGCCTCGATGGAAGAGATGTCGGCCAACATCAAGCAGAACGCCGAGAACGCCGCGCAGACCGAGAAGATCGCGCGCCAGTCGGCGCAGGACGCCGAAGCCAGCGGCATCGCGGTCGACCGCGCGGTTGGCGCGATGCGCACGATCGCCGAGAAGATCGGCATCGTCCAGGAAATCGCCCGCCAGACCGACCTCTTGGCCCTCAACGCCGCCGTCGAGGCTGCGCGCGCGGGCGAACATGGCCGCGGTTTCGCGGTGGTCGCCTCGGAAGTGCGCAAGCTCGCCGAGCGTAGCCAGGGTGCCGCTGCGGAAATCAGCGCGGTTTCGGCCAATACCGTCGATGCGGCGACCGAGGCGGGCGAGATGCTTTCCAAACTGGTGCCCGACATCCGCCGGACTGCCGAACTGATCTCGGAAATCAGTGCCGCCTGCCGTGAGCAGGACATCGGTGCCGGTCAGATCAACCAGGCGATCCAACAGCTTGACCAGGTGACCCAGCAGAACGCCAGCGCTTCCGAACAGATCTCGTCGACCTCCGAGGAACTGGCCGCGCAGGCCGAGGAACTGCAAGCCAGCATGGCCTACTTCCGGGTCGATGATGTCGCGATCAAGGCTTCCGGCCGCCCGGCTGTCGCGGCGCGCGGCGGTGCCCCGGCTCGCAAGCCGGCGGTCAAGGGCGCGATCAAGGCTTCCGTAAGCACGGGCGCCAAGCGTCCGGCTCCGGTCAATGGCCATGCCCGCTCCAACGGTTTTGCACTCGATCTCGCGATGGGCGGGGCCGATGACCGCGACGACGCTTTCGGGATGCACAACGCATGAACGACACGCAGGAAATCCAGGCCGTGACGTTCGGCCTGGGGGCGGAAGTCTTCGCGGTGCCGGTCACGCTGGTGCGCGAGATACTCGACTACCGCGAGACCTTCCGCATCCCGGGCGGCCCGGATTACCTGCTCGGGCTCACCGACATGCGCGGCGAAGGGGTGACCACCATCGACTTGCGGCTGCGCCTCGGCCTGTCGCCGGTCGCGCCGACGCCGGCCACCCGTATCCTGGTGATCGACATTCCGCTTGAGGACCGCGTGCTGGTGCTCGGGCTGGTGGTCGACCGGGTGATCGAGGTCACCAGCTTCCGCGCCGACCAGATCGGCGGGGCCCCCGATGTCGGTGTGCGCTGGTCGTCGGACTACATCGGCGGCGTGGTGAAGCGCGACGAAGGCTTCACCGTGCTGGTCGACATGGCGCGGATCTTTTCCTCGCAGGAGGTGGCGCAGCTGTCCTCCTGCGCTGCCGCGGCGGCCTGAGCCATGCCTGCCGCCGCGCCCCTCGCTTCCTCGCCGCCTGCTGCCCGCAGCGGTGCATCCGGTTCACCCGTCGCGGGCGACCGGTTGAGTTCGCGCAACTTCGCGCGGCTGGCGGCCTATATCTACGAATATTCGGGCATCAAGATGCCCGAAAGCAAGCAGACGATGCTGGAAGGGCGGCTGCGGCGGCGCCAGCGCGCGGCTGGTGCCGCGACGCTCGACGCTTATTGCGACTACCTGTTCGCGCAGGACAATCTGGCCGAAGAAGGCTCGGCACTGATCAACGCGGTGACCACCAACAAGACCGACTTCTTCCGTGAACCGGGCCATTTCGAATATCTGAGCGCGGTGATCCTGCCCGAACTCGCCGCGCGCGGGGTCAGGACCATCCGTGCGTGGAGCGCAGCCTGCTCGACCGGGCCGGAGCCCTATACCATGGCCATGGTGCTCGACGACCACGCCGAAAGCCATGGCGGTCCGGCCTACGGCATCCTCGCCACCGATCTCGATACCGACGTGCTGGAAACCGCGCGCAGCGGAATCTATCCGCGTGAACTGGTCGAGCCCGTGCCCGAGCACTTGCGCCGCCGCTACATCATGACCTCGCGCGATCCGGTGCGGCGCGATGTGCGCATGGTGCCGCAGCTGCGCAGCGCGATCGGTTTTGCGCGCCTCAACCTCATGGAGCCCCATTACCCGGTGGGCGAGCCGATGCATCTGGTGTTCTGCCGCAATGTCCTCATCTATTTCGACAAACCGACCCAGCGCCAGGTCGTCTCGCGCCTCGTCGATTGCCTGAAGCCGGGCGGATACTTGTTCCTGGGGCATTCGGAATCGATCACCGGCCACGGATTGCCGCTGACCCAGGTCGCCAATACCGTGTTCCGGAAGGCCTGATCCCATGCCGCTGGGCC
This sequence comes from Novosphingobium sp. KA1, assembly GCF_017309955.1. NCBI lineage: Bacteria > Pseudomonadati > Pseudomonadota > Alphaproteobacteria > Sphingomonadales > Sphingomonadaceae > Novosphingobium > Novosphingobium sp. KA1. The sequence continues at coordinate 1,497,522 of NZ_CP021248.1, read as the reverse complement.
AGAAGATCCGCGTGCTCGTCATCGACGATTCCGCCAGCGTGCGCCAGACGATGACGGCGATCCTCCAGGAAGACCCCGAGATCGAGGTGATCGGCGCGGCGCCCGATCCTTTCAGCGCCGCGCGCCGGATCCAGGAGGAAGTGCCCGACGTCATCACCCTCGACGTCGAGATGCCGCGCATGGACGGCATCACGTTCTTGCGCAAGCTGATGGCGCAGTGCCCGGTGCCGGTGGTGATGTGTTCCTCGCTCACCGAAGAGGGCTCGGAAACGCTGCTGCAGGCGATGGAGGCGGGCGCGGTCGATGTTATCCTCAAGCCGCGCATCGGTGTGGCCGACCATCTCGCCGAGCATCATCTCCAGATCCGCGATGTCGTGAAAGGCGCCTCGCGGGCCCGCGTGCGCGGCCGCCCCGCTCAACGTGACGGCGGGCGCGAGGCGCAGCCGGACGGGCCGGCGAAGAAGCTCACAGCCGATGCCGTGCTGCCACCGCCGAGCGGGCGGGCGATGAGCCGAACCACCGAAATGGTGGTCTGTCTCGGCGCGTCCACCGGCGGTACCGAGGCGCTGCGGGAGGTTCTGGAGGCGCTACCCGCCAATGCCCCGGGCGTAGTTGTCGTGCAGCATATGCCCGAGAATTTCACGCGGGCCTTTGCGAGGCGCCTCGATGGGCTATGCGAAGTCGGCGTCAAGGAGGCTGCCGACGGCGATCCGGTGCTGCGCGGCCACGTGCTGATCGCGCCGGGCGGCAAGCACCTGATGCTGGAACGGCAGGGCGCGCGGTATCATGTTTCGGTCCGCGACGGGCCGCTGGTTTCGCGGCACCGGCCTTCGGTCGACGTGCTGTTCCGCTCGGCGGCGCGCTCGGCCGGGTCCAACGCGGTGGGCGTCATCATGACCGGCATGGGTGACGACGGCGCGCGCGGCCTGCTCGAAATGAAGCAGGCGGGGGCGCGCACCTTTGCGCAGGACGAGGCGACATCGATCGTTTTTGGCATGCCCAAGGAAGCCATCGCCCGCGGCGCTGCCGACCGGGTTATCCCGCTCGGCGCCATCGCCCGCGAAGTCATGACGGCGACCGCGCGATGATTCGCCGCCTTTGCGTCCCATCGGCGCCGCGAGTGCCGTTTTTGCCGCTTCACCACGATCCATTTGCAAAGCCCGGCGTCGTCCGGTTCGGAGGATGTCTTGTATCTCGCCACGCTCTCTGAGGATGCCGCCCAGGCCCCGCTGTCGCTGGCCGAACTGCGCGACGGGCTGTTCGCGATCGCCAGTGGACTGGACGCACGCTTCGTGGAGGCCGGCACCGCGCTGGCGCGGGCCTATGAAATCGTCGAGACCCTGATCGGCGCGCTGGAAAGCGTCACCAACGCCTTCCAGCGCGATGAGGCCGAGGCGGCTGTGGGCAATATGCGCAGCACCGCCGACCGGTTGATGCGTCTCCCGGAGATTCAGTCCGACCGTCGCGGTGCGCTTGTCGCCATCGAAAAGGCCGGCGCGGCGCTGGCGGCGCAGATCGAGCAGGTCAACCGCACGCTGAGCTTCCTGCGCATCTGCGGCCTCAACATCAAGGTGGCGGCGGCGGGTTCCGGCGACTTCTCGGGCTTTGCCGACATGATGTTCGACAAGATCGATCTCGGCGAGGCGGAAATGGCCAGCATCTCGCGCGAGATCGGATGCCTTACCGAAGCCGTGCCCGGCATGTACGAGGTCGAGGCGCAGCTCGGGGCTGAATGTGCGCGGGTCATTCCTCATATCCCGCAGCGTCTGGCCGACGATGCCGCCGGGCTTCAGCAGCACCAGTCGGCGCTTGCGGAGCGCGCGCTCAGGATCGCCGATGTCGCTCGCCAGATTCGCAACCAGGTAGGCACTGCGCTCGGTGCCCTGCAGATCGGTGACATCACCCGCCAGCGGCTTGAACACGTGGCCGACGGCCTCAACGACATCGAGCTGTTCCTGGGCGAGCCCGCAGGGCTTCCCGTCGCGACCGCCGAAGTGGTGAGCGGCCACGCAGTGGCCCTTCTGGCGGCGCAGGCGGCCGATACGCTGGAAGCGTTCCAGGGCGAATCCCGTCTGCTCGCCAGCAGTCTGCGCGGTCTCGGGCCGCAGGCGGCGAGCTTGCTCGACTTGCGCGCGGCTGGCGAAGAGACCGGGGGCGGAGCGGACGATGGGGTGTTCCTGCGCAAGCTGGAACAGAGCGTGGAGGAAGTCGCCAGCGTCACCGAACGGTTGAGTGAAGCCGACGCGCGCTCGACCCGGCTCAGTCATGTAGCCTCGACTACCGCGGAGCATCTCGCCCAGCGTCTGGCTACCGTGCACCGGATTACCCGCGACGTGCAGCAGATGGCGTGGAACACCGATCTCAGGTGCTACAGGCTGGGTGTGGACGGTCGCGGTCTTGCCGTCGTGGCGCAGGAAATCCGTGGGTTCGCCGCCACCCTGGGGTCGATCGCCAGCGGTATCGCCCAATCGTTCGAGGCGCTGGAACTGGCGGCAGTGGTCATGCGCGGTGCCGAGCACGAGGCCCCAGCTGACGCCGGGGTCGCGCTGTCGGAATCGCTCGGCTGCATCCGTGACGGCGGTGAACGCATGCAGTCAGGCCTCACCGCGCTCGATCAGGGCGCCCACGCGGTAACGGAGATCATCGCGGAGACGACCGGTAAGGTCGACTGCGAGGCCGAGGTGGGAACGGCGCTCATTGAGATCGCGGACCGGATGGCGATTCTCGGCAGCAAGAGCGAGGACATCCCTGAGGAGGGCCAGGTCATGTTGGAGGCGCTGCTGGGCACGATCGGCGCGCGCTACACGATGGCCCGCGAACGCGAAGTCCATCGCCGCTACCTTCCTGGTAGCGAAACGGAGGAACTGACGGCCACTGTCGACGGGGACGATGACGACTTCGACGACGGGTTGTTCTAGGTCGTAAACTCATAAACGGCACCATCGAGGCGCCCAAATGGCGAACAGCTCGGGCCGAAGTTGCCGCCGGGCGGGCTGGTTGCCCGTCCAAGGCAGATTCGGTTCCAGATGGAAGCCATTTGGGCGCCCCTCCGGGGTTTGACCAAAATGGCCCAGCGCGGCGTCGGGAAGTCTTGAAATATCGACATATTCCAGCGCCTTCCCTCCTGCCGCTGAGCCATTTTGCCTCAAACCTCGATGGTGCTGTTTATGAGTTTACGACCTAGCTTGCGACAGATCCGCATTGTCTGATGAATCGGAGAATGCGGAAAACCAAGGCCCTTGGAGCAGTCGGTTCGATTACATCGGATCAACTGCTCCAAGGGCTTCGTTCGTAGCCGGCGCTGCGAAATTCATGGTTCGCACATTCCCCGATGGTCGTTCGGGTGCTGCCTCAAAGATTTGTGGTGAGGTAGGCCAGGCACATTCGGCCGAGCTCTATCTTGAGTTCCTTCCAGTCCTGAGGATGAACCGATTCGCCGGTTGAACCGAGGCTCAACTGCCGGGCAAGGGTGGCGAAGATGATCTGGTATGCGGCGTTGGCCTTGCGCTCCTGATCGGAGCCTCCGAACTGGTCACGATATTCCAGCATCGCGTTGATGCCCAGCGCAGCGGCACGATTGGCGCTCTCCCTGCCAGGTCCGGCAACCAGGGGGTCGAAGGCGGCGCGGGCCATGCTCTGGCGCAGCAGCGGGGCCTCTTCACGCAGCAGTTCGGCATAGTTTTCAACGAATGCAGGCACGACCGTCGCCAGTGAAGATGATTGCTCGCGCACGCGCTCCATCATCGCGTTTTCACGCTCTTCCATGCGCTGCAAGTGGTTGCCGATGACCGCGCGGACAAGGTTCTCCTTGCTTTCGAACCGCAGGTAGATCGAGCCGATCGAGACATTGCCGGTCTGGCTTACCTCCTGGAGGGTGAATTCCTCGCTGCCACGCTCAAGCATCAGCTTTTCCGCAGCGGAAACCATGCGTTCGAGCGAGGCCTTGCTGCGTCCTTGCTGCGGTGTGCGGCTGACGGTGTCGACCGCCAGTTCTTTTTTGGCGGTCTTGGGTTTTGGGCGTGTTGACATGACAGCAACAAACAGCCTATCGAAATGCGAACGTCAATTCTAATTCGATCTTGTTTCACATGAGACCGTACGCCATCGCGGCGGCGGCGATGCCCCAAGGGAGGGGAGAAGATGCGTTTTTCCGTATTTCTGAATGCGCGTTCGCTCGGTCCGGATCAGGACCGGAAGCTGATGAAGGATCTGGAGGCCCATGCGAAGTTGGCCGCGGATCTCGATTACGACGCCATTTTCCTGCCGGATCACCACTTCAACGGGTACATGCCGGTGGCGAGCGACAGCTTCATCTTTGCCGGCTACCTTGCCGCGCAGATGCCCAAGATGCATTTCGGTTTTTCGGTCGTTTCGGTGCCGCTCCACCACCCGGTGCGGCTTGCCGAGCGAATTAATATTCTCGACCAATTGACCGACGGGAAGCTGCTGGTCGGCGTCGGTTCAGGCACGACGCCGGAAGAAATGATCGGTTTCGCGGTCGACTACAAGGATGCCGGCCGCATCTCTGACAACAACCTGGCGCTGGTCGAACAGCTCTGGGCCAAGCAGATGGAAGATCCTGCCGTCGTCATCGACAACGGCCCCTACAAGGGGCGTGTTCTCCAGCGGATCACGCCGTCGCCGTTCACGCCGGGCCATGCGCGGCTGATGCCGGTAGCGATGAAGGAAGCCAGTTCGCGCCGCGCGGCCGAAAACGGCTGGCCGGCGTTCATTCCCGCCTTCACTCCGCCAACGATCGGCGGGACCGAGCCGTTCACCCACGTCAAGAAGTGGTTTGACATCTACAAGGGTTTCCTGCTGGAAGCCGGGCACAGCGAGGACGTGGTGAAATCCGCGCTCGACTGGACGACGCACACCTATCAGGTCGTCCACGTGGCTGAAAGCGACGATCAGGCGCGTGAGGAACTGGAAGTGATCCTGCGCAGCTATCAGGATGCCATCGAGCGTGAAGCCGAATTCAACGCGCGCGCCGAAAGCGACGATGCCAACAGGAAGACCGACAGGACGCCCAATGCCCTGACCGACGACTGGATCGGTACCTGGTGCCTGTATGGTTCGCCGGAGACGGTGCTGGAGCACCTCACGCCTTATGCTGAACTCGGTATCGGTAACGTGCTGTGCGGCACCACCACCGGGCCGCTGACCGAGCAGCGGCTGGCCTACGGCGATCAGACGCTGCGGCTGATGGCGGAAAAGGTGATGCCGGCGTTCAAGGCCGCGGTCCCGGCCTGAACAAGGATAGGATGGCGCGGCCCGCAAGAAGGCCGCGCCGCTTGAGGAGAAAGCGATGACCGAGAATTCGACCGCCGCGCCCCGGCGGATCGTCGGGCTGGGCGGAACCTTCCGTCAGGCCTCATCCAGCGAACGGATCGTGCGCGCCGTACTGGCAGAATGCGCCGCAATGGGCGCCGAAACCGTGATGTTCGACGGTCCCGCGCTCGCGGCGCTGCCGCATTTCAATCCGGAGCAGCCGGAGCGTACGGCGGAAGAACTGGCGCTTGTCGAAGCGGTTCGGATGGCGGACGGTATCGTCATCGGCAGCCCCGGCTATCACGGCGGCTATTCGGGGCTCGTCAAGAACGCCATCGACCTGCTGGAAGACTTGCGCGGCGATGCCCGTGTATATTTTGATGGACGACCTGTGGGGCTGGTTGTCACGGCGGCCGGATGGCAGGCCTGTGGAACCACGCTTTCGGCACTGCGCGACGTTGTCCATGCCATGCGCGGTTGGCCGACGCCGGTAGGTGTCGGGGTCAATTCGGCCGAGCAGAGGCCGTTTGCGCCCGACGGTTCGTTGATCGACGAAGCGGTTGCGCGTGCAGTGCGCGCCCAGGCTGAGCAGATCATGGGTTTCCGGGTGGAGGCCCTGGCATGAGCGCGTTTTCTCTTTCGCAGGCCTGCGCGCTTACGGCAGGCGAGGCGATGTGGTCCTCGTGTGCGGTGCCTGAGGCGGGCATTCCCTCCTTCACGATGTCCGACGGCCCGCTTGGGATCGCCAGCGGCAAGGTGGACGAACGCGATATTGCCCTGCTTAGCCCCTGCTCGACGCTGCTTGGAGCGACCTGGGATCGCGATCTGTCCCGCCGTATTGGCGCGCTGGTTGGCAGCGAGGCCGTTTCGCGCGGCGTGGATGCCGTGCTGGCGCCCAACCTCAATCTCGCTCGCAGCCCGCTGGCAGGGCGGGCCTTCGAGTACTTTTCGGAAGATCCGGTGTTGACCGGGGTGCTCGGCGCGGAATGGGTCAAGGGCCTGCAATCGACCGGCACCGGATCGATCGCCAAGCACATGGTCTGCAACGACAGCGAGACTGCGCGCGACGAGGTGGACGTTCGTGTCGACGAGCGGACCTTGCGCGAGGTGTACCTGCTGCCCTTTGAATATGCCGCAAGCGAGGGCTGTGCGGGGCTGATGGCGGCCTATAACCGTGTCAACGGGGCGTGGTGTTCGGAACAGGCCCATGTGCTGACGAAAGTGGTCAAGCAGGACTGGGGCTTCGACGGTCTCATCATGAGCGACTGGTTCGGCACCCATTCCAGCGAAGGCACGATCAATGCCGGGCTCGATCTGGAAATGCCCGGCCCTGCGCGCTTCATGGGGGAAAAGCTGGAGGCGGCGGTGGCGATGGGCGCGGTTGACGCCGCGCGCGTGGAAGACGCGGCAGCCCGCGTCGCATCGGTGGCGCGCCGGATCACCGGCAACAAGTCCCAGCCGGTGTCGCCGGATGCGGCGCAGGCTCTGCTTGTGGAGGCGGCGGCTGCCGGCTTTACGCTCCTGCGCAACGAAGGGGATATGCTGCCGCTCGCTCCGGGGGCGGTGAAGCGTCTGGCCGTGATCGGCCCCAATGCCTGGGCGCCGTGTTTTCAGGGCGGGACTTTCGCCAAGATCTCGATCTCGCCTGATGCGCCGACGCCGGTCGAGGTGCTGCGCGAGACGTATGGCGGCTGTTCGGAGATCCTGTTCGAGCCTGGCGTCGATCCGCAGCCGCGCCTGCCCAGCATGCGCGTTGTGCCGGCGCTGGATATCGGCGATGGTTCCACGCGCGGAATGACACTCGAATACTTTGGCGCGCCAGACTGTGCGGGTGAAGTGGTGTCGCGCGAGACACGCGATACGAATTCGCTGGTCTGGTTTGTCGGCGTGCACGATCAGGCCGATTTCGCGACGCCCGGTTCGGTGCGGGCAAGCGGGCGCTACAAGGCAACCCGCAGCGGAGTGCACAATCTGCACCTTGGCTCCACGGGCGCCGCGCGTATTCTTGTCGATGGCGAGGAAGTGATGCGCGCGGGTGGCGAAATCCCGGCAGGTGACGTCATGGGCGTGCTCAAGCGCGGTGATTCCGATGTCCTGGCCCTGGACCTGGCCGAGGGGCAGACGATCACGGTGACGGTCGAGTTCTCGTGGATCGGCGGGCGCGTGCAGGGGCTCTGGTACGGGCTGCGCGGTCCCGGCAGTGCGGAAGAGATGTTGCAGGCTGCTGTCGACGCCGCACGATCGGCCGATGCGGTATTCCTGATCGTGGGTGAAACATCCGACTCCAGCGTCGAAAGCAAGGACCGTGCGGACACTTTGCTGCCGGCCGAGCAACTGCGCCTGATCGACGCAGTGACGGCGGCCAATCCCCGTACCGCGGTGATCGTCAACGTCGGCCATGCCTTCGACTGCTCCTGGGAGCACCGGACGGCCGCGCTGCTCTCGGTCTGGTATCCGGGAGAAGGCTTCGCCCGGGCGCTCGCCGATGTGCTGTCGGGCGCTCGTGAGCCTGGCGGACGCCTGCCGGTAACGTTCGCGGCCAGCGAGGACGATTACCCCGCCTTCCGGCTGAAACCTGCCGCCGACGGGACGCTGGCCTATTCGGAAGGTACTCTGCTGGGCTATCGCGGACTTGTCGCCAAAGGAAAGGCGGCGCGGCATCCGATCGGTTCCGGCGCTGGTTACGCCTGCTTTGCCTGGTCCGATGCCCGGATCGAGGACAACGTGGTAACGCTTACCGTCGCGAACGTCTCGGACCGCGACGGCAGCGACGTCGTGCAGGTCTACCGCGATTCTCCCGAATGCGCGCTGGTGGGTTTCACCAAGGTAGCCCTGGCCGCCGGGGAAAGCCGCCGTGTATCGGTACCGCTGGAACCCCGCGCACTGCAACGCTGGGGCGTTGAGGGGTGGGAATACCTTGCCGGCCCCCTCGGCCTGCGGGTGGCGCGCCACAGCGAAGAGGCGGGCATGGCGCTTGACGCAGCTGCCCTGGATCTATCCCGGGAGCACGGCTGAGCCATCCTCCCGCTGGCGGCGCATGGCCGGTGGAGGCGGCGCGTAGGATGCCAGATTGCGCCTGAGGCTGGTAAGCGCCAGCACGCCAAGGCGGCGCTGCTCGAGATCTTCCAGCGCCGCCACTTTCGCCAGAACCAGGTCGATCGCCCGAACCAAGGCAGGATCCGGGTCGATCGGCCGGTCGTCGCGTAGCTGCGTGAAGTGCTGCTCGACGTGCTTGAGCACGACCGCGACTTGCCGGGCGCTCCACGGCGATGCACGTTCCTGGAACGTGCGAAGGTCGTGGATGGCCATGCCAATGCGGGTGTCGGCGAGGATGTCGAGCAGGGGTTGGGTAGGGTCGATTGCGAGGTATTTGAGGCGCGGCGTCAACATCGCCACGCGGTCGATCATACGGCCGATCCAGGCATTGAGGTCGAGGCTGTCCCTGCCCCCCGCCATGCCCGCGAGCTCGCGCCAGCCCGAACGCACGAGCCGGATCGCACTGGAGCGTGTTCCAACCGAACTGGCGAAATTGAGTACAAAGACGGCAATGCCAACCCCTACGATTTGCGCGATGGCGAAGTTGGTGAAGGTCTGGAAATTGGCGTCGTATTCCTCGTTGAGGCCTACGAGGCCCGGCAATGTCAGCATGATGCCGATGGCAAAGATCGCGGTCGACGGGCGGGCCTGAAGGCTGCCGACGATCAGCATGACCGGCGCCAGAACGCCGACCATTGCCGGAAAGTCACTGAGCCGGGGCATCAGGACAAAGGCGTAGAATGCGCCGATCGGCATGGCGGCAAGGGTACCGTACAGCAGGCGGCTGGCGGTCGGTCCAGGGTTGTCGAGGTGGCTGAACAGGGCGCAGATGATGCACGCGATCACCACGGCGGTGCTGCCATCCGGCCAGGCCGTGGCGATCCACATGGCTGTGCCGATGCCCAGGGTTGCCATCGTCGCCAGCGCCGATCGCAGCGCCAGGCCATGGTCACGGTGCAGCGGCATGGCGCGGGCATTGCGGATGGCGGCGGCAATGTTCGGTGATGGCGCGGTGGTCGGGGAAAGGATGATCGCATGCAATTCACGCGCATCGCGGTGGATACGGATCAGATCCTGCAAGCGGTCGAGCAGGCTTAGACACAGCCCGGTCTCCCAGTCCCATTCGCTTTCGTCCCGCGGTTCCAGTGCATGGGCGCGGGCGATAAGCGCGTCGGCTTGGGGTATGGTCTCGGCGGCCGAGGAAAGGTCGTTCAGCCACAGGGTGATGTCGGCGATGAGGGCTGCGATATCCGGTGGCATGGCTTCAGCGGCGTGAAGCTGGCCGATGCGATCCTCGATGCCGCTCGCCAGCGGGAGAAGCATCGAGAGTCGGTCCTGCAATACGCGCAGAACCGCGACCCGCACGGTGAAGCGGGAGAGATCGAAAGGCAGCTGGACCGCCAACTGGTGCAATTCGTGGAGATCAAGAGCGAGCCTGCGGCGATCGCGGTCGAGCGTCGCCGCGTCCTCTGCATTGTCCTGCGCGGACAGCGCATCGCGCGACCAGCGTTCGGCGTCGGTCAGGATCTGGCTGGCGCGTTCGGCCAGCTTTGCCGAGACGGTGCGCGGGAATATCAGTGCGTTGACCACGGCACTGGACCAGATGCCGATGATGATTTCCTGCACGCGCAGGCTGGCGATGTCGAAGATCGTGCTCGGGTGGCTCACGGCGGCGAAGCCGATGATGCTGGCGGTGTATCCGGCGAGCAGGAACACGTAGGATCGCGGGGTGCGGTCCAGCATCGCCACATATGTGCACAATGCCAGCCAAAGGCCCAGCACCCAGGTCAGCAACTCCGGCGAGTTCACGAACTGGGGGACGAGGATGATGGCGACAAGCGCGCCGAAGACGGTGCCGATCATGCGGAAGACCGCTTTCGACAACATGGCGCCGGCCAGCGGCTGGGCCACGATGTAGCAGGTGATGACCGACCAGTAAGGCCGGTGCAGGCCGATCCGCAGCGCGATGTAGTAGGCCAGGATCGCCGCCGCGTAAGTCTTCAGGGAAAACAGGGCATCCGCCATCCCGGTCAGCGTTTCCGCCAGAACGGGACTTGTTTCCCGGGAACGCGGCAAGGCTGGCGTGGTGATGCTTTGCAGACGCGCGGTGCCGACGGCCATGGTGTCAGGCCGTCATCGGAACGATATGGCTGGATAAGGTTGCCGCCGGGGGTAGGCGCACGCCGATGCGGGGTTCAAGACAGGCAACTCTTGTTGTCTTATATCCACCGTTGCAGTCTTGGGGCATGAACATCAGCGCAGTTTAGGGGGAAGTCCGCCTGTTCGGCGGCAACCTGTCCAGGATTTGTCGGTCTCGCCGACCGCGCTGCCCTGGACCTTTCACCGAGTCGATGGAAGGACTGTGTTGAACTGACATTATATCGCTGCGATATGGATGGTGAGCGCTTGGCCCGCAACGAGCGGCTCTGGAGCGACGTGAAATGCAGAACATCGACATTCGCCAGCTGCGCTATTTTCTCGCGGTCGCCAACGAACGCAGCTTCACGCGCGCGGCGGAGCAACTGCACATGACGCAGCCGCCGCTCAGCCAGCGTATCCAGGAACTTGAGGTCTCGCTTGGATTGACCCTGTTCGAGCGCGGCACTCGCCCGCTGAAGCTGACCGAGGCGGGCAAGCTGCTCTATGAGCGGGCCAGCATGGTCATGCGCGGCATGCAGCAGCTGCAGGTCTCCATGCAGAACCTGGCGGCGCGGAAATCACCGCGCTTTGTGTTCGGGCTGGTGCCCTCGACGCTCTATGCGCGACTGCCCGAGGTAATCCGGCAGTTCCGCGAGATCGTGCCGCAAGTCGAGATCGGCGTGACCGAAATGGGCACCGAGGAGCAGATGGCGGCGCTGAAGGATCGCCGCATCGATATCGGTTTCGACCGGATCGTTGTCGAGGATCCGGGTATCCGTCATGTGCTGGCTCGCAATGAACCGCTTGTGGTCGCAGTCGCGAAGGACCATCCGCTGGCATTGCTGGGGGAGCCTGTGGAACTGGCAAGGCTTTGCCGGGAGCCATTGATCTTCTATCCCAGCGAGCCGCGTCCGAGTTTTGCCGACCTGGTACTCTCGGCGTTCGTTTCGCACGGGTTGATGCCTGATCAGATCCAGGAAGTGCGGGAACTGCAGACCGGGCTGGTCATGGTGGCGGCGGGCGTCGGTGCATGCATCGTGCCGCAATCGGTGCGGCATCACGGCCGGGGTGACGTGGCCTTCATCGACATCGCCGAACCGATTTCAGCGCCGCTGTTGATGCGTTTCCGGCAAGATGACACCGCGCCGGAACTGCGCCAATTGCTGACCCTGCTCGCACGGCTTTACGAGGAATGGGGCTGGCCGATCCCCGCCGAACTCGCGCGGATGCGCGCCGTTTCCGATCCGGCAGTATCGCGTCACGTTCCATAAAATTCCTGTTTTCCGCGTTCTCTGAGATATCAGGAAGGCCAGCTCGATTGGAAGGCGGGCTGACGCATCGGCAGGCTCATGGCTTCAGCGGTGCGAGTTCCAGCCCCAACCACGCAGCCATGGTTTCGAGTTCGGCGGACAGTTCCTCTCTTGCATCTTCCGGCGCGTCGGGTTCGAAATGCGCCGATTGCACGATCAGCATTGCAGCCTTGCGGTCGGCCTTGAGGTCGACCCGTGCTACCAAACGGTCGCCCAGCAGGAACGGCAGCACGTAGTAGCCGTGAAGGCGCTTTTCCGCAGGCACGTAGATCTCGATGCGGTAGCGAAAGCCGAACAGGCGCTCGGCGCGGTCGCGCTCCCAGACCAGCGGATCAAAGGGGGCCAGGAGAGCACGGCCGTCGATGCGGCGCGGGCGGCGGGCATCGCGGTGCAGCCAGCCATGCTTTCCGCCCGCCACGGAAACCGGAATCAGCACGCCTTCCTCGGCCAGCGCATGGATCGCGGGCCGGGCTTGTTCGGGCGACTGGCGGAAGTAGTCGCGCAGTTCCTTGTCGGTGGCGATACCGTGGGCGGCGGCGGCATGGGCGATGAGCGCGCGGTGGGCGTCGGCATCGGCGGGCGTGGGGAGCGCCAAGACGGTGGCAGGGATCACCCGCTCGGTCAGGTCATAGAGGCGCTCGAAGCTGCCGCGCCGTGCGGCGGTGGTAATGTGACCCGCCCAGAACAGCCATTCCAGCGCGCGCTTGGTGTCGCTCCATTCCCACCAGCCGGACTTGCCCTTGTGGCTTTCGAAATCCGATGCGGCGAGCGGGCCGTCGATCCGGATGCGGTCAAGCAAGGCCATGGCCTCGGCGCGTCGTTCGCTGGCGTAGAGCCGCATCCGTCCCCAGCTGGCTTCACCGCGATCCGCCTGGTTCATGCGCCAGCGCAGCAGTGGCTGCAATTCGAACGGCAGCAGCGAGGCTTCGTGCGCCCAGTATTCGAACAGTGCGCGTTGGCGCCTGGGGCCCCAGGCCAGCGTTTCGAGATCGGCGCGATCATAAGCGCCGAGGCGCGAGAAGGCAGGCAGGTAATGCGCACGGACCAGCACGTTGACGCTGTCGATCTGGTGAAGGTGAACCTTGCCCAGCACGCGGCGCAGGTCGGCCGGTTTCGGCGCGCGCGCAGGCCGGGCGCCAAAGCCCTGCGCGGCAAGGGCGATGCGCCGGGCAAGCGGGGCGCCGATCTCTTCGAATTTCGTCACCGAACGAGAGGTATGGCCAAGTCCCGTCAGTGGCAAGCGGCCGACAGGGGGTTGCAGGCTCAGCCCATTCCTGCGCAAACGGCATTTCGAGCCGATATGGGAAGAGGATATGACCGTGCATCGAATTGGCTGGATCGTCATGGCCCTGGTGGCGACCGGATCGCTGGCGGTCGTGGCCCTGTCGCGCGGAGAGACGATCAGCGCGCTGTGGATTCTGGTCGCGGCGGTCTGTTCTTTCCTTGTGGCCTATCGCTTCTATGCGCGCTTCATCGCCCGGAAGGTCATGCGCCTCGATCCCGGACGAGCGACCCCGGCTGTCTACCGTGCCGACGGGCTGGATTATGTGGCGACCGACAAGCGGGTGCTGTTCGGGCACCACTTTGCCGCTATCGCCGGGGCCGGACCGCTGGTGGGGCCGGTGCTGGCCGCACAGATGGGCTATCTGCCGGGCACGCTGTGGATCATCGTGGGCGTGGTGCTGGCCGGTGCCGTGCAGGACTTCATGGTGCTGTTCATCTCGATGCGTCGCGACGGGCGCTCGCTGGGGGAGCTGGTGCGCATGGAAATGGGCCAGGCGGCAGGCGTGATAGCGCTCTTCGGGGCGTTCCTCATCATGATCATCATCCTGGCGGTACTGGCTCTGATTGTCGTCAAGGCGCTGGCGGCCAGCCCATGGGGGCTGTTCACCGTGGCGGCAACCGTGCCCCTGGCGCTGGCGATGGGCGGTTACACCCGGTGGATCAGGCCCGGGCGGATCGGCGAAGTCTCGGTGCTGGGACTGATCGGCCTGATCGCGGCGCTGGTCTGTGGGCAGTGGGTGGCGCAGTCGCCGTTCTGGGGGCCGCTGTTCACGCTGACACCGATCCAGCTGTGCTGGATCCTGATCGGCTATGGCGCGGTCGCCTCGGTGCTGCCGGTCTGGCTGCTGCTCGCTCCGCGCGACTACCTCTCGACTTTTCTCAAGATCGGCGCGATCGCGGCGCTGGCGGTGGGTATCGTCATCATGGCACCTGCGCTGCGCATGCCTTCAGTGACCGCATTCGCGGCGGACGGCGGCCCGGTCTGGGCGGGATCGCTGTTCCCGTTCCTGTTCATCACCATCGCCTGCGGCGCGGTATCAGGGTTCCACGCGCTGATCGCCAGCGGCACGACGCCCAAGCTGATCGCCACCGAGGCCGATGCGCCGATGATCGGCTATGGTGCGATGCTGATGGAGGCGTTCGTGGCGATCATGGCGCTGATCGGCGCTTCGATCCTCGATCCCGGCATCTATTTCGCGATGAACAGCCCGGCCGCGGTGATCGGCACCGAGCCGCATCAGGTGGCGCAGGCGGTGACCGCGATGGGGTATCCGCTGTCCGCCGACACGCTGGTGCAGACCGCGCGCGATCTGGGGGAGCACACGATCATTTCACGCGCGGGCGGGGCGCCAACCCTGGCGGTCGCCATGGCGGAGATCTTCTCGCATGTTGTCGGCGGGCCGGCGATGAAGGCGTTCTGGTACCACTTCGCGATCCTGTTCGAGGCGTTGTTCATCCTTACCGCCGTTGATGCGGGCACCCGCGCGGGACGGTTCATGCTACAGGACCTGATCGCCATCGCCGCGCCGCGTTTCGGCAAGAACGAAGGGGTGGTGCCCGGGCTTGTGGCGACAGGGCTTTGTGTGGCGGCCTGGGGGTTTTTCCTCCATCAGGGCGTGTCCGATCCGCTGGGCGGGGTGAACACGCTCTGGCCGGTCTTCGGTATCGCCAACCAGATGCTGGCGGCAATCGCCCTGATGCTGGGGACGGTGGTGCTGTTCCGCATGAAGCGTGATCGTTATGTCTGGGTGACGGCTCTCCCGGCGGCATGGCTGCTGCTGTGCACGGGCACGGCGGGCTGGCTAAAGCTGTTTGCAGCCGATCCCAAGGTGGGCTTCCTGGCTCATGCCGCCAGGTTCGAGGCGGCGGCGGACAGGGGGCAGGTTCTGGCGCCGGCAAAGTCATTGTCGGAAATGCGGCAGGTGATCCTCAATGACCGTATCGATGCCGCACTTGTCGCGGTGTTTCTGGCGGTGGTCCTTGCCTTGCTGGTGTTCAGCCTGCGCAGCGTCCTTGCGGCGCGTCGCAGCGCCGTGCCGACTGCCTGTGAGGTGATCGATGAAACGGTGGCGGCGGCATGAGCGATCCTCTCGCCACGCTGCGCAAGGCGCTGCACCTGATGGTCGGAATGCCCGATTACGAGGATTACGTCAGGCACATGCAGGCCCGCCACCCCGACCGCCCGGTCATGGACCGGAAGGCCTTTTTTCGTGATCGGCAGCAGGCCCGCTATGGTGGAAGAAACGGCGGGCGCTGCTGTTGAGGCTCTGGATCAGGCCGCGTTCGGGGCTCCGTGCGGCGTCTTGCCGCCCGTGAAGCCCACGCCGAGTGCGGCCAGTGCCACCACCAGCGACACGGTGCCCGCCGTCACGAAAGCGCCTTGCATGGAGCCGGTCGCGCCGCTGGCCTGATGGACGAGTGCGGGCGATATGAACTGGCCGAAGAAGAATGAGCCGGTCCAGATGCCCATGCCCCGGCCGCGATGCTCGAAGGGGAACTTGGTCTGGGCCCAGGCGATCAGCGAGGGCACGGCCATGCCGGCGCCGGTCTGCTGGATGGCAAGGCCGACAATCATCTCGCCCGGGTTGCGAGCCAGGCCGATGACGGCAAGGCCGGTCCCGAGGATGGCGAGGAAAGCACCCAGTTGCACGCCGTTGGAACGGCCCGACAGGATGCGGAACAGCAGCGCGCCGAGGATGACGAACAAGCTCGGCAGGAAGCTCATCTTGGCGACGGCGGCAGGATCGGTCACGCCCACTTCGCCGAAGGCGATGCTGCCGTTGACGATGAAGACATAATACTGTGCCGCCGAAAACAGCGTCAGCGCGCCGACGCCCAGCGCGGCGCCGAGCGGGAAGCGGGCCTTTTCGCCCGCCGGTGCGGTTGGCGCTTCGTCATGCGCGGCACGGCCCTGGGGTTCGTAGAGGAACACCAGCATCGCCAGATAGATCGGGAAAGCGACGAGGTAGACGAGGAAGCCGCCGTTCCAGCGGACCGAGGCGACAAGGCCGGACATCAGGATCACGCCCGAGGCCAGGAACGGCCCGATCACGCCTTGCAGAAACAGCCAGTTGCGGCGGCTTTCGTTATCCCAGTAGTCGCCGATCAGGGTGTTTACGATGGTGAGGATGCCCGCCTCGCACACGCCCAGCGCCAGACGGCTGGCGAAGATGTGGTTCAGGTCGTCAAGGAAGAACGGCAGGGTGCCGAACAGCCCGTAGAAAAACGTGCAGATCAGCAGCAGCCTCCGGCGGCCGAAGGTGTCCACGAACCAGCCCGCGAATGGTGCGAGGATCGCGATGGTAAGGCCCGGCGCAGTGACCATCAGAGGCACTTTTGCCGCTGCATCGGGGTCCGTTTTGAAGTGCGCGATCATCGACGCCACGATCGGGAACATCGAGACGATCGCGAAGATCGGGAGGAAAGCCGCGATGACGATCGTCATGCCCTGCGGCTTCATGGTGAGCTTTCTGAAGAATCGGGAAACCGGGTTCATGCCTCTCCGCCCGTGCCGCTGCCCGGCACTTAATTAGAATTTGTATTCCTGTTTGTTATCGGCGAATTTGATCGCGGTCAATGCAATCGAAGGCCTTGACCGATCGCCTCATCTAAAATTAGAACGATAATTATAAAAAATGTGAGAGGAAGCATGACAAGTCCGCGCCTGAGAACGGGTATGGTGGCCGGCGGATCAGGGATAACCATCGGCCTGATGCCCCGAATCGCCGCCAAACCGGGCCCCGAGATCGAAGGGGGTGCCGGCATGGGCGATGGTCAGCACGCAATGCGCCTCCTCGAAATGACTGCTCGGCCCAGCCGCAACGATCTCGCGCGCAACGCAAAACTGATGGGAGGCGGCCGATGAGCGGAGCCCACAAGGGCTGGAACCGCCGTGAGTTCACGGCCGGCGCGGCGTTGCTGGCGCTGGCGCTGGGCATCCCCGCGGCGGGCGTGAAGCTCACCGATCTCGATGCCGAAGACCTGCCGAGTGATCGCCAGCGCCGCCTGATCGCGGAAGTGTCCGACCTCGTGATCCCGCGCACCGATACGCCGGGAGCGATGGAGGTCGGCGTCGGCGATTTCGTGGTGCTGGCGCTTGCCCATGGGCTTGGCGGAACGCGCACGCCGATGGCTGCCGAGATGGTAACCGCCGCCACCGCTCCCTTCCGGCGCCGGGACGGATCGCTGCGCTATCTGCCCTGGCTGGAACATGTGCTCGACCGTGCGGCAGGCGGCGATTTCCTGCGCCATAGCGCCGCCGAGCGCACCCGCCTGCTGACCGCACTCGACGATGCGGCTTTTGCGCAGGGCGCGCCGCCTTCGCCGTGGAACGCACTGAAGGGGCTGATCCTCACCGGCTACTACACCAGCGAGGCAGGCGGATCGCAGGAGCTTCGTTACGAACTGGTCCCCGGTAAATGGGAATGGGACATCCCGCTCACCCCGGAGATGCGCGCTTTCTCCAGCGACTGGACTGCAGTGGATTTCGGCTGACAATGGAAAACAACACGCAATTCGATGCGATCGTCGTCGGCTCCGGCATAACCGGGGGCTGGGCGGCCAAGGAACTTACCGAGGCGGGATTAACCGTGCTCATGGTAGAGCGCGGGCGCAATATCGAGCATCAGACGGGCTACGAGACCGAGCTCAAGGCTCCGTGGGAAATGGAATATCGCGGGCAGGGCGACGCGGCGCTCTACGCCCGTGAATACCCGGTGCAGATGCTCAACCGGCATTTCAACGAGTTCACCGAGAACCACTTCGTCAACGATACCGAACAGCCCTACCAGAAGGCACCGGGCAAGGAGTTCGACTGGTTCCGCTCCTACCAGCTTGGCGGTCGCTCGCTGACATGGGGGCGGCAGTGCTATCGCTGGTCGGACTATGATTTTGGTGCCAACAAGCGCGACGGTTTCGGCACCGACTGGCCGATCCGCTATGCCGATTTGGCGCCGTGGTACGACAAGGTCGAGGAATTCGTCGGCGTTTCCGGCGCGGCGGAGGGACTGGCTCAGCTTCCCGATGGGCGCTTCCTGCCGCCGATGGAACTGAACTGCGTAGAGCAGGCCGCGCGTGAGCGTATTCGCGCGAAGTACCCGGACCGGGTGATGACCATCGGCCGCACCGCCAATCTCACCGAAGCGCGCCCGGAGCAAGGCCGCGGACATTGCCAGTACCGCAGCATCTGCGCGCGGGGGTGTTCCTATGGCGCCTATTTCTCCACGCAATCGGCCACGCTGCCGGCGGCGAAGAAGACCGGGCGGCTGAAGGTCGTTACCGATGCGCAGGTCCACAAGGTCGATTACGACCCGAAGACCGGCCGTGTCACCGGAGTACGCTGGATCGACACCAAAACCGGCGAGCACAAAGTGGCTTATGCGCGGGTCGTGTTCCTCAATGCAGGTGCGTTCAATTCGGTTCATCTGATGCTGAACTCGGCCAGCGAGGCGATGCCGCATGGCCTTGCCAATTCCAGCGGCGTGCTCGGCACGCATATCATGGACCATGCCAATACGATGGCGGCCATGGCGGTGATGCCCGGTTACGAAGGGCGCACCAGCTTCGGCAACCGCCCGACCGGCATCGTCATCCCGCGCTTCCGCAATCTCGATACGCTGGACGGGGACGGCTTCACGCGCGGCTATTCATTCCAGGGCGGTGCGCTGCAGGGCACCTGGACGCGCGGCAAGCGGATGGGTGGCATCGGCAAGGACTACAAGGAGGAACTGCACAAGATCGGCCCGTGGACGATGGTGCTGGTGGTCTTCGCGGATTCGATGCCGCGCGCCAGCAACCGCCTGACGCTGAGCAAGCGCGCCGATCCGCGCGGCGTGCGCCAGCTCGAGATCGCCTTCGAGCATGGCAAGGAGGAGCTGGCCGCGCTGGCCGATGCCCACCGCGAGGCGACCGCGATGCTCACCGAAGCGGGCGGGCATGTCATCATGGGGTTCGACCGGCCCGGTCACGGTGGCACCTCGATCCACGAGATGGGCGGCGCGCGCATGGGCTGGGACCCGAAAACCTCGGTTCTCAACCGCTTGAGTCAGGCCCACGATATCCCGAACCTGTTCGTCACCGACGGCGCGCAGATGAGTTCGTCGGCCTGTCAGAACCCTTCGCTCACGTACATGGCGCTTACCGCGCGGGCCTGTGCGACGGCGGTTTCGATGCTGAAGGAAGGCGTGATTTGACGGCGATCGTGTCGTCGGCACTACCGGCGGAACTGACCGAACGGCAAAAGTCGCTTGCCTACCTGACGCTGATGGTCGCGCTGGTGCTGGAGATCGTCGACGTTACGATCGTCAACACTGCGCTGCCGGTCATCGAGCGCGATTTCGGGGCGGCGGCAGCGCAGGCGCAGTGGGTGGCAGCGGGCTATTCATTGGCATTTGCATTGCTGTTGATGCTGGGCGGGCGGCTGGGCGATGCCTTCGGCTACAGCCGCCTGTTCATTGGCGGTGTGGCCGGCTTCACACTGGCGTCGCTGTTGTGCGGCCTATCCGCGAGTCCAGGGCAATTGATCGCCGCGCGCGTACTGCAGGGCAGTGCGGGCGCGATGATGGCGCCCCAGGTGATGGCGCTGATCCAGGTGCTGTACGGCCCGATGGAGCGGGTGGCCAAACTGGCTTGGGTCGGTGTGATCGGCGGACTATCCGCGATTTCGGGGCCGATCCTCGGCGGGATCCTGATCCACGCAAACCTGTTCGATACCGGTTGGCGCAGCGTATTCCTGATCAACGTGCCGGTAGGGCTGGCAGCGACGATGTTGGCTGCCCGGCTCCTCCCGGGCGCACGTTCCCCGCTTCCGCGGGGGATTGACGGCCGCGGTACGGCCTTGCTGGGTGTGGCCATGGCGGCTTTGCTCTACCCGCTCGTGCGCGGGCACGATCTTGGCTGGAAGCCATGGCATTTCGCGTTGCTGGCAGCTTCGCCCATTGCCTTGGCACTGGTATGGCGGCGGACTGTCCGCCGGGAGGGCAAGGGGGAGGCGCCGGTCTTTCCGACCGCGTTGGCGCGGCAGCGGCAATTCGTGATGGGGCTTTCGATTGCGCTTGCCTTCGGAATTGCGACGGGGGGATTCCTTTTTGTCTTTGCATTCGGCGCGCAAACCTTGCGTGGATATTCACCGCTTGAAACTGGACTTTTGCACGTGCCTTTCAGTGTCGGCGTGATGTTCGGGATCGCGTTTCTTGGCCGAAAGCTATTGGCTTTCTACGGAAGGTGGGTCATTTTCGGCGGCATTTCCTTGATGGCGATCTTTGCGGGCATGACGCTCTGCTGGATCGAGGGCAACATGCCCTACATATGGGCACTACCATGCCTTGGACTGGCAGGGGTGGGCATGGGCATGACGAGCGGCCCGCTGACGCCGGTGATGCTCGCGCGCGTCGATCCAGCGCACGCCGGTGTGGCCAGCGGCATCGTCAAGACGGTCCAGGAACTGGGAATGGCTCTTGGTGTCGCGATGGTCGGAACGGCGTTCTTCGCCGGAAGCGGGCGCACGATGCTGCCTGCCATTGCCGTGATCGAGGTGTTGCTGGTCATGGCGCTGGGCTTAGCGATCCGACTGCCCAGCGCATTGTTTCCAGAGCAGGAACGCTGACGCAAGTCAGGCCCGGAGTTCGAAAGTTCCAGTTCGAAAGCTCCGGGCCTGTTGTTGTCGTATCAGAACTGGAAGTTTACCGATGCCGAGAAAGTGCGCGGAGCACCGATGTAGGCGTAGGTCGTTGCGGTATTGGTGATGCCTGCATCGTCGAAAGCGCCGTAATAGAACTTGTCGAACAGGTTGGTCACGTTGAGCTGAACGAACGTCTTGTCGTTCAGGCCGAGGAAGCCCAGATTCAGGCGCGCGTCGAGATTGACGACGGTATAGGCCGGCACCTTGGCATCCCAGAGCTTGTTGCCCGAGCTGTCTTCGACAGCAACGTTCAGGCTGTTGTAGTAACGCGAGCCAGTTTTCTTGACTTCCACGCCCAGTGATGCGGGGCCGGCATTGCCTTCCAGGCGGCCACCGACGGTGTAGTGCGGGACGCCGCCTTCCATTTTGCCGGACGTTGCAGCGTAAGTGGACGTGCCGGTCTGTACGTCGTCGCGGATCTTCGACCAGAGATACGAGCCGAAGAGATAGGCGGAGATGTGTTTCTCGGGCCGGAATGCCAGGCTGCCGTCGATGCCGTAACGGTCGACCGTGCCGAGGTTGGTGTAGGTAGAGGTCTGGGTATCGGGGTTGTAGGCCGAGGAAAGGCGGTTCGAGAAGATCGTGTACCAGCCCGCGACCGAGGCCTGGAACATTCCCGAATGGTAACGCAGGCCGACGTCGAAGTTGTCGGTGGCTTCGGGCTTCGGATCGGCGGAACCGTCCGAATAGTAGAATGCGTTCGTGTAGAGATTGTCGGTGCCCGGGACCTGAAGGCCCTTCGAGTAGTTGGCGTTCAGCGACAGTGCCGGGGTGAAGTCGTAGGTGAAGCCCACGTTCGGCAGGACCCGGCTATAGTCGAACACCTTGTTCTGCGGCGCTGCGTAAGTCGTGTTCAGGCCGGCTTCGTAAGCGGCCAGACTGTCGGCGTCGGCAAGGCAGTTCACCGAACCGGTGCTGGTATAGGTCACGCAGTTCTGTGTCAGGTTGCGGCGGAAGAACGGCACACGCAGGCCTGCGACAAGATGGAGGGCGTTGCTGGCAAAGTCGCCCGAATATTCACCCGAAACCTGGTGCAGGATCGCATAGGAAAGGCGATCGCGCTTTTGCAGGACGTTGCCGTTGACGTCCGTCAGGGCGTCGCTGGTGTTGAAGTAGTTCGACGCGAAGCCGTCGGAATCGAGGTAGCCCAGTTCGCCTGTCTGGCGATGGCGGCCGCGATCATAGGTGTAGGCTACGCGGACGCGCTGGTTGTCGGACAGGTCGTAGCGGAGCGAGGCGATCACGCCGATGCGGTAGGTTTCGGTCTGGCTCGGGGCCGAGAGGCGGACCGAGTCCAGGGTGTCACCGTCACCGTTGAGGTCGACGCCACCGAAGTAGGGGGTGCCGTTGATGTATCCGCTGGCAATGGTGCTGCTGTAGCTGCCTTCCTTGGCCACCACGGTGCCGCCACCGTTGGCCGAGGTGTACTGGAAGTAGGGATCAACCGTAAGCGTCAGCTTGTCGCTGAGCGTGAAGCGCGAATTGATGCGGATGTTCGCGGTCTTCGACGGGTTGTAGCGATATTCCCAGGCCGAACCGCAAGAGCTGGCGGCATCCGCCACACCTTCCGTGCCGGAAGGGATGGTGCAGCGCGCGACGGTATAGGCGTCACGCTCATCGGCATTGGTGGGAATGCCGCTGGTATTGGTCAGCGCCCAGTCCGATGCCATGGTGTTGTGGTTGACGTTGTAATGGCCCGAGATCGCGATGAAGTCGCCGTTGTTGCCAATCGGCTGGTAGACCTTGGCGTTGAACTGGGTCTTGTCGATCTTGCCGATACCGCCGTAAAGGGCGTTGTAGGTGTCCTTGGAGGCCGAGACCCATGCGCGGGTCCCGGACGAATTCAGATCGCCGGTGTTGATCATGCCAAAGATGCGCATCTTGCCGTAGTCGCCAACCGTGCCGACCATGCGAGCGCCGAATTCGTGACTCGGATCGATCGAACGGTAGTTCACGGTCGATCCCGATGCCGATGCAGTTGGCGAATCGACGTCGGTGGTGCCAAGATTGACGTTGACCTGCTCGATCA
The DNA here is from genome assembly GCF_017309955.1 of Novosphingobium sp. KA1. Taxonomy (NCBI): domain Bacteria; kingdom Pseudomonadati; phylum Pseudomonadota; class Alphaproteobacteria; order Sphingomonadales; family Sphingomonadaceae; genus Novosphingobium; species Novosphingobium sp. KA1. The sequence continues at coordinate 1,474,775 of NZ_CP021248.1, read as the reverse complement.
ATTCCGGATCAAGCTGCTGATTGGTATAGAGCGCGTAGTTTCCGGTGTCGTTGAGGGGAATCCCGTCAAAGGTCTGGGAAATGCGCGTATCATCGAAACCGCGGATCATCAGGCTGCCGCCCGAGGAGCCATAGCCGTCATAGCTCTGGAAGCTGACGCCAGGGATCAGGTTGATGATTTCGTCGATCGACTGGCCCGGCGTCTCGCGGCCGATCACGTCCTTGGTCAGGACCTGCTTGGCCTTCGGGGTGGCCGGGATGACGATGCCGGCAATGTCGTTCTGGGCCTTGCCGGTGACGACGATGTCCGAATTCTCGAAATCGAGCGAACCGGTGGATTGGGCGCGCGCCGGGACGGAACCGAGCGCGCAGGCGATCGCGAGGCTCGCCGCCGAAGCGACGAGAAGGGAGCGTTTCTGCATTGGATCTACGACCTCATAGGTGCTCCCCCGCAAGGGGGAGCGTCATGGCTTCAGCATGCGTCTCCAAGCTCCTGGAAGCACAATCGTCCGCCAACGGTCGTCTTCAGCAGCCAGGGCGTCGCTGCTGCCGAAGCCATAATCGCCCCTGTATGACAGTGTCGAGACAGTGGTGCAGTAGTTGGGTGGCGTTTGTTGTGAAATTCTTGAAGTGAGGATTATTGGCAACGGTAAATTTCAACATTCATTTTTATTTCATTACTGTTGCTCTTTGGAATTGCGTTAACTTTGTGAAGAAACATTGATGAAACTTGGTGGTTATTTTTCCGAAACAAGGAATATTGTTCAGGAAGGCCGTTTGAAAATGGCCGGCAGGGGCTTTCTCGAGGCGGTGCCGGCCCTCGCCCATACACCTGTCACTCGCAGGACATTATCGATCGGTGGCGGGGAACGGGAAAGGACCGGTGCTGTTAAATTCGCATGTCGCGAATTTTCAAACGGTCTCTCAAGCGAAGCGCTTTGCGCCAGCGACACTGCCGATTACGACCATCGTTGCTGCCAGCATGAGCGATGAGACGTGTTCGTTCAGAAGCACGGATGCGAGGCCGAGGCCGAGGAATGGCTGGAGCAGTTGCAGTTGTCCGACCCGTGCGATTCCGCCCAGGCTTAGTCCGCGGTACCAGAAGATGAAGCCCACCAGCATCGAGAAGACCGAGACATAGGCCAGCCCGAGCCAACTGGATGTGCCGATTGCGGCGAGCCCGGTCTGGGGCCAGAACTGGATGGCGCCGAGAGCCGCGAGTGGTATGCACAGCGCCAGGGCCCAGCTGATGACCTGCCACCCGCCAAGTTCGCGGGTCAGCACCGCGCCTTCGGCATAGCCCAGGCCGCATACGGCGATGGCAAGGATCATCAGGCCGTCGCCAGCGGCCGAGGAATGTCCATCGTTGGTAAGGGCAAAGCCACCCACCGCGAGCGCACCGATCAGGGCGAAGATCCAGAACGCCGGAGAAGGGCGCTCACCGGCACGGATTACTCCGAAGATCGCGGTACTGAGGGGGAGCAGGCCCATGAACACCAGTGAACGGGCCGACGACATGTGCTGGAGGGCAAGCGCAGACAGCAAGGGAAAGCCGATTACGCAGCAGCCCGCGACAACCGAGAGTTTTTGCCACTGCCGTCCTGTCGGAAGCGGCTGGCGCAGTGCCAGCAGCAGCAGGGTGGCCAGCAGGCCGGCAATCAGTGCACGTGCGCAGGTCAGCAGCAGAGGTGATATTCCCAGCACGGCAAGGCGCGTCGCCGGCATCGAGCCGCTGAAGACGATGACGGCCATGAGGCCGCTTCCCCAGCCTCTAAAGGAATTCTGCATGTGTGATCTCTCCAGGTCCGAGGGGCCGTGATCTAGCGAAAGCCGCTGGTCTTGCCAGCTACAGAGCGATACAGAATGATTAATCTGTACTGGTATAGAGGGCGATACAATTGGCTGAGGTAACCCAGACTGGACGAGTCATCGAGGGCATCCGCAGTCGTATTGCGACGCGGTCGCTCTGTGCGGGGGACCGGCTGCCTTCGGTTCGGCGCAGCGCGGCCGATCTCGGCGTTTCACCGGCTACGGTGGTGGAGGCCTATGACCGCCTGGTTGCCGAAGGCCTGATCGCGGCGGTCCCCCGCTCGGGCTTTTTTGTCAGCCATCTGGCGGGGGCACCGCAGGGACCGGCAGCCCATGCGCCTTTGCGAGAGCATGAGATTGATCCTTTCTGGGTGTCGCGTCAGTCGCTCGATTCCTCCCAGTCGAGCGACAAGCCGGGCTGCGGCTGGTTGCCGCCTGACTGGATGCCGCAGCGCGCCTTGCAGAAGGCGCTGCGCGAGGTCAGTCGGGATGGCGATCTGTTGACGCTTTACGGGACCACGGCAGGTGACCCCGTGCTGAGACGCCAGATCGCCTTGCGATTTGCCGCCGAGGGGCTGGAGTGCGATCCGGATCGGATCCTGCTGACCCAGTCGGGATCGCAGGCGATCGACCTGATCTGCCGTCTGCTCTTGGCTCCCGGTGATACGGTGCTGCTCGACGATCCGTGCTACTTCAATTATCAGGCACTGATCGCCGCCCACAAGGTGCGGGCCGTCAGTGTGCCGTTTCTGCGTTCCGGGCCCGATCCCGCCGCGTTCGAGGCGATTGTCGCGGCGCAGCGACCGCGCCTCTACATCACCAATTCGAACCTTCATAATCCGACGGGAGGCAGCCTCAGCCTGACGACCGCCCACCGGCTTCCGGGCATCGCGGCGGCGCATGGCATGGTGATCGTCGAGGACGATATCTTTGCGGATTTTGCGCCGGGCGTGCCTACCATGGCGGCGCTTGATGGTCTTTCGGGTGTGATCCGCATCGGCAGCTTTTCGAAGACGCTGTCGGCCGCCTTGCGCTGCGGCTACATCGCGGCGCGGCCGGAGTGGATCGATGCCTTGACCGACCTGCAACTGGCGACAGGTTTCGGCGGCCCGCCGCCGATCGCCACGAGCGCGATTAGCAGGGTTCTCGCCGGCGGGGGGTTTCGACGCCACATGGAAGAACTTCGCCGCCGTCTTGCCAGGGCGCGGTAGGCCATGGCGCCTCGCCTCACGGCGATGGGGATCGTGCCGCAGGGAGAGCCAGTGGGGGGCTTCACTTTGTGGTGCCGCTTGCCCGATGGGGTGGACAGTGCCGTGCTTGCCAGGCGCTGTCTGGCCCGAGACGTCGTTCTGGCGCCCGGCAATGTCTTCAGCCCGAGCCAGAGCGCGACCTCGTTTCTGAGGATCAACGTAGCGCAGACGAGCGATCATGCGCTCTTGCAGTTGGCACTGTCGATGCGGGGCGAAACCCCTTGACCTGTTGCGACGTTCCCATGGTTCGACGGCCTGCCTGAAGCTGCGGTTCGTAGATCGGTGGGGCTCATGGCAAAGACCTGTCTGGAAAAGTGACTCAGCGCAGATTGCTCGGCGAAACCCAGCTTTTGGGAGATCTCGCAGATCGGGAGATCTGTCTGCTCCAGATAGAAGAGCAGGCGGTCGGCCCTGACCTCATCCTTGATCCGCTGGAATGTCAGACCTTCCTCGCGAAGGCGGCGGTTCAGCGTGCGCGGGTGCATGCCGAGGAGACTTGCCACAAGTTCGGTATTGCAGCCGTTCATCCAAAGCCGTGGCATGATGATCGCGCGGACTTGCATGCTGGCTGGGTGAGGCGATCCGCCGTGGTTTTTGTGTAGGTGTGCCACGGCCCGTGTCAGTTCGTGCCGATCGGCTTCGTGCACCGGGCAGGCCATGTCGTCGGCACGAAAGACGATGCCGTCCTCGTTCCGGACAAAGCGCACATCGCATCCGAAGTTGCGCCGGTAGGTTCCGGGGGAAGCAATCGCGTTGTGACGCAGGTGAATCGCGCGCGCCCGAACGCGTCCGGAGGTCAGCGCCTGGGCGCCCAGATGACCCAACAGGAGAAGTTGCTCGATGCTCTGGCTGCGTCGGGAATGGCCGGAAATCAGGAGGTCATGGCCGACAAAGACATGGTCTCGCGAGGCGCTTTGCCCGCGCCAGATCCGGCTGGCGCGCGAATGCGCGCCGCTATGGCGAACGGCCTGATCGATTGCTGCACCAAAAGTTGGCGAATGGCGCATCGCCCTGCCAACGACGGCGTGGGCACCCTGTCCGCCCTGCCGCCGCGCAAGACGCATGCCAAAATCGGGGAGGCCGAGGCGCGCGGCAGCGGTTTCCATGGCGAGGATCCACTGGGCACAGGTGACTGCGTTTTCCTCCTCGCAGCCAAATGGTTCGATCCCGGCCGTTTCAAGGATTTCGGCGGACTTGCCGCCAAGGCTGGCGACCAATTCGGGGAAATGGCGCAGGAGCCGGGCCCGTATGAAGTCGTCGCCTTGCAGGCATGCACTGCGGTGATTGGCGCCCCTGTGCGTGTTGCGATAGTCTTGCATCTCCACCTCGCGCGGCCCGCCGATCCGGTCTGCTTCTTGCTCTCATCATGGAGCCGACCGAGACGACGAACCGGGAGCTTGCCCCCTTCTTGTCGTTATGTCTGCACGGAGCGCGTCGCCTGTGCGTTTTCCGGCCAGGGTGCGGGTCGTGGCTGGCGGGCAGGGCGGATTGTCCGGATTCAACAAGCGGGGCCATGACCACATGCTCCATGAATGGGCGGGAATCGGGCGGCCTCCATGGATCTGCGCTCGACGACGTTCTGGCCACTCCGGCAAGGAGGGCTTCGGGAGAGGACAGATGGAAGCCTTGGTCCAACGGATGATTGACCGCGAGATGATCCGCGATTGCATCGCCCGTCTCGCCCGCGGAGAGGATCGGCGCAGTGCCGACCTTATCCGGACCTGCTGGTGGCCGGAAGCGCGTTTCGACTACGGCGTGCACAGCGGCAATTTCGAGGCTTATCTGGCCTGGGTGGTGCCGGGCGCCGATGCGATCAAGGATACCCAGCATCTGATCGGGCAGTCGGTCATCGAACTCGCCGGCGAGGTGGCGCAGGCCGAGACCCACGTATTCTCTTATCACCGCATCGATATGGGAAAGGGAGACCGCGATACCTGCATCGGCGGACGCTATCTCGATCGCTTCGAAAAGCGCAGCGGGGAATGGCGCATTGCCGATCGGGTGATGCTCTACGATTGGGAGCAGGATTGGGGCGCAGCGGCGGACTGGTCGCAGGGAGTTATGGGTTATCCCTTCGGTGCAGGGCATTTCACCGGCCGGGCCAATGGCGATTACAGCGAGCGCTGGTTCGCGGGAGACGTCGGATGAGCGCGCCGCTGGCAGGCAAGGTTGCGCTGGTCACCGGCGCGAGCCGGGGCATCGGCAAGGGGATCGCACTGGTGCTGGCCGAGCAGGGGGCGAGGGTCTACGTCACCGGGCGCACGGTCAACGAGGGGGATTATTATCTTCCCGGCACCGTTGGTGGGACCGCTGCCGAATGCGACGTGCGCGGGGCGGCGAGCGGTGGACGCGGTATTGCGGTCGCCTGCGATCATGGCGATGACCTAGCTGTCGCGGCTCTGTTCGAGCGGATCGCTGCCGAGGCAGGGCAACTCGACATTCTTGTCAACAACGCCTTCTCGCTGTCCGACGACCTGCTCGAACCTAAGGGTTTCTGGGAAAAGCCGCTGGCCAATCTGGAAATGTGGGATGTCGGCGTCAGGTCCAACTATGTTGCCGCCTGGCATGCGGCGCGGCTGATGGTGCCGCAAAAATCCGGGTTGATCGTGGCGATCTCGGGCTTTGCCGCCGTCACGTACACGTATGGGGTAATTTTCGGGACGTCGAAGACGGCGGTAGGCCGGATGGCGCGGGACATGGCGGTGGAGCTCGAGCCGCATGGCGTCGCCTCGCTCACGCTCTGGCAAGGACTTACGCTGACCGAGAAAGCCAGGGACAATCTGGCAAGGATGGGTGAGCGGATGACGACGTCGATCACCCAGATGCAGGGAAGCAGCGTCGAGCATCCCGGCCGTGTGGTGGCTGCGTTGGCCGCCGATCCCGAGGTAATGAAGCGTTCCGGCGGGGAGTTCATCACGGCGGAACTGGCGCAGGATTATGGGCTGACCGATATTGACGGACAAGTGATAGCCTCCGCGCGGGCCTTGCGCGGATCGCCGCTCTGGCAGCCGATCGCGCAAGGAGTGGAGGCATGACGGCGGATCGTGACGCTCGGATCGATGCCTTGCTCGACAAGCAGGATATCCTAGAATGCCTCGCCCGCTTTTCGCGCGGGATGGATCGGTTCGACCGGGCCATCTACCTTTCTGCCTTCTGGGGCGATGCGGAAATGGCGGCGGGGCCTTTTGTGGGCAGTGCCGCCGACTGTTGGGACTGGGCTGCGCCGATGCACGAAGCGGGACAGCTCCTCACCCACCACGCCTTGCTCCAGAGCAGCATCGATCTGGATGGTGACACTGCCCATAGCGAGACGTACTACCAGTTTGTCGGCCGCAACCGCGACGAGAGCCTGTGGATCGCCGGCGGGCGGTATGTCGACCGGTTCGAACGGCGCGGCGGCGAATGGAAGATCGCGCTGCGCACCAATGTGATCGAATGGGGCTGCCTGCCGCCGCCAATGCCGGTACCTTTTGCCGATGTGCCCGATCTTGCGCTCAACGGCGTGTCGTGCCGGAGCAAGGATGACCCCTCGTATCAGCGGCCACTTACAAATCGGCGTGCCCCTGCCAATCCGGCGAAGGGGTGAGCGGCATGGCGCGCATTTCGGATGGATTGGCGGGCCGGGTCGCGGTCGTTACCGGAGCCAGTCGCGGGATCGGCAAGGGCATCGCCTGTGCGCTCGCGGACCATGGGGCGACGGTCTATATCACCGGCCGCACGGTTGCCGAGGGGCAGAGCGTCTTGCCGGGGACCCTGGCACAGACCGTCGAGGAAGTCGAAGCGCGTGGCGGCAAGGGCGTTGCGGTGCCGCTCGACCTGATGGACGATGCGCGGATAGACGCGCTGTTCCAGCAGGTGCGCCGGGACGAGGGGCGGCTCGACATCCTCGTCAACAACGCGATGGCCATTCCCGAGACGATGACCGGGCGTGAGGGGTTCTGGGAAAAGCCGCTGGACGAATGGCAGATATGGGATACCGGTATGCGCGCGGCCTATGTCGCGGCCTGGCATGCCGCAAGGATCATGGTGCCACAAGGATCGGGTCTGATCGCGGCCCTGTCGGGTCATGTTGGCGTGACTTATACCTATGATGTCGTGTTCGGCACCACCAAGGCGGCGACCGACCGGATGATGCGCGACATGGGCCACGACCTGCGCGGAACCGGCGTGACGGCGCTGTCGTTGTGGCAGGGTTTCACGTTCACCGAGCGGGCGACCGAGAACCTCAAGTCCGTGCCGGGTATGGCAGCGCAACTTGGCAGCACCGCAGGGTCCTCGCCGGAGTTTCCGGGGCGGGTGATCGCGGCGCTGGCGATGGATCCGGCGGTCGCTGCGCGCTCTGGCGGAACTTTCATCAATGCCGAACTCGCGGCGGAATATGGCGTGACCGATCGGGACGGAAAGGTCGTCGCATCCCTGCGTAACACGCGCGGCGCTCCGCTCTGGGCGCCGGGCGAAACGACGCGGGCCTGATCGGCGTTACGCCAGTATTTGAAGCGCCCCGCGTTCGGCGGCGGAGGCGCGCATGGCATCCATCACTATCATGCAGGCGAGGCCGTCATGGAACGTGGGCGGCGTGATCGCGCCGGGCCGCGCTTTGGCATCTATCGCCGCTTTCAACGCCTTGGCGAGCCGGGTGAAAGGCTCCAGTTCGAAGGGCGTCCGGGCGTCTGCCGCCAAGGGCAGGGCAAGCTCTGGCGGTACGTCCAGTTGCCGGGTTCCCGAACGGTTCGCCACGAAAACCTTGCCCGCCTCGATCCAGACGGTCCCTTTCGATCCCGCGCATCGGCACAGACCAGCGCCTTGCCCCCATGCCCCGGCGCTCTGCTGCATCGTGCCTTCGACCCCGCCTTTGGTGAGGAAGCGCATGGAATAGGTGTCTTCGGCCACATCGGTCCGGTCCGATATGGTGAGCAGATTGGCGCTCAGCGACTCGAAATCGCCCAGCCAGGCGCGGATCTGGTCGATCAGGTGCGAGCCGCTTGCGCCGAGCCAGCCGCCGCCTGCCTGCCTGTCGAACCACCAACGCGGCAAGCGGGCGGCCGGGTCGGCGCAGAAGGGGCTGAACTGATCCATCGCGAGGAAACGCGGCTCGCCGATCAGGCCCTCACGGATAGCCTGCCCGAACAGGGCGCGTTCCGGAAGCCAGCGAAACTCATGCGAGACCATGTGTACGATCCGCGCATCCTCGGCGGCCTTGAGCAGCGCGGCGCCTTCCACGGCATCGAAAGCAAAGGGCTTTTCGCACAGCACATGGCATCCCCGCGCGATGGCGCGGTGCGCGAGCGTGGCATGGGTATCGGGCGTCGTCGCGATGGTGACGAGCCGGGCTCCCGTGGCGGAGATTGCTTCGTCGAGGTCGGTGAAGCAGGCCGGAACCGCATTTTCCGAAGCCTTGCGTTGTAGGCGCTCCGTATCGCGGCCCACAAGCGCCAAGACATTGAAGCCGGCGGCACGCAGCGCGGGTATGTGAACACGGACGCCGAAACCGGTTCCCACGACAATCGCTGCGATCTTGCCCATGCCAGTGTCTTCCTTGAACCTATGCGGACTGTCGAGCTGGCTGGGTATTATCCGCCCAAGCGATTTTCGGTGATGCCGGAGTAGCTCACGACGAAACAGGATAGCATGCCCGTTCTTTTGCCGACCGCGAGAGTGAGAATGAGGCCGATCAGCTTGGAATTCGCGAGCACCTTCGGTTTGCCGCCGGTCGAGGCCGTGCGGCTGGCCTCTCGGCTGGGCTTCCGGCACATCAGTACGCCACTTCAGCCTGCGCGTGCCAGCCTTGCGGGTTATCAGCGTTTCTCGCTGCGCGATGACATCGTGCTACGCCGGGATCTGCGTGCGGCGATGGCGGAAACGGGCGTAACGATTGCGTCCGGCGAAGGGGTTGCGATTGTGCCGGAACACGATGTGCGCGATCTCTATGCGGGCGATCTGGCGATCATGGAGGGGCTCGGCATTCCCCGCATCAATGTTGTCAGCCTTGATCCCGATTTGCTCCGTAGCTTCGATCAACTGGCGACGCTGTGCGAACTGGCGAGCGGTTTTGGCATCGAGACGCTGATCGAATTCGTGCCGATCTTTCCGATCTGCAATCTGGAAACGGCACAACGCGCGATCGCCCATGTGGGCCGCCAGGATTGCCGGGTGATATTTGACACAATGCATTTCTGCCGGACGGGCGGGCGTCCTGCGGATCTCGCAGCCCTTGATCCCGATGTGATCGGCTATATCCAGCTTTGCGACGTTCCTGCCCAGCGGGTTCTGGCCGACTACATGGAGGAGGCCATCTGCGAACGCCTGGCGTGCGGCGAGGGAGACGTGCCATTGGTCGAATTGCTTGCCTTGCTGCCGCAAGACCGGATCGTCGGCCTGGAAGTGCCGCAGCGCTCGCAGGAATTGGCCGGAGTTCCATTGGAGGAACGACTTGCGCATTGCCTCGCGGCAGCGCGGAACTTTGTCCACGCCGCCTAGGTGTTTAGTCCCAACATGTGATGGTGTAAAACTATCCCCATCACAGCGGAGGGATTTATGGGCCAGGTTCTCCATGGCAGCGCCAAGACCACGCACGCCATTCGAGCAGAGCTACAGCGATCGCAAGCTTCGGTCGCGCACCTCGCCAAGAAGTACGGGATCAACGAGAAAACGGTCCTGAAGTGGCGCAAGCGGCAATCGGTGGAAGACTTGCCGATGGGACCGAGGGAGCGGCGCAGCACTGTGCTCTCCCCAATGGAGGAAGCCGCGATCGTGGCGCTGCGGGTGCAGGCCCGGCTGCCACTCGACGATGTTTACATCGCGCTCAAGGACGTGATCCCGCATCTGAGCCGCTCGTCGTTGCATCGCTGCCTGCAACGGCATGGGATCAGCCAGTTGCCCAAAGCCGATCGCGAGAAGCCGCAGAAGTTCAAGAACTACGAGATCGGCTACTTCCACATCGATATCGCCGAACTGCGTTATGAGGATGGCAAGGCCTACCTCTATGTCGCCGTGGACCGCACATCCAAGCTGGTCTTCGCACGCATCTATCGCAGAGCGACGAAGCTGGTCGCAGCCGGCTTCCTGAAAGCATTGATCAGGACGGTGCCCTACAAGATTCACACCATCCTCACCGACAACGGCGTGCAGTTCGCCCAGTTCGAGCGTGGCACCGGCCTGTCCTTCCCGCACATCTTCGGCCGCGTCTGTCAGGAAAACGGTATCGAGCACCGGCTAACCAAGCCCTATCATCCCTGGACCAACGGGCAGGCCGAACGCATGGTGCGAACCATCAAGGAGGCGACCGTCAAAACCTTCCATTACGCCTCGATCAACGAACTGCGACGGCACGTCCGTGACTGGCTGACCGCCTACAACTTCGCCAAGCAGCTCAAGGCGCTCAAGTTCCGAACGCCTTACGAAGCTGTTGAGGAACTCTGGAAATCAAAGCCTCACATCTTTATCGTCAAACCTAACCATCACATGTTGGGACTAAACACCTAGGCGGCGTAGACAAATTCCTCGAGGTCACGACGGGAGGCAAAGCCTGTCGATTCAAGGAGGCGAGGCGCAGGACTATGTCGATAGTTCAAGCCGAACCGACGCTGAAGTGGCGGGTTTTGGTCCAGCCCCTTCGGGGTAGCCCCCATTTGCCCCCCGGCAGCGTTGCACGGCCTTGAAAGAGAACCACTCTTCCCGCGTCCGCGGCGCCTCGCCGGGGGGGGGCAAATGGGTGATCGGCCCCCACCGAGTGGTCCGGGTTATTTGTTAGTGTAAGATTGCCTCCGGCGCCATGGCCGGCCGCAGGTGGAGCGAAGCGGAACCGGAGGGCGGCCATGGCGGCGTCGCTGCTTCCGGGGCCGGCGGCCGGTAGCCCAGCGAGCTGTGCGGCCTGACAGTGTTGTAGTGCCGCCGCCAAGCCTCGATCAGGATCTTAGCCTCGGCCAGGGTGTAGAAGATCTCACCGTTGAGTAGCTCGTCACGCATCGAGCCGTTGAAGGACTCGCAGTAGCCATTTTCCCACGGGCTGCCGGGGGTGATGTAGAGCGTCTTCACACCGATCCTGCCCAGCCATTCTTGCACGGCATTGGCGATAAATTCGGGGCCATAGCACATTGGGAAGCAAGCTCTGGAATGGCCGGATTGCCTTGATGATGACAAGGGCGCGTAGCGCCCGCAGGCTTCATCAAGGCGGTCATGAACGCCCAGCAGGGCTCTAAAGTGAGGTTGTCGAGACGACACTTTGGAGGCTGACCGATCATGACCAAACTCTCTTCTACACCCGCCGGCGCCGTACTGGTAGCAATCGATATGGCCAAGAATCGGCAAGAGGTGCTCATCGAGCGCCCCGAGGGCGGACGACGCAGGCGCATGACGGTGCTCGCGACCAAGACGGACTATGATGCTCTGGCAGACCAACTCGCCGCCATCGGAAGGCCCATCGTGGTCGGCTTCGAAGCGACAGGCAACTACCATCGGACCCTTGCGCATCGGCTGCTCACTGCAGGGTTCGAGCTACGGCTCATCTCGTCGGTGGCTTTGGCGCGGACGCGGGAGGCGTTGCATAATAGCTGGGACAAGAACGACCCTAAGGACGCGCAGGTCATCCTGCACATGCTGCAGATCGGCGCCACCCAGCGCTATGTCGACCCGCTCGCTGTCGGAATCAACGATCTGCAGGAGTTATCCAAGACGCACGAGGTCGTCTCCAAGATGAAGACGCAAACCTGGCATCGCATATTGACCCACTACCTCCCGCTCTATTTTCCCGAGATCGCCCACTTTGCGGGCAATAGCAGGTCAGATTGGTTCTTGGCGCTCCTCGAGCGATTTCCGACCCCAGCCATTATAACCTCGCTTGATCGTGAAGCCTTCTCTACCGAGGTATGGCCACTGATCGGGCGCAAGGTCTCCAAAGCGAGGCTGATCAACGATATTTATGAGACTGCGCGCGCTTCGGCAGCGTTGCCGGTGCCAGAGGACTCCGCGGCGATCACCATGTTCCGTATGGTCATTGCGCAGGGACGAAGTCTCATCCAGCAGCGCGACGAGATTGAGCGGCTTGCCCATCTCAAGCTCGCCGATCACGTTGACTACCAGTTGCTGCGCAAAATTCCCGGCATCGGTCCGATCAATGCACTGACGATCCTGGCAGAGGCAGGCGATCTACGTCGCTTCAGCCATCACCGCCAATTCCTGAAATTCTGTGGTCTGGATCTCGCGACCTGCCAATCAGGCACTTTCCGCGGCCGCACCAAGCTATCCAAGTACGGCAACGCACGATTGCGCCGGACCTTCTGGATGGCTGCCCAAATTGCCGCGCGGCAGCGCGACAACAGCTTCCGCGACAAGCTCGGACGATATACCGCCGGGCACGCGGACGATGCCGATCGCCGCCGCAAGGCGATGACGGCGCTCACCGCCAAGATGGCGCGCGTGGCTCACGCGGTCGTCAAGACGGGGACAGAGTACCGGCCGTTCATTGAACGGTCGGATGCCAGGTGGAAGGACCCCTCTCTGTAAGGGCCATGAGGGCGCGAAAGCGACCCTGTAGATAATGTTCGGGCCTTCCACCTGGGTGCGTATCTCGTTCTAAGGACGGTGAGGACCACGGCCGCCTCGGCGCCGCTGGATCCTGTGTTTGCTATGGCAGGGAGCGATCCCGTTGACGGTGGAAGCCATCTGGCTCAGAATGCAGGCCGCGCCGATCGTTGTCGACGCGAAGAGACCTGCTGGCCAAATCGCGCCATTGCTTCGCGACCCAGGACGTTGTCCGACCGTATATGCGCAGGCGGCCCACGCGTGACGAACAGATCGGCCAGCGCCGCCAGCACATCCTCGCTCCTGAGCCGTCGCGCGACCGGCAAGGCCAGGCACTCCCGACTGGCCTCGTCGATGATCGACAAGATGCGGAACTTGCGACCATCATGCGTGCGGCCCTCGACGAAGTCGTAGGACCACACGTGCCCCGGATACTCGGGCCGCAGCCGGATGCACGATCCGTCATGGAGCCAGAGCCTTCCGCGCTTCGGCTGCTTTTGCGGCACCTTGAGCCCCTCGCGGCGCCAGATGCGCTCGACCCGCTTACGGTTCACATGCCACCCCGCATCGCGCAGCAGGGCGGTCACCCGGCGATAGCCGTAACGGCCATATTGCCGGGCGAGAGCGATGATGTCCTCCGTCAGTGCGGCTTCGTCGTCCGCCCCGCGTGGCGCCTTGCGCTGCGTCGATCGATGCTGCCCGAGTACACGGCACACCCGCCGCTCGGAGACAGCCATGATCCCTCGGATGTGATCGACACAGCGGCGGCGTCTGGCGGGGCTCAATAGTTTCCCCGCGCCGCCTCCTGCAGGATCATTTTATCGAGCGTCAGATCCGACACCGCCTGCCGCAGCCGGGCGTTCTCTCGCTCGAGATCCTTCATCCGCCGTGCCTGATCCATCTTCAGCCCGCCGTACTCCTTGCGCCAGCGGTAATAGCTCTGTTCGGTGACGCCGATCCGCCGGCAGGCGTCGGCCACCGTCCCGCCCTGCGCCAACACGATCTCCGCCTCACGCAGCTTGCCGATGACCTCCTCCGGCTTGTGCTTCCGAGCCATTCCATTCCTCCTTCGTGGTCAAGACTACGATAGTCGATGGGCCACTCAGAAGGGGGCAGATCACTGGACAATGCCCGCTTGCTGGATCTGATGGTGACGCGTGGCAGCCTGCCGCCGCCCGCCAGCCGCGCGCTTTATGACATCAAGAGCGACCCTTCTGCCCGTCCCGAGGGCATGATCGCGCCGTTCTCCGTTGCCGACAAACTGACGCTCTACGAAAGCCTGGTGGCGCGGATGGAGCAGTCCGGCTCCGAAACGGCATTCCAGGCCGCGCTGGTGAAGGCCCTGTTCGAAGCCAGCCTTTCGGCCTCGCAGCAGCAGCGCTTCTTTGCCGTCCTTTCGCGCGATATCGCCTACGACCGCGGGCTGCCGACCAAGTCGGCGGCCTTCATGATCGAGAAGGTGCTGATCCCCGATGTGGCCCCCGGCAATCGCGACCTTCTTCTGCGCGCCGCGCGGACGGTGGTGGATCGTTATGATGATGGGCGCAATCTGCCGGGCTTCCTCGATGCGTTTCTGGCGGGGCGAAAGGACGAAGCCTATCCGCTGCTGCTGGCGCTTCAGGCCGATACCATGCGTCATTATCAGGGGCGCGACTATGCAGCCCCGCTCGTGCGGCAATATTTCGCGGCGCAGGAGCAGCAGGCGATCGATGCCTTCATGGCCGATCCCCACCCCTCGGCGGATGCCATTGCGGCATTCTACCGAAAGCAGATCGTTGGTCTGGACATGGGCGGGACGAAAGAACAACGCGCCCGGATCCCGGGCTATTACGAAAAACTCGTGTCGCTGGAGCCCGATAATGCGCTCTGGCTGGCGGGGCTGCTGAATTCGCTCTGGAACCAGAACGGGCAGGCCCGCTTCGTCGACCTGCTGAGCGGTTATGTCGGCCGGCACGGCGACGACAAGGAAGCGGCCAGCGTGCTGCAACTGGCGCAGGCCCTGACCGGCCAAGTAGACAAGGCGCGGGCGCTTGGCCGGTCGAGCGGGGCGGATATCGCCAATGCCGACTGGCTGGTGGAAATGGGCAATCGCGCCGATGCGGCACAAGGCGGCATCGATTTCCGGCGCCTCTTCGCCATGCTCTACGACGGCTATCGCACGCAGTTCGCCAGCGATCCGGCCGTGATCGAGGCGGAGCGGCGGCGGGCGGTCAGCCAGCAGCAGCAAGTCTCTCCAGCGGACGATTCCCCGACTTCGGGTATCGACAAGGCGCTTCAGGCAGGCCCATCGGCCGTGCGTGCAGCCTTGCGCGGAAGCTGGCGGGCCGCGGCACCGCACGGCGATGGCGAAGGCTCGCCCGGCATGGAGCGGGCTGCATTCGTTCAGGCGCTTCCCGATCCGGATGGTCAGGACGGACAGCAGGCCGCATTGCTCGGCGCGCTGGAAAGCCCTGCGATCACGCAGGAAATGGAGCGCTGGCTGGTAGCCCTCGATCCAGCCGACCGTCGCCGTCAGGAGCGGCTTTACACGCTGACAGCCGCCGGTCTCGAACGACAGGGCAAGGCCCCGGCGCGGATCGAGGCGGGGCTGTCTGCCCTTCAGGCGGGAGCGATCTCGCCGCACGAACTGCAATTGCTGGCCGTACTGCTGGACCGTGCGAAGGCCGCGCCGACGGCGGCGCAATTGCAGGCTTTGTCCTCGCGACTGGGCCGTCAGGACATGCTTACGGCCTTCGAACGCATTCGGTTCGCGCGCCTGTTCGGGCGGGGCGGGGACTATGCGCCTTCCGGCGCGCTGATGGAGGCGGCCTTGCTCCAGATCGTCTATGCCGGCGGCAACGATGGCCTCTATGGCGAGGAGCAATCCGCCTTGCTCACCGCGATGGTGGCAAATCTTCGCACTTGGACCGATACAACGGCCGCGCGGCGCGTCTATGATCGTCTGACCGCGCGGATCGGATCGGAGCTGGGAACGGCTGCGAAGACGCCGCCGTTCGACAGCTGGCCGCAGTTCGAGGCCGAAGCGGAGGCAGGACGTGACAGAGCAGGCGAAACCGGCAAGGCTGGCCGCTGAATTGACACCGCCCCCGGCAGGGCAGGCTGGCGGACAGGCGGACCGGCGGACCTCGCCGTGGTCCTGGCTGTTTCGCTCGATGATCGGGCAGATGGCGATCGCGATGCTCGTGCTGTTCGGCGCGGGGGTCTATGTGCTGGCCATCCGCCCGATGATGGACGTGCTGCCGCCGGCGGCTTTCGATCCGCTGGACATCAGCGCCCAGAAAGTGCGCGAGGTGGTCAACGCCTATATGCTGGAGCTTGACCGCGATCCGCAGGCCCCGGTTCCGCCCGCGTTCGGCAAAGTGATGGACGATGCGGCGCGGCGCAATCCGGCGTTCCGTTATTACATCCGGGTGGGCGACCGCGTGATCGGCAATGGCGATCGCCGTCCCCGCCATTTCGAGGAACTGGGGCTGGACCGGGTGGTCGCGCTTCAGGCCAGCAATGTGACGCCGGGGCTATGCTCGCAGCTGTTTCGTGACCTTTCCACCCGGAAGACCAAGGGTTCGCTGGAATTCATCGATTGCGGCCGCCCACGCTATTACGAGTTCGATGGGCTCTCGCGCGCTTTCCCGACCGACATCGATCGCCGCGAGCAGGCTTTCGGCAAGATGTTCTGGACGTTCGGCAGCAACTTCACGCTGGCCGTGCTGGCGACGTTCTTGCTGACGGCGGCGGTCGTGATCGGCAACATGATCCTGATCCGCCGCGTTGCGCGGGTCGCCTATTCGTTCGATCCCGAAGCGCTCGATCATCAGCTGCCGGAGAAGGGCCTGCCCCGTGAAGTCCTGCCGCTGGTGCGGGCGACCAATCACCTGATCGACCGTTCCGCCGACATGCAGCGCCGGCAGAAGTTCTTCCTCTCCGCTGCCGCCCATGAACTTCGCACGCCGCTCACGGTGCTGCGCATGCGGCTGGAGCAGATGGACGAGAGCCCGCTCAAGGACAAGCTGGTGGGCGATGTGCGCCGCATGGTCGGGCTGGTGAACCAGTTGCTGACGCTGATGAAGATCGGCGGCATCCATGACGTGAACGGGGTGGTCGATCTGGTCGCGGTGGTCCGCAAGGTGCTGGCCGATACGGCGACGCTGGCCAGTTCGCGCGATATCGACGTCTATTTCGAACCGCAGGTCGCGCGTTTCGTCTGCACCGGCGAGGCGCAGTTGCTGGAAACCGCGATTACCAACCTCGTCGAAAACGCCCTGTCGTTCACGCCCGATCGCGGGCGGATCTTTGTGGGGCTGAGCGTGGAAGGCGTGCTTGCGGTGCGCGATTTCGGCTCGGGCATCGATCCCGCGAATGCGACGACGCTGTTCGAGCCCTTCGTGCGCTATCGCTCCAATCGCAAGGGTTATAGCCTGGGGCTGGCCATCGTCAAGGCGGTGGCGACGCTTCACGGCGGCACCGTCGCGGCGCGTAATGCCGACGACGGTGCGGGGGCGATCTTCACCATGCTGATCCCCCCGCGCGGCGGGGAGATCGCTTGACTTACGAGCGCCCTGGAATGCGGATCTGCAGTTCGGCGCGGGGGAAGTCGACCGCATAGGCATCGAGCAGGCCAAGGATGTCCGAGCCGAGAATGACTATCGGTTCGCTTGCCGAGGTGTCACCGAAATTGAAGTAGACCGGTACGTTCGAGAGGCCGACCGGGCCCAGCTGCATCTTGCCGATGCGGCCCATGCGGATCGCGCTTTGTGCATTGGTCGCGCCGCGAATGGTGCCGGCAGCGACAAGGCGGCTGTCGTCCACGCTCCAGCCCAGCGCCTTGAGCGCGGCGGCATTGGCAATGGTGACGCCCGCGCCGGTATCGACCGTGGCCTTCATCGCCACGCCGTCCAGCATGAGCGGCACCACCAGCAGGCCGCCGTGCAGTTCGCCCTTGTGCGTGGCAAAGCCCGTCCCCGCCGGGGCAGAGGGGCCGAAGGAGAGGCGGGCGTTGGTGCGGTCGAACGTCAGCTTGCCTTCGCCGAAATGCTCCATGCCGACGATCCCGCGCGCCGATGTCGTGCCGGGGTTGGGGAACATCAGCACGCCGACCATCTTTTCGTCGAACAGCGAACTGGCGAAGTGATCGACCGGGTAGATCTGCGCCTTGGTGCTGCCGGTGGCGCCGTTGATCGACAGGTCGCTGTCCATGGGCTGCAGCTTGAGCGCGGCGGCGAGATCTGGCGACATCAGGCTGGACTGCGCGGCGGTATCCACCACCATCGGGAACGGCCCCTGCTCGTTGACGGATACGTCGATCTGCGGACGGCCACGGTCGTCATGGCCGAGCGGCTGGCTGACCGAAGGTATGGTCGGTGTGATTGCGGTGTCGGGGGCATGGGCGGGGACCGCAACGGTAGCGGTTCCGGCCAGCAGGGCGGCGAGCAGGGCGATCATTCTGCGGTATCCTTGGCGGCGGGGGCAGGAGTGGCTTCAAGCCGATAGGTGAGGCCGAGGCTTTTCAGCTGCGGGCCGACCTTGGCCGCATCGCCGACGACGACCCACACACCCTTGCTTGGATCGAGAGCGGCGCGGATCGCGGCATTGGCGCGGTCCGGCGTCAGCGCGCGGACGCGCTGGGCCATCAGGACTTCGTAATCGTCGGGGCGGGCCAGCAGGGCATTGCGCTGCATGGTGCCCAGCACCGTGCCGGAACTGGCGAAGGCGCCGGGGAGCGAGCGGATCTGGTCGGCGGCGGAGCGTTCCAGTTCGTCCGCTGTCAGCGGCTTGGAGGTGAGGAATTCCTCCATGTCGTGGCGGATCTGGACGATGGAATCGCCGGTGCGGTCGGCCTGTACCGGCGCGGTGACGATATAGGGCATGGCCTGCTGCGAAACGCGGAAGGTGCCGCGCACGCCGTAAGTCCAGTGCTTGTCTTCGCGCAGGTCCATGTTGATGCGCGAGAGGAAATCGCCGCCGAGCGCGTCATTGGCCATTTCCGCCGCGATCGTCTCGCCCTTGGGATCGAGCGGGGTGGGGAAGCCCGCCATGATGTAGGACTGGGGGGAATCCGGGCGGTCGATCAGCACCACTTCGGGCTTGAAAGGCGCAGTGCGTGCGGCCGGGAAGGCCTTGGTTCCGGCCGGGCCGACGGCTTTCCACCCGCCGAAGCTACGCTCCAGCAGGGCGCGGACTTCGGACAGCGGGCGTTCGCTGGCGACGAAGATCTGCGCCTTTTCGGGGCGGAACCATGCCTTGTGGAATGCGGTGAGATCGGCTGCGGTCAGCTTGGCGACCGTGGCGGCATCGCCCGACCCCTGGGCGCGGGCATAAGGGCTGTCGGCGCCGTAGAGCAGCGGCGTGATGGTGCGCGCGGCGACGGCGGCGGGGGCGGCCTGTTCCTGTGCGATGCGGGCAAGCTGTTCGCCGCGCGTGCGGGCCAGATCGGCGGCGGGGAAGGCCGGGGCCAGCGCCACATCGGCCAGCAGGTCGAGCGCGGCGGCGGCGTTGGCGCTGGGGGCCGAAAGCACCAGCGTGGTGCGATCGAGCGAGGCGCCGGTCTGGATCGAGGCGCCGAGGTTTTCCTGCTGCTCGGCAATTGCGCTGGCGCTGCGGTGGATGGTGCCCTGCGTCAGCATCGCCAGCATGAGCTGCTGGGTGCCGATGGCGCTCGCCGGATCGGCGGAAGCCCCGGCATCGAGGCTCAGGACGACGCGGGTGAACGGCGTCGCGGGCTGGTTGGCATAGACCACCTCGATCCCGTTCGAGAGGCGGGCGCGGGAGATGGCCGGAACCTTGGGCGCGCCGGGCTCGCCCAGCGCGGGCAAGGGGCCGCGTGTGCCCTTTACGGGCGCGGTTTCGGTGGCGGTCTCGGGAGCGGGGGCCCGTTCGCTGACGGCGGTTTCGTCATAGGCCGCGCGGGTGCCGGGGGTGACGGTGAGTGTATAGGCGGGCTGGGCCAGCCAGCGACGCGCGACTTCGGTGACACGCTCGGGCGTCTCGGCGGCAAGCTGTTCAAGCTGGCGGCGATAGAATCCCGGATCGCGCGAATAGAGTTCGCCCTCGGCCAGCATCTCGGCCTTGTCGGAGACGGATTCCAGGCTGCTGGTGGTGCTGACGATCAGGTCCGTGGCCGCGCGGCGCACTTCGTCCGGTGTCGGGCCGTGGGCGAGGAATTCGGCCATGATCGCATCAAGCCGGGCGGTTACCGCCGCCGGGTCCACGCTGGGGCGGACCATCACGCGGATGTCGAACATGCCCGCATGGGCATTGCTGGCATTGCCGGCGGTGACGCTGACCGCCAGCTTTTCCTGCCGCACCAGCGCTTCGGCAAGGCGCGAACTGGCAAGGTTGCCAAGGACGCCTGCGGCAATGTCCAGAGCCGGGGAATCGGGGCTGTCCATGCCGGGAACCGGCCAGCTGCGATCGATCATCACGGTCGCTACGCGGTCGGTCATGGTTTCGGTGACGGCTTTGGCCAGCGGAGTGACGGGCGCGATCGTGGCCTTTGCCTGGGGGCGACGTGCGATCGCGCCGAAGTACTTGTCGACCAGCGGGCGGGCGGCGGCGGCGTCGATGTCGCCGGACAGCACGAGCACGGCATTGTTGGGGCCATAATGATCGTGGAACCACGCCTTGACATCGGCGAGGCTGGCACCGTCCAGGTCCTTCATCGATCCGATGGGATCGTGCGCATAAGGATGCCCTTGAGGGTACAGAGCCGCCACCTGACGGTACGAGACGAGCCCATCAGGCTGGTTGTCGCGCTGGCGCTTCTCGTTCTGGACCACCCCGCGCTGCACATCGAGCACGTGCTGCGTGACGGCGCCGAGCAGCCAGCCCATGCGGTCGCTCTCAAGATAAAGCGTGCGCTCCAGCGCGTCGGTCGGCACCGTTTCGTAATAGTTGGTGCGGTCGAAATAGGTGGTGCCGTTGTAATCGGTGGCGCCCATCGCTTTGAGCGGGGCGAAGAAGTCTCCCGGCACGTTTTCGGTGCCGTTGAACATCAGGTGTTCGAAGAGGTGGGCGAAGCCGGTCTTGCCCGCCGGTTCGCTGGTCGATCCGACATCGTACCACACGCCGACCGCGACAACGGGCGTGCGCCGGTCGGTATGGACAACGACGCGCAGGCCATTGTCCAGCGTGAAGGTCTCGAACGGAATGTCGAGCGGGGCGATCAGGTCGTGGAGGGGGGCGATGGCCGCCGGCGCGGATGGCGTCGCCGCCACTGCGGGCACGCTCAGGATGGCCGTGGTGACGGCGGAGAGTAGAAACCTGGTCTTCATGGCCGATAGTCTTTCCGAAAGCGGATGCGGGGAGGGGGCTCCGCGCAGTGGTCAGTCGGGCATGTCTTGGCTCACTTGGCTTGCACCAGCCTTGCACCAGTCTTGCAGCGTCGTCTCGTCGGCAGATCGGTCGGACATTCGGGCGCCTCGATGCCGCGGTCTATGAGCCTGCGGCCTGGAACAGTCGATCCGCCGCGATCGGATCAACTGTTCCAGGCGCCTGCTTGTCTGCCGCTATTTGCGCAGCGTGAAGGTCAGGCCAAGCGTGCGCGGCCGGAACGTGGTGTAGAGGAGCGGCGAGGTGTACTGCTCGTAGGTGGCGCAGGCCGCGCCGCTGCCTGCCGCGCAGCCGGTGCGCCCGTTCGAGCGGCCGAGCACGTCCGACGAATTGAACAGGTTGTCGGCGAAGACCGACAAGTCCCAGCCATCGCGGCCGAAGCCGACGCGGGCGGTCACGAAGTCGGTGGCGCCGACCTGCCAGGTGTCGGGGTAGTAGCTGGCCGTCTCGGGGCCGGTGCCGTTCTGGTAGCTTGATGCGTGCTGGTAGCCGGCGCGCAGATAGGCTTCGAAACCGCCGACTTCGCGCGTGTAGTCGAGGTTGAGGTTGAGCCGGTAACGCGGCACCGGCAGCTTGTCGCCCTTGGCTACATAGAGCGTGTTGCCCGGCGCATCGCCAACCACGGCGCGGTCGTAATAGGCATCGGTATAGGCGAATTCACCGCTCAGCGTCAGCCCCTCGACCGGCCGGACCGCACCCTGGATGTCGACACCGCGCGAGACCGCCTTGCCGCCGTTGATGACATAACCGAAGCCGCACGTCGGCAGGCCGTAGGACACCTGGATGCGGCTCCAGTCGATGTAGAAGGCATTGGCGTCGAACGAGACGGCGCCGTTCGCGGTGCGGCCCTTGACGCCTGCCTCGTAGCTCCAGAGGTGGTCCGACTTGTAGGTGCCGGGCGTCGAGGTGATGCCGAGCATGTCGAGGTCGGCCTCGCAGCGCGCGGCCGGGGGCGGCTGGTTGACGCCGCCGACACGGAAGCCCTTGGAGGCGGTGGCGTAGAACATCGTGCGGCTGTCGAACTGGTATTGCAGGCCGAAGCGCGGGGTGACCGGGGTTTCCTTGACCTTGCCGTCGGTAAGGCCGCCGTTGGCCGTGGTCGGCACGGTGTAGCCCGCAAAGAGCCCGGCGGTTTCCTGATGATAGCTGAAGCTCTCGCGCGAGATACGGGCGCCGGCGATGACCTTCAGCTTGTCGGTCACCTGATAGTTCACTTCACCGAAGCCGGCGAGAGACTCTTCCTTGAGGTCCTGATCGCGGTGGTAGGTCACGTTGCCGGGTTCGACATCGACGCCGAACACGTCGACCGGATCGATGCCCCAGACCGCCTGCGTGAGATCGGCGATGTTGGCGACGATGTGGTAGTTCGAATTGTTCTTGTAGTGCGAGAAGAAGCCGCCGACGAGCCAGCCGAGGCGCGATCCGGGCTTGCTGGCCAGACGCAGTTCCTGCGTGAAGCCGCTGCGGGTGTTCTCGTAGACCGGGGTGGAACTGTAGAGCGCCAGGTTGTGCACGAAGGGATAGCCGCCCTGGAAGTTGGCGGGCTCGACATAGGAATAGTCGGCCTTGCCGGTGGTGCGGTCATCGATGTAGGAGGAGACCGAGGTCACGGCGGCGAAGCCGAGATCGCCCTCGACCTTGAGCGAGGGGACAAAGAAGCGCTGCTTGCGCGGCTGTTTTACAGAGCATATCGCATTGGACGCGTAGTCGTCCCCGACATTGCAGTTGTTGCCGCTCTGATACTTGCCGAACGTCGCAGCGGCATAAGTATAGCCATCGAGGGTGGTTTCGGGGATCGAGGACCACTGCGCGTCGGAATCGTCCGAATGGTCGTACGAGTAATAGAAGCTGGGGGTGATCTTCAGCCCGGCGTTCGGTTCGAACAGCAGCGCGGCACGGTAGGAGCCGGCCTGTGCGCTGTTGGTGTTCTTCTCGATCACCGCGCCGGTGAAGCGGCTCACGTGGTCGATGTAACCGGCGGTGTGCTGCACATCGCCGCTGACGCGCAGGGCGAGGGTGCCGGGGATCAGGGGGTAGCTCATGGCCACGCCCTGACCGAAACTGACCCCGCCCGACTTCGTACTGGCCACTTCGGAACGGGCGTAGAGCGTCACTTTGTCGAGATCGGGTTCGGGCGTCACGAAGCGGATGGCACCGCCGAGCGAGGAGCCGCCGAACAGCGTGCCTTGCGGGCCGCGCAGGACTTCCACGCGCTCAAGGTCGAACAAGTGGGGGATCGGCGTGCCGCTGCCGGAGATGCCGATGGCATTGCGCTTCTGCAGCGGCACATCGTCCACGTAAATGCCGGTGGTCGCCGCGCCGCTGGACGAGGCGATGCCGCGGATCGAGATGTTGGGAATGCGGTCGGCCGAGGCGTCGGTCTGGATCGACAGGCCGGGCACCACGCGCACGATGTCGGCGAAGCTGCGGATGTTCGCCTGGTCCATGGTGTCCTGCGACAGCGCGGAAATGCTGATCGGCACGCGGCTGAGCGGGGTGCTCTGCTTGGTGGCGGTGACGACGATGTCCATGCCGGTGCTGTCCGGCGCCGGGGGCGCATCGGCCGCCTCGGCGAAACAGGGCGCAAGACAGGGCGTTGAGACGAGGATCGTGGTTGACCCCAGCAGGGTCTGGAGCAGGCGGTAACGCAGGCGCATAGCAAATCCCTCATGCAGATGAGCATGCCCGAAGGCGGACGACTTGTTCCTGCTGCGTCCGGGAAGCGTTGTGGCCGCTTCTTCCGGAAATCTCTGGTTTTTATGGCTTGGCGACGGCTGTGAGTCGCAGGTTTAATTTAACGCGTTAAATGGTTTGCGCAAGGGGCAAACTGGCGTCGGCAGTGCCGGAAACGGCGCTTGCGCGGGGGGCATCGTCTCCGCTCACTTGCGCCAGACGGCTGCGATATTCCTTGAGGCCGATGCTCAGGAGCAGGACGGCGAGCGGCCCGACCGCAAGCGCCGATACCGACAGCGACAGGCCCAGCGCGTGCTCGTCGTGCAGCACGAAATCGTTGATGAGCGCGGGCAGTACCGGGCCCAGCGTGACGCCGACAACGCCCGTGGTGAACAGGAACAGCGCGCCGAGCTGGCCGCGCAGCCGGTCCGGCGCGACGATCTGGATCGCCGCCGGGATCAGCACCGGCGTGAAGCCGCCGAGAAACTTGAGCGGCAGCAGCATGAGCCCCATCGCAAAGCCATTGGGCAGCAGCGGCATGACAATGGCCGGAACGGTCGCCAGCGCGGCGGACCACGCCGTCAGCCGCAGGCAGGCATCGCTCCGGCCGCGCGCGATCATCCGGCTCGACAGCCAGCCCGCCGCCAGCATGCCGAGCGGTCCGGCGGTCAGCGAGGTCACGCCGTTGACATGCCCGGTCTGCGCCGCATCCCAGCCGAGCTTGCGGATGAACAACTCGGGATACCACGCATCCATGCTGCTCAGCACGGAAAGCACGGCGGACCCCAGGAACAGCGAGGTGGCCATCAGCGGGTAACGCCGCAGCAGGGCCCAGATCGCGGCGGGGGCGGAGCGGTTGGAGGAGTGCTGCTCCTCGCTTGCGGAATGGCGGCGCGCGGGTTCCCGCAGCGTCAGCATCCACAGCGAAACCAGCAGTCCCGGCGCGCCGACGACAAGGAACACCAGGTGCCAGGACCGCGTGGCGCCAAGGATCGGCAGCACCACGTCCGGGGTGCGATGGATGGCCTCGACGATCGAGCCGCCGAGCATCATCGCCGTGCCCGCGCCGATGTAGATGCCGATGGCATAGAGGCTCATCGCGCGCGGCAGGCGGGAACGGTCGAAACTGTCGGACAGCATCGAGTAGGCGGATGGCGATAGCGTCGCCTCGCCGACCCCCACGCCGATGCGGGTGAACAGCAGCGCCGGGAAGGTCCGTGCCGTGCCGCAGAGCATCGTCATCAGGCTCCACAGGGCGATTCCGCCGGCGATCAGTTTCTTGCGCGAAACGCGGTCCGCCAGCCAGCCGATCGGCAGGGCCATCACCGTGTAGAAGATGCCGAACGCCCCGCCCGTCAGCATCGCGAACTGGGTGTCGGTGATGGCGAGGTCGGCCTTGATCGGGCCGACCATCAGGTTGAGGATCTGGCGGTCGAGGAACGAGAAGGTATAGGCCACCATCAGGACGGCGGTGACGTACCAGCCGTAGCGCGGCGTAGCGGGGGCGTTCGCGTTCGTCATGATGGGCAGTTTCCTTCTCAGACCGTTTCCGGTTCGCCAAGAGGATTGGCGGGCACTTCGAAGCCGATCGGCACGAAATCGTGGATCAGCCCCCATGGACTGGGCATTGCCCCAACGGTGACGGTGATGAGGGCAGGTCCTCCGCGTTTCTGTGCCTCTTCAAGGCCGTTCAGCAGGCCTTCTGGGCTGTCTGTGTTGCACTCGGGAATGCCATAGGCGCGGGCCAGCAGGGCAAAATCGGGATTGGTGAGTTCTACCGCGAATTCCTTGCCGAACGTGGCGTTCTGGATGCGGCGGACATTGCCGTAGTGCCCGTCGACAAAAACGACGATGGAAATCGCGCACTGGTCGCGCGCGGCGGTCGCCAGTTCCTGCATGCCCCAGGCAAAACCGCCGTCGCCGTTGATCGAGACGACACGGCTGTCCGGATTGCCATGCGCAGCGCCCAGCGCGGTGTTGAAGCCGTAGCCCAGCGTGCCCTGATAGCCCGGCGTCACATAGCGGCGGGGCCCATGGACGGGAAAGCCGATGGTCGAATAATAGCCGATCTGCGTCAGTTCGCTGACGAGGATGTCATCGTCCGCCATACCCGCGCGCAGGGCCTGGGCGAAGCTCCACTGCGGCTGGATGCGCTGCAATTGCCCGGCGGCCCAGCGTTTGACGGGGGCGATGCGCTCGGCCGCAGATTGGCGCTTTTGTTCGGGCAGGGCAGCCAGCAGCGCTTCGGCGGTGAGGCGAACGTCGGCGGCGATGGCAAGGCCCTCGCTGCGGGGCGCTTCGGCGTGGCTCCCGTCGAGATTGACGTAGATGTAGCGCGTTGCCTCATGGGCGTAGCTGGCCTGTCCCAGCGCATTGACGAAGCGGCTGCCAAGCACCAGCACAACGTCGGCATGGGGCATCACCGCCCGCCCGCCGAGCGTGGTCAGCGCCAGCGGATGGCGGTCGTCGAGCACGCCGCGACCGCCTTCGGTCATGACGACCGGTGCCTGAAGCCGCTCTGCCAGGGCGCGGATCGCCTCGCTTGCGCCCGCCGCCGCCGCGCCGCCGCCGGCCTGAATGACCGGGAAACGGGCGCTGGCGAGCAGCGTAGCGGCCTGTTCGATCACATCGCTGCCGGGAGCCGTGGGGGCTTCGGGCGCGCGCGGATAGGTCATGCCGGCAGCCACGGCTTGCAGGACGTCCGCCGGCAGTTCGATGGCGACAGGGCGAGGGTGCCCGCTGCGCAGTTGGACAAAAGCCTCATGCACAAGGCGCGCAACGTCCTCGGGGCGTTCGGCTAAGGCATGCCACTTGCACAGTCCGCGCAGGATCGCGCTCTGGTCGGGCAGTTCGTGGAGCAGGCCGTGCCCCTTGCCGATCGCACCGGAATCGATCTGGCCGACCAGGAACAGCACGCGAGAGGAGCAGGCATAAGCCGTGGCGATGCCGGACAGCGCGTTGAGCATGCCCGGCCCCGGCACCACCATGCAGACCCCTTCCTTGCCGGTGGTGCGGGCATAACCGTCCGCCATGTAGGAGGCGGCTTGCTCATGGCGCGGCACGACGAAATCGATGTGCTCTACGTTCGCGCGCAGTGCCTCGACCGCCCAGTCGAGCTGGATGCCGGGAATGCCGAAGACCTTGGTGACGCCTTCCGCGATCAACTGCTCGACCAGCGCCTCACCGCCTGTGCGCATGCGGGGGGTGGCGCTATTGCTGGTATCGAAGTCCATTTTCATACCTTTTGGCCGGCTTCTGCGTGCACTGTGTCCAGCGCGGCGAGGAAGCGGTCGGTCTCTGCGGGCAGGCCGATCGACACGCGCAGCCACTCCTGAAGGCCGTAGCCGTCGACCGGGCGGACGATCACACCCTGCCGCATCAGCCGATCCGCCATTTCCGCGCCGGCGCCGACGTGCAGCAGCAGGAAGTTGCCCGCCGAAGGCAGGAACGCGATGGCGCGGCGGGTGAGTTCGAGAGCGAGGCGTGCCCGTTCGTGCGCATTTTCGATGCGTGAGCGCTCGGCAAAGGCGGTGTCGGCCAGCGCGGCAACGGCGGCGACCTGGGCAGTGGCGCTGACCGAGAACGGCACTTGCAGGCGGCGCAGCAGCCCGAGCAGTTCCGGATTCCCCAGTGCATAGCCCACGCGCAGCCCGGCAAGGCCGTGGATCTTCGAGAAAGTCCGCATCACCAGAAGATTGCGGCGGCGCTGGAGGGCTGCGACGGAATCGAAGCGCAGCGCGGGCTCGACATATTCGCAGTAAGCATCGTCGATCACCAGCAGCACGTGTTCCGGCAGCGCATCCACGAAACGGTCGAGCGCGTCCGGCGCGATCAGGGTGCCGGTCGGGTTGTTGGGCGAGGCCAGGAACAGCACGGTGGTGCGCTCGGTCACGGCATCGAGCAGGGCGTCGAGATCGACGGCGAAATCCTGTGCAGGCACGAACAGGGCCTGCGCGCCCACCGACATGGCCGCGCCGACATAGGCCTGGAACGAGTACTGCGGGATGATCGCCGCGCGTCCGGGTTCAAGGAAGGCGCGGGCGACGAGCTGGATGATCTCGCTAGATCCGGCTGCGGGCAGGACCTGGGCCGGTTCGACGCCGTTTGCAGCGGCGAGGGCATGGGTCAGTTCGTAGCAGTCGAAATCGGGATAGAGGTTCACGCCCGAGGCCAGCGCGGTCAGCGCGTGGGTCACCTTGGGCGAGCAGCCGAGCGGGTTTTCGTTCGAGGCGATCTTGACGATGGTCGCGGGGTCGAGGCCGAATTCGCGCGCGACATCGTCTATCGGACGGCCCGGCGGGTAGGGCGGGATTGCCCGGACATGCGGCAGGGCCGTGTCGATCTTGGACATTGTGAAGGGCTCCGTGTCATTCGCGGGGCAGGACCTGTCCCTTCGTGGGGACGCCTGCATGCACCAGATACATTTAACACGTTAATCAAAATGAGACGGCGGGCAAGGGGAAATTTTGGCCCGGGTTCTCTTCCCGCCGCCTAACCGACCGCAAGCGACAAAATGTCCGGATTGGCTATTGATTAACGCGTTAAATTACATAACAACTACGCGATTCGTATTAAGGAGGGCCGGTCTTGCGTTTCGTTACGCCGCTCGTTTTCGGAAGCCTGCTTTGGGCGGGGCACGTCTTTGCGGCGCCTGTTTCAGCCCCGGTTCCGGCCTCAACTCAGGCATCGTCCGCAGGGGCCTCGGACGCCGTGGTCACGCAGCACTCGATCCAGCTTCACGGGAAACCCCTGGGCTATCGGGCGGTGGCGGGCAGGCTTCCGGTTCGCCTTGCCGATGGCGCGGCGGCGGACATGTTTCACGTCGACTATATCGTGCCCGGCCGCAGTGCGGATCGTCCGGTATTGTTCCTGTTCAATGGCGGCCCCGGTTCGGCCAGCCTCTGGCTAGACCTTGGCTCGTTCGGCCCGCGCCGGGTGGAAACCCGCAGCCCGCAGCCGACGCCCGCATGGCCGATACGCATCGTCGACAATCAGGAAACCCTGCTGGACAGCGCCGATCTCGTCTTCGTGGACGCGGTCGGCACCGGGTATTCGCGCGTGGGTGAGGGTACTGCTCCCAATGCGTTCTTCGGCGTCGATCCCGATCTTGAATCGTTTGCAGGCTTCGTATCGGCATGGCTGACGCGCAACGGGCGCTGGTCGTCGCCGCGCTACATCCTTGGCGAATCTTACGGCGCCACACGGGCGGCGGGGCTGGCGCAGGTACTTCAGCATCATGGTGCGGCGCCCAGCGGGGTCGTGCTGCTGTCCTCGATCCTCAACTTCTCGGACTATCATCCCGGCATCGACCAGGGCTACGTCAATGCCCTGCCGAGCATGGCGGCGACCGCGTGGTATCACCACCGCGCCGGACAGGACACGGCGGATCTGGCCAGCTTCGTTGCCGCCGCGCGCGACTTTGCCGCGGGCCCCTATGCGGATGCGCTGCGCCTGGGTGACCGCTTGCCGGCGGAACAGGAAGCTTCGGTACGGGCAGGGCTTGCACGGTTCACCGGGCTGTCCGAGGCACAGTTGCAGCGCACCGGCCTCAGGCTTGATGTCGGCCAGTTCGTGCGGCTGCTGACCGGAGACGGGCGGATGGTGGGCATCTACGATACCCGCGTCACCGCCCGGAATACCGACGATGCCGCCTCGGCGCCCTCGTTCGACGCGGCGGATACGGTTGTCGCCACGGTCTTTCCCGCCGCGAACAGCCAGTATCTGGCCAATGAATTGAACTATCACGGCGATGGGCCTTACCTCGCAACGGTGGCGGGCCTCGATAATCGCTGGAACTGGTCGACCCGTGCGCCGGGTTCGGGCGAGCCGCGCACCTCGCCGGCGATGCAGGAAAACCTGTCTGCCGCCATGCATGAGGACCCGGCAATGCGGGTGCTGTCGCTGAACGGCTATTACGACCTCGGCACGCCGTTCTTCGGCACGGAAAACGATCTGGCGCACATGCTGCTGCCGCCGGAAATCCGCGCGAACCTGTCGTTTCGCTATTATCCCGCCGGGCACATGCTCTATCTCGATCAGGGCTCACGCGTGGCAGCCGCAGCAGACGTCCGCTCCTTCCTTCGCGCCGGTGCAGGAGAAACCAAGTGAAGCTGTCCCGCCGCTTTAAGGCCATCCTGATGGCATCCAGCCTTGCCGTGAGTCTCGGCACTTCCGCGCGCGCCGAAGAGGCCGTTGTAGCCGATGCCGGCGAACACCATTCGAGCACCCGCGAAGTGCTTCGTATCGGCAAGACCAGCGTGCCTTACCGCGCCGAAGCCGGTACGCTGACGATCCGCGATGACGAGGGCAAGCCGACCGCGAGCCTGTTCTACGTCGCCTATCTCGCCGACCGGAAGCCGGGCAGCGAGCGGCCGCTCACGTTCCTGTTCAACGGCGGCCCCGGATCGGCCAGTCTGTGGCTCAATGTCGGCGGGTTCGGGCCATGGCACGTGCCGGGCAATGCGCCTCACGCCATGCCTGCCGCGCCCTATCGTTTCGAGCCCAATCAGGCGAGCATCCTCGACAAGACCGACCTCGTGTTCATCGATGCGGTCGGCACCGGCTATTCGCGCGCCATGCCGGGGATCGATCCGGCAAAGAGCTTCTGGGGCGTCGATCAGGACGTCGATTCCTTCGCCCGTGCCATCACCCGCTACATCGCCGTGAACGAGCGCTGGAATGCGCCCAAGTTCCTGTTCGGCGAATCCTACGGCACCACCCGCGCCGCTGCATTGGCGCTGCGGCTGCACAATCAGGGCATCGACCTCAACGGCGTGGTCCTGCTTTCGACCATCCTCAACTTCTCGGACGGGCTTTCCGGGCGTGACGAAGGGCCGATCGGCCTCCTGCCGACATGCGCCGCGATAGCCTGGTATCATGGCCGCGTGGCTGACCGGCCCGAACAGCTATCGGCGTTTCTCGACGAAGTCCGCGCCTTCGCCATAGGCCCTTACGCCCGCGCGCTTGCCAAGGGCGACCGGATCGCGCCGGACGAGGAGCAGACCGTCGCCGCACAGCTCTCGCGCTTTACCGGACTGCCGGTGAGCTATCTCGTGCAGAGCCATCTGCGGATCGACATGGAGCGTTTCCGCAGCGAACTCCTGCGCGACAAGGGGCTGATCACCGGGCGTTTCGACGGCCGCTTCATCGGCGCGGCATCGCGCATCGATGAGAGTGTCGCGGTCGATCCGGCCACCAACGACCCGGCCACGGCGGGCGTCAGCAGCGCCTTGCTGACGACGTATCGCGATTACCTCTCGCACAAGGTCGGTTTCCACAGCGACCTGCAATATCGCGCGCTGTACAATTCCGTGATCGAGCCGGCCTGGGACATGCATCACCGCGCGCCGGGGTATGGCCATCCGCTGAGTTCGCCGAACACCGCGCTCGATCTCGCCTCGGCGATGCGGGCCAATCCGACGATGAAGGTCTTCGTGATGAACGGCCTCTTCGATCTGGCGACGCCGTTTTTCGGCACCGAGTACGACTTTGCGCATATGCAACTGGCCGCCGGCCTGCGCGATAACGTGCGGTTCGGGTACTATGAGACAGGCCATATGGCCTATGTCGATGCCAGCGCCCTGTCGGCCATGAAGCGCGATCTCGACGGTTTCTACGCAGGTGCCGTCAGGCCCTGAAACGTCAGGGCGTTTCGGACAGGATTTCCGCCAAGCGCTCCATCGTGGCGTTCAGGCGCTGTAGGTCCTTGATGCCCAGTTCGCGCTCGATCCGTTCGTAAAGCGGATCGAACTGCGGCACGATTTCGCGTACCAGTTTCATGCCGGCCGGCGTGATCGCGTGGAGGTAGCGACGCGCGTCCTCCTTGCTGGCACGTCGCAGGATCAGGCCGCGCTCGGACAAATCGCGGACAATCCGTGAAAGGCTCGGGCCCAGCAGGAAGGCACGGGCGGCAAGGTCTGCCGCGTCGATTTCGTCTTCGATGCTCAGCAGGCGCAGGACGCGCCATTGCGGATCGGTCAGATTGTAAGGATCGAAGATCAAGCGCATGCGCGTGGCCATTGCATCGCGCGCCCGGTGCAGCAGGACCGGAACCTGCCGCGCCTCCGTATGGCCCGCCCCCTGAAAAGGATGGGGGTACGACCGTGCAGTCTGTTTCTTGTCGTCCGGGGCCGGGATCGTCGGCTGCATTGCGGTGCTACCTCGCTCTATATCGAGGCTCTATACTGGCTGCACAGTGCCGGGGATAGTCCGGCTTGCTCTATCGCATGATGTTTGGATGGGGCAAAATGTATGCGCATCCTTGGGCGACCTGGACAAATTCCGCATCGCACGGTTGCCCTGCAAGCTGCGCCAGCAAGGCGCTCGTCAGGGTCTGCTCTCGGCCGATACCTGAAGTCTGCGGGCGTTCAGCCAAGTGGGGCGCGGGCGGCCAGGAATTCCACCAGCAGGCGAGCCGGGCCGCTCAGGCTGGCGGCGTCGGCGGCGAGCAGCATCTGCCGCTGCGCCCAGGGCTCGTCGAGTTCGACCAGCTTGAGGCCCATCGGCACGATGAAGTTCTTGGCCGCCTCGCTCGGCAGGATGCCGA
Organism: Novosphingobium sp. KA1; assembly: GCF_017309955.1. NCBI lineage: Bacteria > Pseudomonadati > Pseudomonadota > Alphaproteobacteria > Sphingomonadales > Sphingomonadaceae > Novosphingobium > Novosphingobium sp. KA1. The sequence continues at coordinate 1,442,655 of NZ_CP021248.1, read as the reverse complement.
TGCCGAAGCCCGCCTGGATCATCCGGCACACGGCGTCGTAGCTGTCGACCGCCGCGCGCAGGCGGAAGGGCCAGCCCTGTTCGTCGGCGGAGCGGGCGAGCAGGCGGGTATTGGCGGTGTCATAACCCATCTGCACGAATTCGTGCTCGGCCAGGTCCTGGAAGCGCACCGAATGGGTGCCGAACAGCACGTGCGGCGGGGCGACGACGGCGAGGCGGTCGCAGCGGTATTTCCAGGTGTCGAGCCCGAGCGTGCCGGGCTCTTCCATGATGACGCCCACTTGCGCCTCGCCCGCGCGCAGGCGGCCGACGATTTCGGAGGAATAGACTTCCTGGATGTTGAGGCGGATTTTGCCATTGTCCTGGCCGAAGGCGGCAAGGTCGGCGGGCAGGAACTGGGTGATCGCCGAGGTGCAGGCGAGGATGTCGACGCTGCCCTTCAGCCCCTTGGCGTAGTCCGACAGGTCGGAGACCGCGAGGCCGACTTCGCGCATGATCCGGTGGGCATGGACCAGCAGCGCATCACCGGCCGGGGTCAGCGCCACGCCGCGCCCGTTGCGGACCAGCAACGGGACGCCGAGTTCGTGCTCCAGTTGCGAGAGACGGCGGCTGATCGCGCCGATGGCAAGGTTGGCATCGTCCGCCGCGCGCGACAGGCTGCCCAGTTCCGCCACGCGGATGAACAGCTTGAGGGTCGTCAGGTTGAGCATGCAGCGTCGCTTGTATCGGCCATCTCTAGGCTTCCATACGGTGCAATGATCTCAGCGGCGAGCCCTCAGCGCTTCTTCTTGGTGATCGGCGCGGTGAAGTCGGGATCCTTGTTGGCCACCCAATCGACGAACTTGCGCACGGCCGGATTGTCCAGCAGCCCTTCGACGTTGGTGCCGTGGCGCTGGAGTTCGGAATTGGTGAAATTGGCGATCAGCGTCTGCTGGCAGATCGAGTGCATCGGCACCACGTCACGCCCGCCCCGGCTCTTGGGCACCGGATGATGCCACACGATGGTGGTGCCGGTAGGGCGCCCGCAGAGCCAGCAGGGGACGGGCGGGGGCGCCGCTTCCTCGTCGTCATGCAGGTCTTCGAAGGAATCGCGCTTGGAATGCTTGCGGGCCATGGGTCTGCCGGAATTGTCTGTGACTGCGGCGCTCCCCCTATCCGAGAGAGCGCCGCATGACCAGACGCCGTGTTCAGGCCCCGAAGCCACCGTCGATGGTCTGCATCGATCCGGTGATCATCCCGGCATGGGGGCCGGCGAGATAGGCGGCAAGTTCGGCGATTTCCTGCGGGCGCGCGTGGCGCTTGATCGCCATGAAGCTGTGCATGGTCGCCGCCATCGGGCCCTCGGCCGGGTTCATGTCGCTGTCGGTCGGTCCCGGCTGGATGCTGTTGACGGTAATGCCGTGGTCGCCGAAATCGCGGGCGAGGCCGCGCACCATGCCCTGCACGGCCGACTTGGTGAGCGCGTAGGCAGCGCCGCCGGCAAATGGCATGCGGTCGCCGTTGACCGAGCCGATGACGATGATGCGGCCGTTGTCGTTCATCGCACGACCGGCCTCGACGGCGGCGTGATAGGGCGCGCGCACGTTGACGTCGATCATGTGGTCGACCGCGTCGGCGTCGAGCGTCAGCGGATCGCCCAGCACCAGCGTACCGGCGTTGATGACCAGGACATCGAGCGCGCCGCGGGCCGCAACCGTGGCGACCAGCGCATCACGCGCGGCGCTGTCGGCCTGGATCGCCTCGGCGCCGGTTTCGGCGGCAAGAGCCTCGGCGGCATCACGCGACCCGGCGTAGGTGAAGGCGACGCTGGCGCCGCCCTGTGCGAAGCGGCGCACGATGGCGGCGCCGATGCCCCGGCTGCCGCCCAGGACCAGTACGTTCTTTGCGGTGAATTCGTCCATGTCAGATCTCCGTTCTCGATAAGGTGTTGCGTGGGTTGCTGTTGGCACCCGTTCGGTCGGGAGCCTCTGGACGGGAAGATGCTATGCGGGCATCGTTCGCACTAGCCGGAAGAATTGGAACCTTGTCGACGGGATTTCCGAACGATGATGAAGCTCGATGGCGTGGTTGCCTTTGTCACCACGGTGGAAGCAGGCTCGATCAGTGCGGCTTCGCGGCGCCTTGGCCTTGCCAAGTCGGTGGTGAGCGAGCGGCTGGCCGAACTGGAGCGCACGCTGGGGGCCACGCTGCTTCAGCGTTCCACGCGGCAATTGTCGCTCACCAACGGCGGGCAGACCTTCCTGCCGCGGGCGCAGCGCATCCTGCGCGAGGCGGAAGAGGCGGCGGCGGAACTCGCCGCGCGCAGCGGCACGCTGGCGGGGCCGCTGCGGCTTTCCGCTCCGGTCGGCTTCGGCATCCTCCATCTCGGCGCGGCGCTGGCGCGGTTCCTTGAGGGTCATCCGCAGATCGAGGTTTCTCTGGAACTCGACGACGGCTTTGTCGATGCGACGTCGGGCGGTTTCGACGCCGTCCTGCGGCACGGCGCGGTGGGGGATGGCAGGCTGATCGCGCGGCGGCTGGCAAAAAGCCGCCGCCTGCTGGTGGCCGCGCCAGCCTATCTGGCAAGCGCTGGGGTTCCGGCATCGCTGGCCGATCTCGAGCGCCATCGCGGCATTCTCTATGCGAACCGGTCGGGCGACTGGCGCTTCGCGGCGCCGGGAGGATGGTCGGTCGTGCGGCCGGTCGCCGCGCTACGGGTGAACAACGGGATCGTCATGCGGGACGTGGCCGCGGCCGGGCTCGGCATCGCCCTGCTGCCCTCGTTTTTCGTGCACGAGGCGCTGGCGCAAGGGACGCTGGTGGAGATCGACGTCGGGCTCGAAGCCGAGGGCGCCGAACTGTTCCTGGCCTATCCGCGCGATCACGGCGCCTCGGCCAAGATCCGGGCGTTGGCGGACAGCCTGCGCCGCAGCTTTGGCGATCCGCCCTACTGGGAGCGCTGATCCGTCGGGCGTGCCGGATAGCCGGGTCCAGACCCGAGCGCGAGGCCCGGGTCTGGTCGCTGGAGGGTATCAGCTCACGAGCACTTGGTGAACTGGCCCTTCTTGGGGCCGGACGAGAAGCGGCACTTGCCGTCCTTGCCCTTGGTGACATTGGCCGGGGTGGCCTTCTTTTTCACCGGAGCGGTCTGGCACTTGATGAACTTGCCCTGCGCATTGCGACAGGTGCTGGCAGCCATGGCCGGCGTTACGCCCATGAGGCTGGCAATGGCGGCAGCAGCAATGATTTTGCGGAACATGAATGTTTCTCCTTCGGCGTTTGCGCGCACCCGCAGGTTGCCGTTGTGCGCGGGACGCTTTCTGGAGGCTGAACCCTGCCTTGTGTTTGTCAGGGACAGGGGCTGCGACGTCGGCGGAAGTCCATCACTATCCGTGGCGAAGCCGCCTATCGCTTGGCAGCAGGCGACTGGCTTTGCAGATAGGCGATGATGTCGGCCCGGTCGAGCGCGTCGGGCACCCCGGAAAACTGCATGGCAGTGCCGGGAACGACCGCTTGCGGGTTCTTCATCCAGCGCTCGAGGGTGGGCGCGTCCCATCGGCCGCCGGCACTGCGCAGAGCGGCGGTGTAGCCAAAGCGCTGGCTGGTCTGGCCCATTGGCTGGCCGTAGACGCCGTAAAGGTTGGGGCCGCCCAGATCGGGGGCGCCGGGTGTGGTGCGGTGGCAGGCGGCGCATTGCCCGAACTTGCGTGCGCCGAGATCGGCGTCGGCGACGGCCAGCAGCCTTGCGAGGGTCGGGCGGGGACCCGCCTCGCGCAGGCGTTCCTCGCGGCGGTCGTCCTTGCAGCCGGCGAGCGTGGCGGTCAGGCACAGCGCGACGAGGGTGATGACGGCAGGGGTGATAACGGCACGGGTGATCACGGCAGAGGTGATCACAGGAAGCGTGATCGTGGGCAGGGGTCTGTTCGCGGCCATGCCCGGGCGGTTAGCGGGCCGTGGGGACCGTGACCAGCGGACGATTTGTCCAACCGGCCACGGCCCTTGCCACGCGCCCGCTTATCCGGCGCGCTTGCCGAAGCGGGCGTAGAGTGTCGGCAGCACGAACAGCGTCAGCAGCGTGGCCGAGATCAGCCCGCCGATGACGACGGTCGCCAGCGGTTTCTGCACTTCGGCTCCGGCACCGTGGCCAAGCGCCATCGGCAGGAAGCCGAGGCTGGCGACCAGCGCGGTCATCGCCACCGGCCGCAGGCGCGCGACGGCTCCTTCGCGGGCAGCCTCACGCGGGGGCTCGCCCTCCTCCATCCGCTTCTGGATCGAGGTCAGCATGACGAGGCCGTTGAGCACGGCGATGCCCGATAGCGCGATGAAACCCACTGCCGCCGAGATCGAGAACGGCATGCCGCGCAGGAACAGTGCCAGCGCTCCGCCGACGAGCGCCAGCGGCACTCCGGTGAAGACGATGGCGGCATCGCGCAGGCTGCGCAGGGCACCGTAGAGCAGCAGCATGATGAGCGCGAAGCAGGCGGGCACCACCACCATCAGCCGGTCGCGGGCGGAGGCGAGGTTCTCGAACTGGCCGCCCCAGGTCAGCCAGATGCCCGCGGGCAGTTCCACCTCGCGGGCGATGGCGCGGCGGGCCTCAGCGACGACGCTCGAGACGTCGCGCTCGCGCACGTTGGCCTGCACCACGACGCGGCGCTTGCCGTTCTCGCGGCTGATCTGGTTGGGGCCGTCCACTACCTTGATCTGCGCGACGCTGGCCAGTGGCACGAAAGCGCCGGAGGGCGTGGGCACGGGGGTTTGTCCGAGCGCCTCGAGATCGGAGCGGTGGGCATCGTCGAGGCGGATCACCACCGGGAAGCTGCGGTCGCCCTCGCTGATGCGTCCCGCCTCGCGCCCGCCCACCGCCGTCGCCACCGTATCGGCGACGTCCTGCGCGGATACGCCGATCCGGCCGGCGCGGTCCTGGTCATAGGCGATGTCGAGCATGGGCAGGCCCTCGGTCTGCTCGACCTTGACGTCCTCGGCGCCCGGAATCCGGCGCAGTACCGCGGCGATGCGGGTTGCCGCGGCGTTCATCTCGGCAAAGTCCTCGCCGAAGACCTTGATCGCGACATCGGAGCGCACGCCCGCGATCAGTTCGTTGAAGCGCATCTGGATCGGCTGGGTCACTTCGTAGCCATTGCCCGGCACGGCGGCGAGGCGATCCTCGATGCGGGCAATCAGCGCGGCCTTGTCCTCGGACGGGTCCGGCCAGTCCTTGCGGTCCTTGAGCATGATGAAGGTATCGGTGGCATTGGGCGGCATCGGATCGGCGGCAACCTCCGCCGTGCCCGTGCGCGAGAACACGGTGCGGATTTCCGGCATGCCGGCGAGCGAGCGCTCGATCTGCGATTGCATCTTCTGGCTCTGCTCGACCGAGGTGCCCGGCACCCGGAAGGCGGAGACGAGAATGTCGCCCTCGTCGAGTTGCGGCAGGAATTCCTGACCGAGTCCCCAAAACGCCGCGGCGCCGAGCGCGAGTGCGCCCAGTGCCACGCCAAGCGTGGCCTTGGGCCTTTTCAGCGCGCGGTCAAGGCGGGGTTCGTAATGCCTGCGCAGCCAGCCGACCAGGCGGTTATCCTTTTCCTCCACCGGCCTCGACAGCCAGACCGCGATGGCCGCCGGAACAAAAGTGAGCGACAGCACAAAGGCGAAGGCCAGCGCGATGATGACCGTCAGCGCCATCGGTTCGAACGTGCGACCCTCCACGCCGCTCAGCGTCAGCAAGGGGACGTAGACCAGCATGACGATTGCCTGCCCGTAGACCGAGGGCCGGATCATCTCGCGGGTCGCCGCGGCAATGGTATCGAGGCGCTGCGATGCCGAGAGCGGGCGGCCTTCGGCGTGTTGGCGCTCGCCAATCCGGCGCAGCGCATTTTCGACGATGATGACCGCGCCGTCGACGATGAGTCCGAAATCGAGTGCGCCCAGGCTCATGAGATTGGCCGAGACGCCCACGCGCGCCATGCCGAAACCGGTCAGCAGCATGGTGATCGGGATGACCATGGCGGCAATCAGCGCGGCGCGGAAATTGCCGAGCAGCAGGAACAGCACGGCAATGACCAGCAGCGCCCCCTCGGCCAGATTGCGCGCGACGGTGGAGATCGTCGCATCGACGAGCCTGGTACGGTCGAGCACCGGCTCGATCACGATGTCGCGCGGGAGCGCGGGGGCGATGGCCTTGAGCTTGGCGTCGACCCCGGAGGAGACCGTACGGCTGTTCTCGCCGATGCGCATGATCGCGGTGCCGGTCACGACCTCGCGGCCGTTTTCCGAGGCTGCACCCATGCGCACGGCCTGTCCCAGCCGCACTTGCGCGACCTGGCCGAGCGTGATCGGCGTGCCTTCGCGCGAGGCGATCACGCGGTCGCGCAATTGCGCAAGGCTGAGCACGCGGGCATCGGCGCGCACGGCCAGCCCTTCGCCGTTGCGGTCAACCGTACCGCCGCCGGTGGCGACATTGTTGCGCTCCAGCGCCGTCGCAAGGTCGGCAAGGCTGAGCCGCAGCGCCGCCAGTTTCTGGAGGTCCGGCGCGACGCGGTATTCCTTCTCGAAACCGCCGAGGGAATCGATCCCGGCAACACCGTCCACGGCCTTGATCTGCGGGGCGACGATCCAGTCCTGCACGGTGTGCAGGTAGGTCGCCTTGTCGGCCTCGCCGACCAGCCGGTCGCCTTCCGGGGTGATGTAGCTGCCGTCGGGCTGGAGGCCGGGTTCACCGGGGCGGTGCTGCTCATGCGCTCTTTCGGAATAGCGCAGCGTCCAGATATAGACTTCGCCAAGGCCGGTGGCGATCGGGCCCATTTCCGGCCGGGCGCCTGCGGGAAGGCTCTCCTGCGCAGCGGTCAGGCGTTCCTGCACTTGCTGGCGGGCGAAGTAGATATCGGTGGCATCGGTGAAGACCGCGGTGACCTGGGCAAAACCGTTGCGGCTGAGCGAGCGGGTGCTTTCCAGTCCCTTGATCCCGGCGAGCGCGGTCTCGATCGGGAAGGCAACCTGCTTCTCGATCAGTTCCGGCGAAAGCGCGGGGGCAAGCACGTTGACCTGCACCTGGTTGTTGGTGATGTCGGGCACCGCGTCGATCGGCAGGCGCGACAGGCTTACCGCGCCGATGATCGCGGCGACGGTGGTCAGCAGCAGGACCAGCCAGCGCCGCGCGACCGCCCATGTGACGATGGGTTCGATCATGGCTCAGTCCTCATGCCCGGCTTCGGCGGCGCCGAGCGCCGATTTCAGCGTGAAGCTGTTCTGCGCGGCGATCCGCTCACGCCCCGCAAGGCCGCTGGCGACGATCACCATGTTGCCGTCCTGCCGCCCGAGCGTGACCGGAGCGGCCCGGAATCCCGATGCCGTGCGCACAAAGACCACGGTCTTGCCTTCGACCGTCTGCACCGCCGTGGTCGGCACCCGGATTGCCCCGTCGCCGGCATGGCTGTCGCCAAGCTGGACCGAGGCGGTCACCGGTTCGCCGATGCGCCAGAGCCCGGCGCGGTTGTCGAGGCGGGCAAGCGCGGGGACCAGCCGCGTTTCCGAATCCAGCGCCGGGGAAACAAAGGAAATGCGGGCATTGGCGGTCCTTCCCCCCGCACTGACGATGACCGTTGCGCCGGGGCGAACCTGTCCGGCATCGGCGGGCTGGAGGGCGAGCTCCAGCGCCACTTCGCCAAGATCGGCGATCCGGTAGAGCTCCGCATCCGCCGTCACGGTCTGGCCGAGCGTGGCTGAACGCTGGATCACCTGGCCCGAGATCGGCGCGGTGATGGCAATGCGGTTGAGATTCCCGCCCGAGCCGGGCACGCCGGCCGCCGCCAGTTGCTGGCGGGCGAGCCTTAATGCGATGCGCGCTTCACTGGCGGCGGTGCGCGCGGCGATCAGGTCCTGCTCGGGCGATACGCGCTGGGCAAAGAGGCGCCTTTCGCGCGCGTAGGTGGATTCGGCCAGTGCGAGACGGGCCTGTGCCGCCTCGATCTCGCCGGCGAGCTGGGCGGCTTCACGGCTTTCGATCACCGCAAGCGGCTCGCCGCGCCGGACCGACTGGCCGAGATTGCGCGAAAGCGAAACCAGCCGCCCGCCGATCGCCGCCGAGACCACTTGCGTGGCTTCGGGGTCGCCGGCGATCGTGGCGGGCAATTCGATGGCGCCGGTATTGCCGCCGATGGTGGGGGAAACCACCTCGATCCCGGCGCTGGCGATCTGCTGCGCGGTGAGGGCAACGACGCCTTCTCCGGCATGTTTGTCCCCTTCGCCGGTTTCGGTTTCGTGCTGCGAAGGCGGGACATCCTTGCCGCCGCAAGCGGCCAGCACAAGGGTGACCGCAAGCGCAAGCGGGCCGGCTATGGTGGTGATCGTCTTCATGTTTCAGTGTCCCTGTTCGGGCGCGGGAGCGGTGAGGCGCTCCAACCGGGCCCGGGCATTCTGGTAGGCGGCCAGCGCGTCGATCGCGGCGAGGCGCGTTTCGGCAAGCGTGCGCTCGGCATCGAGCAGGTCGAGCTGGCCGAACTTGCCCTCGCGGTAGCCGATCCGGGCGATCCGGGCGGTTTCCTGGGCGCCGGCCAGTGCCGGGCCGGACGCCGTGCGTGCGGTGGTGGCGGCATTGTCGGCTTCGGTCGCGGCTTCGGCGATGGCCTGCTCGGCATCGAGCGCGGTCATGCGGCGCTGGGCTTCGGCCCGGTCCCGCTCGGCATTGGCCTGGGCGAGAGCGGCACGGCCCGAGTTGAACAGCGGAATCGGCATGGAGAGGCTGAAGACCGCCGCGGTCGCGTTGGTGGCTTCCAGCCGCCGCACGGCCGGGCCCAGCGTGAGGTCGGGTACGCGCTGCGAGCGGGACAGTTGCACTCCGGCCTCGGCAATGGCCAGATCGGCCTCGGCAGCGGCCATCACCAGCGTGCCGGCGCCGGATGTGTCGGCGGGGCCGGCAGTCCGGGAAGGCAGGCTTTCGAGCGCTGCCGGGTCGAGCGGCCCCGTCAGCCTCTGCCCGATCCGGCGGGCGAGATTGCCGCGTGCCGTTTCCGCCAGTCGCTGCGCGCGTTCCAGTGCGGCTTCGGCATTGACGCGGCTGACATCGGCGCGCTGTTCCTCGAGCGGCGAGGCGCGTCCGGCCTTGACCCGGATCTGCGCGCCGTTCAGCGCCTCGCGCGCAATGCGCAGCTGGTCTTGCGCGGTCGCGCGCCGCCGTTCGGCGGCGACCGCCTCGACGTAGAATTGCGTGACCTGAAGGCGGATGTCGGCCTCGGCGATCGCGGACAGCAGCTGTGCGCGCGACGTCTGCGCATCGGCGACGGCGATCCGCGCCGAACGTTTGCCGCCCAGTTCGATCGGAATGCTGAGCCCGGCGGTTGTCTCGGCCTGGTCGAAACGCCCGTATGGGCCGGAACCCATGACGTTTTCCACCTGGCTTTCGAAGCTGGGATTGGGCCTGAGCCCCGCCGCCGTGCGGGCGGCCCGGGCGGCTTCCACCCCGGCGCGGGCGGCGTCTGCGGCAGGGGCGCTGCCTCCGGCCAGCGCGATGGCGCGCTCCAGCGTGAGGACAGGTTCGCCTTGAACCTGTGCCTGCGCCGCCGGAACGCAGAACGATACGGCCGCAAAGGCCGCAAGATATCTGAACATGTCGAATTCCCGATTGAGGCCCCGCGTTCGAGGCTACGCACTGCCCCGAGGGCAGCAGCGGTCAGGTGCAATCAGGCGATCGGGGGGCGCAGGTCGGGTGCGAGCCTGGGCAAGCCGAGGAAGGCGGTGTTGGAGGGACGGTTCACCGATCCGGCGATGATGACATGAAGCGATGTCCGCTCCGCTTCCGGCAGGAAGGCGGCGGCGACGTGGCAGGTGGCGTGGTGCTGGATGGGCTGGCCGTCGTCGCTGCCCGAGCGATCGTCGCTACTGGCTGTGGCGGTGTCGGTGTCGGTGTGGCCGGAGCATTCGAGTTCCACGTTCCCGGCGTATTCGCGGGCATGGAGAGTGCCGCTGGTCGTCAGCGCAGCCAGAAGCAGGGCAAGCAGCAGCATGCCCCGGCGCCAGTTCGGCAAGCGGCTGAGCCCGATTATCACCGTCCGGTCATCTCGGGCCGGTGGCTGCGGCGGTTCGGGTCGAGTGCCCGATGGCCGCATGCCGGCTGGTTGCAACTGCAGTCGTGGCCATGCCCCGTCCGATTCCTGTCGATACGACCTGCCCTATGCACCGGGAAGGGGCCGCCGGGTCAAGTGCAAAGTGGATGGCGCGCGCGGCATGAAATGCGCAGAGGACAGGGTCATGGCTGCCGGGTGCACTCCTCCCGCATCCAGTCACGGAAGGCGGCGAAGGCCTTCGTCTTGGGGCTGCCTTGCGGGAATGCCAGCCAGTAGCTGCGTGCATCGCCGGGCGGCGTCTCGGGTGACGGAGTGTCGAACGGGATCACCAGTTCGCCCGAGGCCAGCTCGGGCTCGATCAGGAAGCTGGGGATCAGCGCGGCGCCGCCGCCCGCCTTCACGGCCTGTGCCAGCATCAGGAAGTGGCTGATGCTGGGCATCGTGCCGGCTTCGGGGGCATCGAGACCGAAAGGCCGCAGCCAGCGCGACCAGGCGTCCTTGCGCTGGGACTGGACGAGCAGCGGAACGCGCAGCAGGTCCTTCGGGCGGCGGACTTCCTGTTGATCGGCCAGCGCGGGGGAGATGACCGGCACGACATGCTCGCGGAACAGCAGATCGTGCTCGGCGTCCGGCCAGTCCGGATCGCCCACGTGGATGGCGGCGTGGAACGGTTCGCGCGCGAAGTCGAACAGGTCGACGCGCGAGGCGATGTTGATCACCAGATCCGGGTGCTTCTGCGTCAGCCGAGGCAGGCGCGGGGCCAGCCAGCGCATGCCGAAACCGGGCAGGACGGCGAGTTCGATGATATGTTCGGGCGCGGGCTCGAGGAAGCGCCCGGTGGCTCGGCGGATCGCGGCAAGGGCGGGGGCAAGGTCGTCGAGATAGTCCTGCCCCTTGTCGTTGAGGACGACACGGCGCCCATGGCGGTCGAACAGCGCGGTGCCCAGCCATTGCTCGAGATTGGCGACATGGCGGCTGACGGCGCTTTGCGTGAGGTTGAGGGCCGCACCTGCGCGGGAGAACGAGCCGAGCCGGGCCGACGCCTCGAAGCAGTGGAGCATGGCCATTGGCGGCAAGCGGCGCCGGTCATCGTAGTTCATTCCAAAAACTCATGAAGACATGCGTATTATCGGGCTATTTAATGCGTTCCGGATCGGAAATCATGTGAAATATGCATGAGGAGATGCCCGTGACCAATTCCGTCCTGCCCGTCTACAATCCCGCGCCGATGAAGCTGGAGCGTGGCCGAGGCGTCTGGTTGTTCGACGAGCAGGAGGCTGACTGGCTCGATTGCGTCGCGGGCATTGCCACCAATGCGCTGGGGCACTGCCATCCGCGTCTGGTCGCGGCGCTCACCGAGCAGGCGGGCAAGCTCTGGCACGTGTCGAATGCCCTGGCGATACCGGGGCAAGTGGCGCTGGCGGAGCGGCTGACTGCGGCCTCGTTCGCCGATTATGCGTTCTTCACCAATAGCGGCGCCGAATCGATCGAGGCGGCCATCAAGATCGCCCGCCGCTATCACGCGGTGGGCGGCGAGCCGCAGCGGATCGACGTGATCGGCTTTGCCGGCAGCTTCCACGGGCGCACGTACGCCGGCATCAACGCCAGCGGCAGCACGGCGCTGCTCGACGGGTTCGGGCCGCGTCTGCCGGGCTACCTGCAGCTTTCGCTCGACGATCATGCGGCCTTTGCCGAAGCCGTCGCGCGTCCCGGAACGGCGGCGGTCATCGTCGAGCCGGTGCAGGGCGAGGGCGGTGCGCGCGCGCTTTTGCCGGAAGAGCTTCTACGCCTGCGCGAACTCACCCGCCGTCACGGCGTGCTGCTGATCCATGACGAAGTGCAATGTGGCATGGGCCGCACCGGGCGCCTGTTTGCCCATCAGTGGGTCGAGGGCGCCGAGCCCGACATCATGGCGCTGGCCAAGGCGCTGGGCGGCGGCTTCCCGGTCGGCGCCTGCCTTGCCACGGCAGAAGCCGCGCGCGGCATGGTGTTCGGTTCGCATGGCAGCACGTTTGGCGGCAATCCGCTGGCCATGGCGGTGGCCCAGGCCGCGTTCGACGAGATCGCCCAGCCGCAGCTGATGGCGCACGTGGAGGCGATGTCGGCGCGCCTGCGCGAAGGGCTGGAGGGGCTGCGCCAGCGTCATCCCGGCGTAATCGAGGCCATTCGCGGCAAGGGGCTGCTGGTCGGCGTGCGGCTGGCGACACCGAACAAGGCGTTCATCGTCGCGGCGCGCGAACATCGCTTGCTGCTGGCGGGCGGCGGCGACAATTGCGTGCGCCTGCTCCCGGCGCTGGTCATCACTGCCGAGGAAGTGGATGAAGTGATCCGCCGGTTCGAGGCGACCTGCCGCTCGGTCGAGCGCGCAGGCGCCGACGCGGCGCTGGTGGCCGGCTGATGCTTACCTCCACCTGCCCCGCCACCGGCACGCTAGTCTGGGAAGGCCGCAGCGATGATGCCGATGCGGTAGACCGGGCGATCGGCTCTGCGCGACGTGCATTCGAGGACTGGTCGCAGACGGACCTCGAACAGCGCACCGCCTGTATGCGCCGCTACGCCGGCAAGCTCGAGGAAGCGGCTGGCGATCTGGCGCGGATGATCGCGCGCGAGACCGGGAAACCTTTGTGGGAGGCGCGTCAGGAAGTCGCCTCGATGATCGGCAAGGTGGAGATCTCGATCCGCGCCCAGGCCGAGCGCGCGGGCTATCGCGAGGAGCCGCAAGGCTTCGGGCAGGCAGTGCTGCGGCACCGTCCGCATGGCGTCATGGCGGTGCTGGGGCCCTATAATTTCCCGGGCCACCTTCCGAACGGACATATCGTACCGGCCCTGCTGGCCGGCAATGTCGTGGTGTTCAAACCCTCGGAGGAAACCCCGGGGACCGGAGCGATGATGGCCGCGTTGCTGCAGGCGGCGGGACTGCCTGAAGGTGTCCTCAACCTGGTCCAGGGTGGGCGCGGGACGGGCGCGGCGCTGATCGCGGGCGATATCGACGGGCTGCTGTTCACCGGCTCCGCTGCGACCGGCACCCTGCTGCGCCAGGCCACCGCCGATCGGCCGCATGTGATCCTGGCGCTCGAACTCGGCGGGAACAATTCGATCGTCGCCTGGGATGGTGATGCCGAGGCGGCGGCGTCCATCGTCGCACAGTCGGCCTTCGTCACCGCGGGCCAGCGCTGCTCCTGCGCACGCAGGCTGATCGTGCCGGATGGGGCCGTGGGCGAGCGTATCGTCAAGGCGGTGGCCGCGATCGCGGCGCGGATGCGGATCGGCGCGTGGGACGCGGTGCCGGAGCCGACATTCGGTCCGCTCGTCTCGGTCGCCGCGGCCGAGCGGGCGCGCGAGGATGTGCGCGCGCTCATCGCCCTTGGCGCGCGGGAGGTGCTGCCGCTGCGTGATCCTGCAGGCCTGCCACCTGCCTTCATGGCGCCGGTCATGCTGGACGTGACCGGGATCGCGGTTCCGGACCGGGAAATCTTCGCGCCGGTGCTGCAGATCCGCAGGGTGGCCGATTTCGACGCCGCGATCGCCGCGGCCAACGACACGGCTTACGGCCTTTCTGCGGGGCTGGTCTCCGAGGATCCGGCGCTCTGGCGGCGCTTTGCCGTGCGGGTGCGCTCGGGCGTGGTCAACTGGAACCGCCCGACCACCGGCGCCAGCGGGGCGATGCCGTTCGGCGGCCTCGGCGCCTCTGGCAATCACCGGCCGAGCGCATACTATGCCGCTGATTACTGCGCCTATCCGGTCGCCAGTTTCGAGGCAGGGGCGGTCGTTGACGTGAGCGGCGAGATTCGCGGGCTGATGCCCGCCCGGCAGGAAAGCGGTGTGAACCAGGATGCGTGAGATCAACTTCGACGGCCTGATCGGACCGAGCCACAACTACGCCGGGCTTTCGCTGGGCAACATCGCTTCGGCCACCAATGCCGGCGGGGTTTCCGCTCCGCGCATGGCGGCCCTGCAGGGGATTGCCAAGATGCGGCGGATGCTGGCGCTGGGCCTGCCGCAAGGCCTGTTGCTGCCGCATGGCCGTCCCGATGCGGACTGGCTGCGCACGCTCGGCTTTGCAGGCGACGACGACGCCGTGTGCCGCGCCGCCTGGGCGCAGGAACCGGCGCTTCTGCGCAATGCCTTCTCGGCCTCGGCGATGTGGACCGCCAATGCCGCGACCGTTTCCCCTGCGCCCGATACCGCCGATGGACGCTGTCATTTCTCGGTCGCCAATCTCTCGACGATGCTCCACCGCAGCGTCGAGCACGCCGAGACCTTGCGCCAGCTGCGGCTGGCCTTTGCCGACGAGCGCCACTTTGCCGTCCACGCTGCCCTTCCCGCCGGCCTCGGCGACGAGGGTGCGGCCAATTTCATGCGTCTGGGCGCCCGTCACGCCAGCCCCGGCCTCGAACTCCTTGTCTACGGCGAGCGTAATGCCGCCTCTCCCTTCCCGGCCCGCCAGCACCGTGCGGCGAGCGCGGCGATCGCGCGCCGCCACGGGCTGCGCGACTTTGCCCTTGTTCGCCAGAGTGATGCCGCCATCGCTGCCGGGGCCTTCCACAACGATGTCGTCGCGGTCGCCAACGAGCATGTCCTGTTCACCCACGAACAGGCCTTTGCCGACCGCGACGGGCTCTATCGCCGCATCCGTGAAAGCCTGCCCGGCGCGGTGATTGTCGAGGCTCCTGCGGCGCGGGTCAGCCTCGATGCGGCGGTGCGCTCCTACTTGTTCAATTCGCAGCTCGTCACCTTGCCCGATGGCGGCATGGCGCTGGTGCTGCCGCAGGAAGCCCGCGAGACGCCAGAGGTCTGGGCCTGGCTGGAGGACGTGCGGGCCGGCGACAATCCGATCCGGCACCTCGAGGTGGTCGATGTGCGCGAATCGATGCGCAACGGCGGCGGCCCGGCCTGCTTGCGCCTGCGCGTGGCGGTGAGCGAGGAGGCCCATGCCGCGATCGACCACCGTTTCCTGCTCGACGAGGGCAAGTGCGACCGCATCGCCGACGTGGTCGAGCGGACATGGCCCGAACGGATCGCTCCTGACGACCTTGGCGAGCCGGACCTCTGGCACCAGTGCCGCACCGCGCGTGCGGCACTGCTCGGTGCCCTCGGCTTTGCGGCGGGCGAACTGTGAGCGCATTGCCTGCGGGTCGGCCCTTTGTCCGCCCTGTGCGCGAAGACGATCTCGATTCCCTGCTAGACCTCGCGGGCCTGACCGGCGGCGGCATGACCAACCTGCCGCCGGACCGCGCGACGCTGGCCGAGAAGATCGCCCGCAGCGAGGCGGCGCTCCGCGCGCAGATCACCGCGCCGCAGGATGAATTCTACCTGCTGGTGCTGGAATCCGGGCAAGGGCAGGTCGTGGGCACTGCCAGCCTGTTCTCCCGGCTGGGCGCGAAGTGGCCATTCTACAGTTACAAGGTCAGCCGTGTCACCCACGTCTCGCGCGATCTGGAGCGCACGTTCTCGACTCGTATCCTTCACCTCGTCAACGACTTCGACGGGGCATCGGAAGTGGGAGGGCTGTTTCTCCATCCCGCGGCGCGCTCCGGCGGGCTGGGCGCGCTGCTGGCGCGCAGCCGCTACATGTTCATCGCCCAGCATCGCCAGCGCTTCGGCGAGGTGGTGATCGCGGACTTGCGCGGCTGGGTGGAGAACGGCACGAGCCCGTTCTGGGACGCGGTGGCGGGGCCGTTCTTCGGCAGCGGCTTCCTCGAGGCGGACCTTCACAACGCGGTCCACGGCAACCAGTTCATCGCTGACCTGATGCCGTGTTATCCGATCTATACCAGCATGTTGCCCGAAGCTGCGCGTACCGCCATCGGCAGGCCGCACGAAAGCTCGGTGCCCGCCCTGCGGTTGCTTCAGGCCGAGGGCTTCGCGCACGAGGGTTACTGCGACATCTTTGATGCCGGGCCGACCGTTCAGGTCCGTACCGACCGCATCCGCACCGTCAGCCTGTGCCGCCCGGTCGCGGCGGCGCTGCCGACCTTGCGTACGGACGAGCCGCAGGCGCTGCTGGCGCAAGGGCAGGGCGCGGGCTTCCGGGTCTGGCAGGAGGCCGACTGACCTGTCGAGGGGCCCTCCCGGACGCTGCACTGCACAAGCGGCGTTGACGCGGTGGCCGTGCTGGGCGATGTGCGGCAGGGGCTGCCGGTCGAGCGGCCGGTCGGCCAGGCGGCCCAGCGGGGTGAAATGAGAATCGTCATCATCGACGACAGCGGCTTGCGCGCGACGGTGCTCGAAGAGGGCCTGCGCGAGGCGGGCTACGACGATATCCATATCGTCCCGCCGCGCGGCGCTTTCGTGGCGCGGCTGGAACGCATGGCCCCCGATGTCGTGCTGATGGACCTGGGCAGTCCGAGCCGCGACACCCTTGAGGAAATGCTCACCGTCAGCCGCGCGCTGGCACGGCCCATCGCGATGTTTGTCGACCAGTCCGACGAGGCGATGATCGGCGCCGCCATCGATGCCGGGGTCTCCGCCTATGTCGTCGACGGGCTGCGCAAGGAGCGGGTCAAGCCGGTGCTGGAACTGGCGGTGCGCCGGTTCAATACGTTCTCGCGCATGCAGAGCGAACTGGAGGAAGCGCGCACCGCGCTGGCCGATCGCAAGGTGGTCGACCGGGCCAAGTCGATCCTGATGAACCAGCGCGGGCTGTCGGAGCAGGATGCCTACAACCTCTTGCGCACCAGCGCGATGAACCAGGGCAAGAAGATCGTGGATGTGGCGCAGGCGCTGATTACCGCCAGCGACCTTCTGGGAGGCGGATTATGACAACAAGCCTGCGTATCGCCTTCCTGCCGCTCAACGACGTGGCAGTGCTGGCGGCAGCCCGTGAACGCGGTTTCGCCGAAGACGAAGGAATCGCGCTCGACCTCGTACGCACGACGAGTTGGGCGACCTTGCGCGACCGGCTGGTCTACGGGCAGGTTCAGGCCGCGCACATGCTGGCGCCGCTGGCGGTTGCGGTGACGCTGGGCCTCAGCCAGCAACCGGCGGCGCTGGCCGCGCCCTACAAACTCGGCGTCAATGGCAACATGCTGGTCATGGCCCGCGATTTCGCTGCCGCGCTCGATCCCGATCCGGCGCGGCGCCTGGCCGATCCGCTGGGCACCGCGCACGATTTTGCCGCAGCCATCGGGCTCTGGCGGCGCAAGCCGGTGATCGGCGTTGTCCATCGGTTTTCCAGCCACGCCCTCATGCTGCGCTACTGGCTGGCGAGCGCGGGTATCGATCCCGACCGCGACGTGGTGCTGCGGGTGCTGCCTCCCTCGCTGACGGTCGAGGCGATCCATGCCGGGGAGATCGACGGGTTCATCGCCGGGGAGCCCTGGGGCGGTGCCGCGATTGCCTCGGGCCGGGCTGAGGCGGTCGCCATCGGCGAACGCATCTGGCAGCGCGGGGTGGAGAAAGTACTGGCCTTCCGCGAGCCCTGGCTTGAGGAAAACCCCGATACGGTCGACCGCCTGCTGCGTGCGCTGGCGCGGGCCGCGGCCTGGTGCGACGAGCCGGACAACCGCGAAGGGCTCGCCGAGATCCTGTCGCGTGCTGACTATGTAGACCAGCCGGCGGACCTGATCCTGGGCGCGCTGGGCGGCCGGATCACGCCGCGCGCCGGAGATGCGCCGCTCGATTGCCCCAATTTCGTGCTGTTCTCGCGCGAGGCGACGCCGTTTCCCTGGCGCAGCCAGGCGCTGTGGATCTATTCGCAGCTGGTGCGCTGGGGCATGGTCGAGGCCTCGCCGCAAGCCGCCGCTCAGGCCGCTGCGGTGTTTCGTCCCGACGTGTTTCGCCGGGCGCTGGCCGGCAGCGACGTGCCGATGCCAGGGGCCAGCATGAAACTGGAAGGTGCGCTGGCAAGCCCCCGTGCGGTCGGCTCGCGCGGGGGCGACCTTACGCTGGGGCCGGACCGCTTCTTCGATGGCCGTGTCTTCGATCCTGAGCGGATCGACGACTATCTGGAAGGCTTTTTGCAGTTGCGCTGAAAAGATTGCGAATTTTGTGCCTTGCAACATCGGGCGAATCACGGAATTATATGAACACCGTGCGATGAAGCACGACCATACCGGATAGGCCGTTCCAAGGGCGGGACGCCATCCTCACCGATATTCGCAGCAAAGCCGCTGACCGGGCTCACCGAAAGGGTGACGTCCGGCCTGCGGCTTTTTTCGTGTCCGTTTTATGGGGGACGTTCGATGGCATCCGCATACTGGGAACGTGATGGAAAGGCCGATCCGGCCGAAAATGCACCGATGAGCGCAGCGGCGACCAGCTTCTGGAAAGCTGGTCACACGCCGACGCTGATCGCCGCCTTTCTTTACTTCGACCTCGCCTTCATGGTCTGGGTCCTGCTGGGGCCGCTGGCGCCCGAAATTTCCAAGACGCTGGGCCTGACGCCGGCTGAAAAGGGCCTGATGGTGGCCGTGCCGACGCTCGCCGGCGCGCTGCTGCGCGTCGTCAACGGCCTGCTGGTGGACCGTATCGGTCCCAAGCGCTCGGGCGCGATCAGCCAGGTCATCGTCATTGCCGGACTGTTCTTCGCCTGGTTCATGGGGGTCAGCAGCTTTGCCGGAACCCTGGCGCTGGGCGTGATCCTCGGTTTTGCCGGGGCCAGCTTCGCGATCGCCCTGCCGCTCGCCAGCCGCTGGTATCCGGCCGAGCATCAGGGCAAGGCGATGGGCCTTGCCGGCATGGGCAATTCGGGCACGGTGCTCGCTTCGCTCTTTGCACCGGTGCTGGCCAAGATGTTCGGCTGGAACGCGGTGCTGGGCCTTGCCTGCATCCCGCTGAGCGTCGTTTTTGTCGCCTACATGCTGATGGCCAAGGATTCGCCGAACCAGCCCGCCCCGCGCAAGCTGGTCGATTATTTCGAACCGCTCAAGCAGGCCGATGCCTGGTGGCTGATGGGCTTCTATTCGGTGACGTTCGGTGGTTTTGTCGGTCTTGCCGCCTCGCTGCCGATCTATTTCACCGACCAGTTCGGCCTGACCACGATCACCGCCGGTTACTGCACCGCTGCCTGCGTCTTTGCCGGTTCGCTGGTGCGCCCGATGGGCGGCGCCCTGGCTGACAGGATCGGCGGCGTCAAGGCGCTGATGATGGTCTACACGGTCGCCGCGATCGCCCTTGCCGGGGTGGCGCAGGCCCACTCCCTGCCCGCGGCGCTGGGCATGTTCGTGATCGCCATGCTGGCGCTGGGCACCGGCAACGGTTCCGTTTTCCAGCTCGTGCCGCAGCGCTTCCAGGCCGAGATCGGGGTGATGACCGGTCTGGTCGGCATGGCCGGCGGCATCGGCGGCTTCTACCTCGCAAGCTCGCTGGGCCTGGCCAAGCAGCTGACCGGCAGCTTCGCCCCCGGGTTCCTGATCTTCGCAGGGCTTGCCGTGGTGGCGCTCGCTTCGGTGGCGCTGGTCAAGAGCCGCTGGCGCGCGACCTGGAAGACCGTCGCCCGCATATAATGGGAGAGCAGCGCGGCGTTCCGGCCTGACGGTCGGGGCGCCGCCATCCCTTGCCCCCAGGAGATCAGCCGAATGCGATACTTGCTTGGAACGGTGGCCGCGCTGGCCGCCGCCGGGTCCGCTCATGCCGAAGAAGTGGACCTCAAACCCATTGTCGAAGCGCGGGCGCGCTACGAACATGTCGACCAGGACGACATCGACAAGGCCGCCGATGCCCTGACCTTGCGCCTGCGCGCCGGTGCCACCGCGACGACCGGCGCTTTCAGCGCCACCGTCGTCGGCCAGGGCACGCTGGCCGCGGTGGATCACTATTATGACGGCCTGAACGGTGTGGCCAACCGGCCCTTGGTGGCCGATCCCCAGGACATCGCGCTCTACCTCGCCCAGCTTCAGTACAAGATCAAGGGCGTGACGCTGACGGCAGGTCGCCAGAGGATCGCCCTCGACGACGAGCGATTTGTCGGCAATGCCGGTTTTCGTGACAATGCGCAGACCTTCGATGCCGTGCGCGCCGAACTGACTCCGCTCAAGGGGCTGAAGCTCGACGTTTCCTATGCCTGGAGTGCCCGCACCATCTGGGGTATCGACGGCCACGGCGCACGCCAGCAGGCGGTGAGCGGCGACAATGTCTTTGCCAACCTTTCCTACGTGACGCCGGTGGGCACCCTTTCGGGCTTTGCCTATCTGGTCGACCAGGACGAGGCGGCCGTGCAGGGCTACCGCCTGTCGAGCCAGACTTACGGGACCCGTCTGGCCGGCAGCCATGCCTTCGGCAAGGATGCCAAGCTCTCGTGGCAGGCCAGCTATGCCCGCCAGTACGACTGGCACCATAATCCCAATAACTACCACGCCGATTACTGGCTGGCCGACGCCCTGCTCGACGTGAAGGGCTGGAAGCTCAATGGCGGCTATGAAGTGCTCGGCGCCAGCAGCGGCGCGGCGCTGACCAGTTTCCAGGTCCCGCTCGGCACCAATTTCAAGTTCCAGGGCTGGGCCGACAAGTTCCTGACCACGCCGGCCAACGGCGTGCGGGATCTCTACTTCGGTGGTGGCTACGGGATGAAGCAGCTGGGCCCGCTTTCGGCGGTCGCCCTGCAGGGCACCTGGCACCGGTTCGACAGCGACCGGCTGGACCAGCACTATGGCAACGAGCTTGATCTTATCGCGAGTGCGAAGGTCAGCAAGACGACCGTTGCGCTGCGTTATGCCCATTACGACGCCCGCCAGATGGCGGTGGACACCGATAAGTACTGGATTCAATTCGACTGGGCGATCTGATCGCCGCTTTTGACGGAATCGCTTGAGCCTTCGGGCGATTCCGTTTATTGTGCAATGCAAAGGACGACGGTGTCCTTCCTACATCACCGAAGCGACCCACCGGCGGGTCGCGGAGGCCCATACGATGGCAAGGCCGCCATCCAGACTTTCGGTTTCAAACCGAGGGTCCGGATGGCGGCCTTTTTCTTTTTTTCCCTCGAATTTCAGGAGATGCGGGGATGGAATTTCAGGACGGGATCGACGCTTCGGCGGATTACGAGGACAGGCTGATCGTGCCTTCGGCCGATGTGCGTGAGCACCTCGTTGTGGTCGGTAACGGCATGGCGGGCTGCCGCGCGGTGGAGGAACTGCTGGCGCGCGACGCTTCGCGTTACCGTGTCACCATCTTCGGCGCCGAGCCGCACGTGAACTACAACCGCATCATGCTCTCGCCAGTGCTGGCGGGCGAGAAGACCTTCGACGAGATCGTCATCAACAGCCGCGAATGGTACGACGAGAACGACATCGCCCTCATCACCGCCGATCCCGTCACCGCGATCGACCGGGTGGGCAAGACCGTCACTTCGAAGTCGGGCCGCAAGGTCCACTACGACCGGTTGCTGATCGCCACCGGCTCCGATCCCTTCATCATCCCGGTCCCCGGCAAGGACCTGCCGGGCGTCATCTCGTTCCGCGACATGAAGGACGTGGACACGATGCTGGCCGCGGCCGAGGCGGGCAAGGTCGATGGCGCCAGCGAGGCAGCGGCCAGCGCGGTGGTCATCGGCGGCGGCCTGCTCGGCCTTGAAGCCGCGCACGGGCTGACGCTGCGCGGCATGAAGGTCACAGTCATCCACCTGATGCCGACGCTGATGGAGCGCCAGCTCGACGAAGCGGCAGGCTGGCTGCTCAAGACGGCGCTGGAAGGGCGCGGCCAGACGATCCTTACCGGCGCCGACACCGCGGAGATCTACGGCGAGGGCAAGGTCGAGGGCGTGCGCCTCAAGGACGGGCGCGAGATTCCCGCCAGCCTGGTGGTCATGGCGGTCGGCATCCGGCCTGCGGTGGCTCTGGCACGCGAGGCGGGGCTTGAGGTGGGCCGCGGCATCAAGGTCGACGATCACATGGTGACGAGCGATCCCGCCGTGCTCGCGGTGGGCGAATGCGTCGAGCATGACGGCAATGTCTACGGCCTCGTGGCGCCGCTCTGGGACATGTGTCGCAGCCTGGCCGACGGCCTGACCGACCAGCACAGCGGCTACAAGGGTTCGGTCACCTCGACCAAGCTCAAGGTCGCGGGGCTCGACGTGTTCTCCGCCGGCGACTTCTCGGGCGGCGAGGGCTGCGAGGACATCGTCCTGCGCGATGCCTCGCGCGGGGTCTACAAGCGCGTCGTGGTCAGGCAGGACAAGGTCGTCGGCGCGGTGCTCTATGGCGACACTGCCGATGGCGGCTGGTATTTCGACCTGCTCAAGAAGGGCGAGGACGTTTCGGAAATCCGCGACCTCCTGATCTTCGGGCAGGCCTTTGCCGCCGGAGGAGCCGGGCTGGACCCTAAGGCCGCCGTTGCGGCGCTCCCCGCAGATGCCGAAATCTGCGGCTGCAACGGCGTCTCCAAGGGACAGGTCGTGGCTTCGATCGAGGGCGGCGCCTGCAGTCTCGATGCGGTGCGCGCCACCTGCAAGGCCTCGGCCAGCTGCGGTTCGTGCACCGGCCTCGTCGAGACGCTGCTGGCACTGACGCTGGGAGAAGAGGTACAGAACGGCCCCAAGACCCTGTGCAAGTGCACCAGCTTCACCCACGACGACGTGCGCCGCGAGATCGTGGCGCAGGAGATGAAGTCGATCCCCGAGGTGATGCACAAGCTCCACTGGTCGACACCCGACGGCTGCGCCTCGTGCCGCCCGGCGCTCAACTACTATCTGCTCTGCGCGCTTCCGGGCGAATACGTCGACGACCAGGCCAGCCGCTTCGTCAACGAGCGCATGCACGCCAACATCCAGAAGGACGGCACCTACTCGGTGGTCCCGCGCATGTGGGGCGGCCTTACCAATCCGAAGGAACTGCGCGCGATCGCCGATGTCGTCGAGAAGTTCAATGCCCCCATGGTCAAGGTGACCGGCGGCCAGCGGCTCGACATCTTCGGGATCAGGAAGGAGGACCTGCCCGCGGTCTGGGCCGATCTCAACGCCGCCGGCATGGTTTCGGGCCACGCCTACGGCAAGTCCCTGCGCACGGTGAAGACATGCGTTGGGTCCGAATGGTGCCGCTTCGGCACGCAGGATTCGACCGGCCTCGGTGTCCAGATCGAGCGCATGACCTGGGGCTCGTGGATGCCGCACAAGTTCAAGATCGCGGTCTCGGGCTGCCCGCGCAACTGCGCCGAAGCCACGATCAAGGACTTTGGCGTGGTCTGTGTCGACTCGGGCTACGAACTCCACGTCGGCGGCAATGGCGGCATCCATGTCCGCGCCACCGACCTCCTCTGCAAGGTCGCGACCGAGCAGGAGGCGATGGAGGTCTGCGCCGCCTTCATCCAGCTCTACCGCGAGGAAGCCCGCTATCTCGAACGCACCGCGCCGTGGATCGAGCGTGTCGGCCTTGGCTACGTGAAGGGCAAGCTGCTCGAAAGCGACGGCGCGCCTGCCGATGCGATCGCGACGTATGCCGCGCGCTTCCACCATTCGCAGAGCTTCTCCCAGGAAGATCCCTGGGCCGAGCGTGCCGCCGGCGACCGCGCCGACCTGCACCAGCCCCTCGAACCTATCGCAATCGCGGCGGAGTAACCCCAATGACCCAGTGGATCGAAATCGGCTTGCTGTCCGACATCCCGCTTCGCGGCGCGCGCACTGTCCAGCTTGAGGGCGAGAAGGAAATCGCGGTGTTCCGCACCGGCGACGGCGAGGTCTTCGCGCTCGTCAACGAATGCCCGCACAAGAAGGGGCCGCTCAGCCAGGGCATCGTCCATGGCCACTCGGTCGCCTGCCCGCTGCACAACTGGAACATCGCGCTGCGCACCGGTGAGGCGCAGGGCGAGGACAAGGGCTGCACCCCCACCATCGCGGTCAGGCTCGAGGGTGAGCGCGTGCTCATCGCCCGTCCGGAACTGGTGGAGGAGGCAGCCTGATGCGCGCTGCGGTCCGCACGACTTGCGCCTACTGCGGCGTCGGCTGCGGCATCGCAGCGACGCCGAATCCGAACGGGGCCGGCGAACGCTCGGTCGAGATCCGGGGGGACGAGGCGCACCCCGCCAATGCCGGGCGCCTGTGCTCCAAGGGCACGCACCTGGGGGAGACGGTCGCCCTCACCGGCCGTCTCCTCACCCCGATGATCGGCGACAGGCGCGCCTCCTGGGACAAGGCGCTCGACCTCGTGGCCAGGCGCTTTGCCGATACCATCGCCCGCCACGGGCCTGACAGCGTTGCCTTCTACGTCTCGGGCCAGCTCCTCACCGAGGACTACTACGTCGCCAACAAGCTGATGAAGGGCTTCATCGGCTCTGCCAACATCGACACCAATTCGCGCCTCTGCATGTCGAGCGCGGTCGCCGGCCACATGCGCGCCTTCGGCGAGGACGTGGTGCCCGCGCGCTACGAGGACCTCGAGCTTGCCGACCTCGTGGTGCTGGTCGGCTCGAACACCGCATGGTGCCACCCGATCGTCTACCAGCGCATCCAGGCGGCCCGCGCCGCGCGCGGCAGCAAGCTCGTCGTCATCGACCCGCGCCGCACCGAGACCTGCGAGGGCGCCGACCTCCACCTCGCGCTGCGCCCGGGCAGCGACGTTGCCCTCATGAAGGGCCTGCTCGCCTGGCTCGCGGCTGAGGGCGCGCTCGACCGCGACTATCTCGCCGCGCATGTCGAGGTTCCCGGCGGCTTCTGGGAAGAACTGGAGGCAACATCCGACCTCTGGACCACCGCGAAGACCTGCGACCTCGATCCGCAGGCGCTGCTGCGCTTTTTCGAACTGTTCCGCGACAATCCGCGCACCGTCACGGTGTTCAGCCAGGGCATCAACCAGTCGATCCGCGGCACCGACCAGGTCAACGCGATCCTCAACCTGCACCTTGCCACCGGCCGCATCGGCAAGCCGGGTGCGGTGCCTTTTTCGATCACCGGCCAGCCCAATGCCATGGGCGGGCGCGAGGTCGGCGGGCTCGCCTCGACGCTGGCCTCGCACATGGATTTCGCGCCCGAGAACGTCGCCCGCGTCGGCCGCTTCTGGGCCGCACCCAATATGGCCACCAGGCCCGGCCTCAAGGCGGTCGACCTGTTCCGCGCGATGGGCGAGGGCCGCATCAAGGCGGTCTGGATCATGGCGACGAACCCGGCGGTCTCGCTTCCCGATGCTGCCCGCGTGCGCGAGGCGCTGGCCAAGTGCCCCTTCGTGGTGGTCTCCGACGTCATGGCCGAGACCGACACCGGCGCCCATGCCCATGTCCGCCTGCCCGCCGCCGCATGGGGCGAAAAGGACGGCACCGTCACCAATTCCGAGCGTGTGGTGAGCCGCCAACGCCGCTTCATGGCGCTTCCGGGAGAGGCCATGCCCGATTGGTGGATCATCAAGGAAGTGGGCCGCCGCATGGGCTGGAAGGGCGAGTTTGCCTATGACCACCCGGCCGACATCTGGCGCGAACACGCGCGCCTCACCGCCTATCAGAACCACGGCCCCGCCAGTGGCGGCCGCGTCCTGAACCTCGCCGACAAGGCCGCGATCGGCAACCAGGCCTACGAGGACATGGCGCCGTTCCGCTGGGGCGGGACACCTTTTGCCGACGGGCGCTTCTCCACCCCTTCGGGCAAGGCGCGTATGCTCCCCGTGGTGCAGATGGAACTCTCGTACCCGCTGCGCGACTGGCCGCTCACGCTCAACACCGGGCGCTACCGCGACCAGTGGCACACGATGACGCGCACCGGCCTTGCGCCCAAGCTCGCCCGCCACCGCGAGGAACCGCTGGTCGAGGTCAACCCCGGCGATGCCGAAGTGATGGGCCTCAGGAGCGGCGATCTCGCGCGGGTTTCCACCCCGCAGGGGGACAGCCTGTTCCGCGTGGCGCTGTCGGACGGCCAGCGTCCGGGCGAGATCTTCACGCCGATCCACTGGACCGACCAGACCTCCACCGGCGGGCGCACCGGCCTCCTGCCGCGCCCGCTCGTCGATCCGCACTCGGGCCAGCCGGGCTTCAAGTCGACGCCCGCGCGGCTCGCCAAGGTCGCGACCGAATGGAAGGGCTTCCTCATCCTGCGCGGTGAGCACCCCGTGAAGGTGCCCTGCCTGTGGGCGACAAAAGTCGCGGTTCCCGGCGGCGCGCTCTACGAGATCGCGGGCAACGGCGATCCCGCCCGGATCGAGGCCTGCCTGCCCAGGGGCGAGCGTGTCGAGGCGATCGACCAGACGCGCGGCAGCCGCCGGGTGGCCGTCATCGTCGAGGGGCGGCTTGCGGGCGTGCTGTTCCTGACCCGCACCGGCCTGCTGCCATCGCGCGACTGGCTGATCGGTCAGCTGGCGGCCGAGGGCGTGGGGGCGGCCGTGCTCGCTGCGCGCGGCCCCGGTAGCCAGCCGGACAAGGGGGCCACGATCTGCGTCTGCTTCGACATCGGGCTCAACCAGATCGTTGCCGCCATCCGCGAGCAGGCGCTGGTCGACGTGCCCGCCATCGGCAAGGCGCTGGGCGCGGGCACCAATTGCGGCTCCTGCCGCCCCGCGCTTGCCAAGATCCTGGTCCAGACCAACGAGGAGGTTCTCGATGCAGCCGAATGACCTGATCCAACCGGGCGAAGTCTGGCTGGTGGGTGCCGGGCCGGGCGATCCCGACCTGCTCACCCGCAAGGCCGAACGCCTGATCGGCGCGGCCGACGTGGTCTTTTTCGATGCCCTGGTCGGCGCTGGCGTGCTGGAGCTGATCCCGGCCGGGACCGAGCGGGTCAGCGTCGGCAAGCGCTCGGGCCGCCACAGCAAGGCGCAGGGCTCGATCAACGACCTGCTGCTGGAAGCGGCGCTTGCGGGCAAGCGCGTGGTGCGGCTGAAGGGCGGCGACCCCTCGGTGTTCGGACGTTCGGCCGAGGAGATGGATCACCTTGCCGCAGGCGGCGTAGCGGTGCGCATCTGCCCCGGCGTCACCACCGCGAGCGCGGCGGCGGCCAGCGCGCAGGCCTCGCTCACCTTGCGCGGCGTGGCACGCGGGATCACGCTGGTCACGGCCCACCTCAAGGCGGGCGAGCCGCTGCAGCTCGACTGGGCGGCGCTGGCCAGCCCCGGCGGCACGCTGGGCGTCTACATGGGCCGGGCGGCGGCGGGCGAGATCGCCCGCGGGCTGATCGCGGCGGGGCGGCATCCCGATACGCCGGTGATGGTCGCGGTCAATGTCTCGATGGCGAACGAGCGGCTGATCCGGGGAAAGCTCTCGGCGCTGGCGTTCCTGGTCGCCACCATCAGCGACGACGACCCCACCCTGCTGCTGATCGGCGAGGCGGTGGGCGCGCGTGCCAGTGACGCCGCCCGGGCCGCCGTCCGTGCCGCCGTCGGGGCGGCGGTCCCGGCGGCGACGCCTGCCGCGTGATCCAGGATTGTTCGCCCGCCCGGCTCGGCTTTGCCGAGGCGTTCGCCGCGATTTCCGCCCGTGTCCTGCCGCTGGGGTGCGAAGCGGTGGCAAGCCACGCGGCGAGCGGACGTATCCTCGCCGAGCGGGTGTTCGCCCAGCGTGACCATCCGCCGTTCGACATGGCGGCCATGGATGGCTTTGCCGTGGCCCGGGAGGACGCGGGCGGCTCGGGCGAGCGCCGCCTGCGCCTTGGCGCGCCGCAGTTCGCAGGCGACCGGGCCGAGCCGCTCGCGTGCGGCGCGGCGCGGCCGATCTATACCGGCGCCGAAATCCCGCCCGGCGCGGCGGCGGTACTGGTACAGGAACGGGCCAGGATCGCGGGCGCCTCGCTCCTGCTGGCCGAGCCGCTTGCGGACAACCTCAACATCCGCAGCCGGGGCGAGGATGCCCGCTGCGGCGAATGCATCGCGCCCGCCGGGCTGCGGGTGAACCCGGCGATTGTCGGCGCGCTGTGCAGCTTCGGGATCGCCGAGGTCCGGGTGCGCCGGATGCCGCGCGTCGCGCTGGTCACCACCGGGGCGGAACTGGCGCCGGTCGGCACGGCTGCCGGCGGCGCGGTGATCGACGCCAACGGCCCGATGATCGCCGCCCTGCTGGCCGAGGCAGGCTGCCTCCTGACGGAGCGCCATCATGTCGCCGACGATGAAGCGGACTTGCGCGCATGTCTCGCCGGGTGCCGGGCAAGCGGGGTGGACATCATCGTCACCACCGGCGGCGCCTCGGTCGGTGCGCGCGACCTGGTGCGCGGCGCGGTCGAGGCCAGCGGCGGCGCGGTCCACTTCCACGGCGTCCACATGCGCCCGGGCAAGCCGGTGCTGTTCGCCTCCCATGCGGCGGGGCCGCTGGTCTTCGGCCTGCCCGGCAATCCGGCGGCGGCGCTGGTCGCGGCGCGGTTTTTCCTGCTCCACGCGGTGCGCGGCCTGCAGGGGCGCGAGGCGGAAGCACCGCTCACGCTGCTGCCGGTTTCAAAGGCCGGTGACGGCTGGATCGAGAGCGGGCCGACGCGCGTGCTCAAGGCCCGGATGAGCGGTTATGGTGCCGATGCCCGGGTGGAGGTCCTGCCGGGCCAGCAGTCGCACCGGCTGCGTCCGCTGCTGGAGGCCAATGCCTGGCTTGTCACCGGCGGCGGCCTGCCCGCGCGCCTGTTTCCCCTGTTCGATCACGCCTGATCCGCGCAAAACGCCCCGATCCACTGCCGCCTGAGCGGAACTCTCTATAAATCAAACGTAAGTGCGAATAGAGTGGTGGAATGAATCATGGGCACGCACCATCGTGGTCCGGCATGGTGAGGGGCACGGTGCTGACCAGTCTGCTTGCGGGCATCGGTTATTTCCTGCTGGCAGCGGGCACGATCCACCTGACCAGCAATGGCCGCGACATCGCGACCGTGTGGGCAGCCAATGCCGTGCTGCTTGCCCTCCTGCTCGATCGGCCCAAGCGGCGTTGGGGCGCGATCCTGGTGGCCGGGTTCATCGGCAATGCGGCGGCCAACCTCGTCACCCGCGGCACCATCGAGGCGCCGCTGTTCTATGGGGTCGCCAATATCGTCGAGGTGGTGATCGCCGCCCTGGGCCTGCGTGCCAGCACCGAGGAAGGCGGCATCCTGCATCGTCCCACCAACGTGTTTCGCCTGTTCCTCTGGGCCGGGCTGCTGGCGCCGCTGGCCAGCGCCTTCCTTGGCGCGGGAACCGCCGTGCTGGTGTTCGATGAACCGTTCCTGCGCTCGCTGACCACCTGGTATGCCAGCGATGCGCTGGGCCTGCTGATCTTCACGCCGCTGCTCTATGCCCTGTTTCGCGGGGACTACGGCAGGAGCATCTATGCAATGACGCCCCTCCAGCGGCTGGAGATGGGCGGCGTGCTGCTGTTGACGGCGGCGACCTGCATCGTCGTGTTCCGTTCGCATCAGCTGCCGATCCTGTTCCTGGTGGCGATGCCGATCACCCTCACCAATTTCCGGGTGGGGGCGCTGGGCACCAAGCTGGCGATCCTGATCACCGCGGTCATCGGCGGGCTCTACACGATGCACGACCTCGGGCCGATCACGCTCGCCTCGTCCGATCCGCGGGTCCAGGCGCTGTTCTTCCAGTTCTTCCTGGCCTGCCTGCTGCTGGGCGAACTGCCGGTGGGGGCCGCGCTCGCGGCGCAGCAGAGCCTGCTGCAGACGCTTGCCGAACGCGAGCGGGCCATGCGCCTGATGGCCTCGCAATCGCCCGACCTGCTGCTCAGCTTCGACGAGCGCGGCGTCTGTCGCTACGCGCTGGGGGCGGCACGGTCGCTGCTGGGCGATGTTCCCAAGGCCTTTATCGGGCAGGGGATCGAATGCCTGACCGCCGATCCGGCGGTGCTGGTCGAAGCGTCGCGGCAGGCGCGGGAGGACCGGCAGGGGGTCTACCTTGCCGAGTTCCAGCCGTGCAACAAGCCGGACCTTCATCTGGAAGCCTCGTTCCGCGCCACCGTGGACGATCGCGGCAACTTCCTCGGCACGCTGGCCTCGATCCGCGACATCACCGCGCGCAAACAGCAGGAACTGGCGCTGGTCCGCTATGCCCAGACCGACGACCTGACCGGCCTGCTCAACCGTGCCGGTTTCCTCCAGAAGCTGGGCACGGCGATTGCCGGGGACGAGCGCGGCGATATCTGCATCGCGCTCATCGACATGGACCATTTCAAGCGGATCAACGACAACCGCGGCCATCAGGCCGGCGATGCGGTGTTGCAGGAAATCGGCGCGCGGCTGTCCTCGCAGGTTCGGGCCACCGATGCGGTCGGACGGCTGGGCGGCGACGAGTTCGTGGTGCTGATGCCGCGCTGCGGCTGGGATACCGCGCGCGAGATCGGCAACCGGCTGGTCGCGGCGGTCGGCCGCACGCCGATCGTGCTGCCCGACGGCGGCCCGGCGGTCACCGCCAGCATCAGTTGCGGGATCGCCCGCTACCGCAAGGGCTGGACGATGGCCCAGTTCCTCAGCGAAGCCGACCGGGCGCTCTACGAGGCGAAAGGCGCCGGTCGCGACCGCATCATGTGCGCGTGAGGCGCGATCCCGGGAGAAAACCCCGGCACGGCGGGAAACGCCGGTCGCTCATGAACCCATAACCGGCGGCTATCATTCTGTGAACCAACGCATTCGCAGCGGCTCGCGGCGTTGACAAGCGCCCGGCGAGGCCCTTGTGTCGCCGCGGATCGCGGAGGCACGATGGACGTTACAATAATGAATGGCACAGGCGAAGAGGCGCAGGCGGCCCCGGCTGCAACGGCCCCCGCCGCAACAGCAGGTCCGGCGCGGCGGATCCTGGCGCTTTACCTGTTGCTCGGATTTTCCGCGGGCCTGCCTTTCTACATGTTCAACGCCGTCCTCACGCTGCGCCTTGCCCGGCACGGTGTGGACATCGTCGTCATCGGCTTCTTTGCCTGGGTGGCGCTGCTGCCGACCTTCAAGTTCGCCTGGGCGCCGCTGCTGGACCGCTACGACATTCCCGGCTTCTCCCGCTTTTTCGGGCGGCGGCGCGGCTGGATCATGCTTTCGCAGCTCGGCATCTTCACGGCCATGGTGGCCATGGCGCTGACCTCCGGCGACACCAGCCTGCCGATGACCGCGCTGTTTGCCATCCTGCTCGCCTTCTGGACAACGACGCTGGAAGTCGCCGCCGACGGCTGGCGCATCGAACTGGCGCCGACGCAGGCCGAACAGGGGCCGGTGGTGGCCGCCAATCTCTGGGGCTATCGGGGCGCGATGGTGGCGGCGGGCAGCGGGGCGGTGTTTGCCGCCGCGCGGCTGGACTGGACCTGGGCCTACCTGATCATCGCCATCGCCGCCTTCCTGCCGTTCCCGATCCTGGCCGCGATGCGCCCCGATCCCGAGGCGCGCGGCAGGCGTTCGGCGGCGCTGGCGGGCGGGCTGGCGACGAGCGCGGCGATCCTGACGCTGAGCGCGCTGGCCACGGCCGCGGTCGGCTGGGCGATCCTTTCGGCGGCAGCCAGCGCGGGCTTTTCCTCGAAGACCAACGTCACGCCGATCGTGCTGGGGATTGCGATGTTGCCCTTCGCGGCGCTGGCGCTGTTCCTGCCGCGCATCCGCCGCCTGCCGGCCGGGGCTGACCGGTCGATGAACGGCCTGCTGGCGCCTTATGTCGAGCTGTTCTGGCGTTACGGCTATGCGGTGCTGCCGGTGCTGGCGTTTGTCTCGTTCTACCGCATGGGCGACGTGCTGACGCTGACCCTGTCGCACCCCTTGTGGAATGCGGCAGGCTATTCGCTCGAACAGATCAGCATGGCCGACGGCGCGGTGGCGCTGGTCTGCAGCATGGCCGGCGTGGCGCTGGGCGGACTGCTGGCGGCGCGGCTGCGGCTGGCGGCGGCGCTGGCGATCGGGGCCCTGGCCTCGGCGATCAGCAACTGGATCTTCGTGTGGCTGTGGTGGCAGGAGCCGTCGTCGGCGGTGCTCTACATCTCGGCGGGCATCGACCAGTTCGGCCACGGCTTTGCCGGGGCGATCTTTGTGGTCTACCTCTCGATGCTGGTCAGCCCGCGCTATCCCGGTACGCAATATGCGTTCCTGTCGGGCTTTGCATTCCTGCTGCCGCGCCTGCTGGCCGGTGCCGCCGGCGCGATCCAGACGCGGATCGGCTACGACGGTTTCTTCATGCTGTCGGGCAGCCTCAGCCTTGCGGCGGTGGTCTTCCTGCCGGTGATCGCGCGGGCCCGTGCCCGCCGCGCCGAAGTGCCAGAAGGAGAAGAGGCATGATCGAGGACGTCTGCGACGAGGCCTTTGCCGCCGCCGCGCGCCATGTCGCGGACGGGCGGATACCCGGCGCCGCTCTGGGGCTCGTCACCGCCGATGGCGCCCGCGCGGTGCGCCTCGCCGGACTGGCCGCGCGCGAGCCGGAGCCCGAGGCGCTCACCCGTGAGCACTGGTTCGACCTCGCCTCGGTCTCCAAGGTCATCGCCACGACCACGATGATCCTGAGGCTTGCCGAGGCGGGCAGGCTCGATCTCGACCGGCCGCTCACCGATGCCATTCCGGACTTGCGCCAGTACGACCCGCTCGGCGCCGCCGAACGCCAGCTGACGTTCCGCGATTGCCTCGCGCATCGCACCTTTTTCCCGGCGGTCGAGCCGATCTACACCTATGGCGATGACCCTGCGCGGCTGCGCGCCTTCGTGCTCCAGCGCGAATGGCGCCATGGTCCGCCGGTCTATTCCGACATCAACTTCATCCTCCTGGGCATCGCCATCGAGCGGATCACCGGCGTGCCGCTCGACCGCTGGCCGCAGGGCGAATGGCCGCTGGGGGAGGGGCTCTGCTACGGCCCGCCGCCGGGCCCCGCGGTGGCGACCGAGCGCTGCATGTGGCGCGGGCGCATCCTCAAGGGCGAGGTTCACGACGAGAACGCCGCCGCCCTCGGCGGGCGTCCCGGCCATGCCGGCTTGTTCGGCACCGTCGACGGGGTGCTGGGCTTTGCCGAGGCGCTGCTGCGCGGCGAGGTGCTGGGGCCGGCGATGCTGGAGGAGATCCGCACCGCGCAGTACGAGCATCGCACCTGCGGCTGGGAACTGCCGTTTGCCGGATGGTCGGGCGGGCAGGCCTGCTCGCCGCTGACGATCGGGCACACCGGCTTTACCGGAACCGGCCTCTGGGTCGATTTCGAGCGCGGCCTGGCCTGGACGCTGCTGACCAACCGCGTCCACCCGACCCGCCATTTCGACAGCGGCATCTTTGTGCTGCGCCCCGAAACCGGCGAGGCGGTGGTGCGCGGCTTCGACCGGCGCGGCTGAACCGGCGGCGGGCCCTGTCCGTCATGCCCTGCCTGCGGACGGACATAACCTCAGGGTATGAGCGCAAAATCAGGCGCTTGCGCGGGGCCGCCGGGCCGCCCTAGTCATGCTGCATGACACGTTCATCTCTTGCCTTCGGGACCGCGCTGCTGGTGCCGTTTGCCTCTCTCGCCGCCGCCTTGCCGGCGCTGGCGGCCAGCTCCGCGCCCGTTTCCATCGAAGCGCCGGCCGCGCCGGACATGCTGGAGGCCAACCTGTCGCTGCCGCTGGCCAGCGGGCTGACCGGGGCGGCCAAGGCTCCGGTCTTCGCCTGGGTGGAGAACCGGGCGGGTGTGCGCAACGTCTGGCTGGGCGGGCCGGGCACGGCGGGCCGGGCGCGCACGGCCTACCGCGAGGATGACGGCATCGAGATCTCGGGTCTGGCGTTCAGCCCGGACGGCACCCGCCTTGCCTTCGTGCGCGGCGGCGACGCCGAATTTCCCGAGGACAAGCTGCCCAATACCGGCACGCTCCCGCAGGGCCCGCGCCAGACGCTCTATGTGCTCGGCACCGAGGGTAGCGACGCGCCGGTGGCGATCGGCGAGGGGTACGGCGCGGTGTTCAGCCCGGACGGGCAGCAGCTTGTCTATACCCGCGACGGCGAAATCAACCTCTGGGCGCAGGGGGCATCGCCGCGCCGGCTGGCCAAGGTCGGCGGGACGGTGGGCGATCTCGGCTGGTCGCCCGATGGCCGCCTGCTGGTGTTTCGCGAATGGCGCAGCGGCCACAGCCTGGTCGGCCTGCTCGACGTTGCGGCGGGGAGCCTGCGCTATCTCGGCATGACGCTGGGCCACTCGGCCGACCCGGTGTTTGCGCCGGACGGGCGCTCGGTGGCCTTCATCCAGCTGCGCGATCCGCCCGCCGAACTGCCCGACAGCCGCGCCTCGTTCTGGTCGGTCCGCATCGCCGATGTCGCTACCGGCGCGGTGCGCACGGTGTGGAGCGCGCCGGAGGGCGAGGGCGGCCAGTTCTACGGCACGCGCGGGCGCAACCTGTTCTGGACGCCGACCGGGCACTTGCTGTTTCCTTCCGAGCGCAGCGGCTGGCTGCACGTCTGGAGCGTGGCGGCCGACGGCAGCGGCCTCGCGCGCGACCTCACCCCCGATGCCAACGAAGTGGAGAATTTCCGTCCTTCGCCCGATGGCCGCTCGCTGGTCTACTCGGCCAATCCCGGCGATCTCGACGCGCGGCAGATCTGGCGGGTGGGCATCGCCGGCGGCAAGCCGCAGCGGCTGACGGCGCCGGACCGCTTCGCCTTTTTCCCGGTCTACGGCGGCAATACCCTGGCCGCGACGGTGACGGACGCCACCCACCCGGCCTATCCGGTCGCGGTGGAAGGCATGAAAGCGCTCGGCCCGGTCGCCTCCGCCCGTGGTTTCCAGCGGCCCGAAGTCGTGGTCTTCACCGCGGCGGACGGGGTCAAGGTCCATGGCCAGCTGTTCCGCGCGAAGGGCGCCGGCAAGCACCCGGCGCTGGTCTTTGTCCACGGGGGGCCGCGCCGGCAGATGCTGCCGGGCTTCTCGACGATGTACTACTACAACAACGCCTATGTGCAGAACCAGGCCTTTGCGGCGGCGGGCTACACGGTGCTTTCGGTCAATTACCGCAGCGGCACCAACTATGGCCGCGCTTTCCGCGAGGCGCCCGAGACCGCGCGGGGCGGCGCTTCGGAATACCGCGACGTGCTGGCCGGCGGTCAGTGGCTGGCCGCGCAAGCCGGCGTCGATGGCGAGCGCGTGGGTATCTGGGGCGGTAGCTGGGGCGGCTATCTCACCGCGCTGGCGTTGGCGCGCGACAGCGGCCTGTTCAAGGCGGGGGCGGACTTTCACGGCGTGCACCAGATGGTGCGCCCCGTCGATCGGACCTTCGCGCCCGACGCGGTGCTGGCGCAGCAGCGGTTGCAGTGGCAGTCCTCGCCGATGGGGGCGATCGAGCGCTGGCGCTCCCCGGTGCTGATCGTCCACGGCGACGATGACGGCAATGTCGATTTCGGCCAGTCGTTGCTGCTCGCCCGCGAACTGACCGCGCGCGGCGTGCCGTTCGAGGAACTCGCGATTCCGAATGAACGCCATGATTTCTTCCGTTATGCCAACTGGTTGACGAGCTACCGGGCAATGGCCGGATTTTTCGACCGCAACCTGAAGGAGCGCCGATAATGCGCCGCCTGCCTGCCCTTTGTGCCTTGATCGCCGGTCTTGCGACCCTTTCCGGGGCCAGTGCCCTGAACGCCGCCGACGAGCAGGCCACGCTGCTGATCCGGGGGGCGCGGGTGTTCGACGGCACCGGCGCTCCGGCGGTCAAGGCCGACGTGCTGGTGCGCGGGGATCGCATCCTTGCGGTGGGCCCCGGCCTCAAGGCGCCGCGCGGCAGCCGCATCGTCGACGCCCACGGGGAGACGCTGCTGCCGGGCCTGCACGACCTCCACACGCACTTGCGCTCGCCGGGCTATTCCGCGCCGGAGGACCTCGGCAAGGCCTATGCCGGCTATCTCGTGCGCGGGATCACCACGGTCAACGACTACTCGGTCTCGGCCGAGATGCTGCAACCGATCCGGGCGATGGTCCGCCAGCCCGGCGGCATCTGGGCGCCCCATCTCAACCTCGCGATCCGTACCGGCGTGCCGGGCGGCCACGGCACCGAATATGGCTGGGGCGACTTCTTCACGATGAAGGCCTCCACCCCGCGCGCCGCGCATGGGGTGATGGCCAGGGCGCTGCCCTACCGGCCGGACGAGATCAAGGTCTTCACCGACGGCTGGCGTTATGGCCGGGGCGGCGACCTCAATTCGATGAACGAGGAAACGCTCGCCGCCATCGTCGGCGATGCGCACAAGGCGGGCATTCCCGTGGTGACCCATACGGTGACGCTGGACGGGGCCAGGATCGCGGCGGCGGCGGGGGTTGATTCCGTGGTTCACGGGGTCGGCGACGCGCCGGTCGATGCCGACCTGATCGCGCGGATGAAGGCGCGCGGCACCGCCTATGTCTCGACCATGGTGGTCTACGAACCGCAGCAGACCCGTGCCTTTTCGCCTGCCGAATGGGCGAGCCTCTCTCCGCCCGAGCAGGCCCACGAGAACGCGCAGCGCGCCGAGGCCGAACACGAGCCCAAGCACGAGGAAGCGGGTGAGGACGGCGCGGGCGCTGTCGCTGCCTACGATGCGCGGCGCTGGGCGATGCTGCAGGGCAACTTGAAGGCCATGCACGCCGCCGGCATCCCGATCGGCATCGGCACGGATTCGGGTATCGGCGGCGTCTATCACGGCCCCGCCGCGATCCGCGAGATGGTGCTCTATACCCGCCTCGGTTTCACCCCTGCCGAAGTGCTTGTCGCCGCGACCCGCACCAGCGCGGCGATCATGGGGCAGGCCAAGGACCACGGCACGATCGCGCCGGGCATGCGCGCCGACCTGGTGCTGGTCGATGGCCGCCCCGACGAGACCATCGAGGACATCTGGAAGGTTGCGCGGGTCTGGGTCTCGGGGCGCGAAGCCCCGCTGGGCAAATTGCGCGGCGAACTCGCCAGCCCGGCCATGACGCCGCTGCCGACCGTGCGCATGGCCGGGCCGATCTGGACCGGCACGCGCGCCGACGGGCGTACCGATCTCGACACCCTGCCGGTCGACGCCACCGATTCCGGAGCCGACCACAGCCATATCACCTTTGTCCATCCCGAAACCGGACCGGAGGGCGAGCGCCCGGTGTTCATGGCCGCGCAGTTCGGTGCGGCGCCCCGGCCGTTTGCCGAACTGGTGTTGCCGCTGACGCGCGGTGCCATCGATCTGGCCGATGCGC
This sequence comes from Novosphingobium sp. KA1, assembly GCF_017309955.1. Classification (NCBI taxonomy): domain Bacteria; kingdom Pseudomonadati; phylum Pseudomonadota; class Alphaproteobacteria; order Sphingomonadales; family Sphingomonadaceae; genus Novosphingobium; species Novosphingobium sp. KA1. The sequence continues at coordinate 1,405,704 of NZ_CP021248.1, read as the reverse complement.
GCGGGTTCACCGGCGTCGCCTTCACGGTGAAGGGGGCGGGGGACTATCGCTTGCGGCTGGAAAGCTACGGCCTCGATGCGGGGCACTGGTTCGCGGCGCCGTTTTCCGCGCATGAAGGGGCGGCCGAAGTGCGCCTGCCGTTCTCGGCCTTTGCCGGTGCGCCGGGCGCCGAGGGCCAGGCGCCGCAGCTCGACCTGGCCGCCCTGCGCGCCTTGCGGTTCCAGCTTTCCGGTACGCCGGGCGGCACGGCCTGGCTGGAACTGGGCCAGGTTCGGTTCTACCGAGGTTCCTGATGCGATCGTTGTTGTTCCCGTTCCTGCCGCTCGCCGCGCTCGCGGCCCCCGTTCACGCCGCTGCGGCCGAGACATCGCCGGTCGCGGCGCAAGCGGCGGTGGCCTCGTCCTCTTTGCCTGTCGCAGCGCAGGACCCCAAAGTGCGCGATGCCGTGGAGAAAGCGCTGGCGTCAGGGCCTGCGGGAACCCGCTACGGCATTCTCGTCACCACGCTGGAGGGCCGGGAACTGCTGGCCATCGCGCAGGACCAACGGTTCATGCCCGCCTCCAACACCAAGGTCTTCACCACCATCACCGCTTACGCCGGTCTGGCCGCGCTCGATGCGGCGGCGCAAGGGACCGGGGTGGCGCTGGAATCGTCGGGACACGGTGCCCCGGATGCGGCGCTGTTCGGGCGCGGCGATGCCCGGCTCTCGAGCGCGGAGGACTGCACGCGCGATTGCCTGGCGACGCTGGCCGATGCCGTGGCCGCCCGGACCCGCAAGGTACACGACGTCATCGGCGACGATACCTGGTTTGCGGACGAGCGCTGGAGCCCGGGGATGAGCTGGAACAACATCCCCTCGCGCTACGGCACCGGCATTTCCGCGCTGACGCTGGACGACAACGAAGTGGCGGTCACCATCACGCCGGCTGCGGTGGGGCAGCCGGCTGGGGTCGGTCCTGCGGCATTCTACAGGGTCGAGAACGGCGTGAAGACGGTGCCCGGCAGCGGCAACACGCTGGAGGTTTCACGCTTGCCGATGAGCGACGTGCTGGTGCTGACCGGAACGATCGGGGCGGAGGCCGCAGCGGTGACGCTACATCTGGGGATCGACGATCCGGCGCGCTGGACGGCCTGGCGGTTCCGCCAGTTGCTCGAAGCGCGCGGGGTTCGGGTGGGCGGGCAGGTGCGGGCGCGCCACCGTGCGCCGCAGGCCGATCCCGCCGCCGCCGGGCCGCCGGCGATGCTGGCGCAGCTGCCGCCGTTGCCGCTGGCCGAGGACATGCGCATCATCAACAAGCTCAGCCAGAACCTCCATGCCGAACTGATGCTGCGCCGGGTCGGGCGCGTGGCAGGCAGCGGTTCGATCGCCGATGGGCAGGCCGTGCTGCGCAAGGTCATGGCCGAGGCCGGGGTGCCGCAGGAGGGGTACTTTTTCGCTGACGGCTCGGGCATGTCGAGTTACAACCGGATCTCCCCGCGTGCGGCGGTGACGCTGCTCGGCTGGGCGGTGCGCCAGCCCTGGGGCATGGCCTGGCGCGAGACGCTGCCGGTGGGCGGCGTCGACGGCACCTTGCGCGGCCGGTTCCGCGACACGCCGCTCGGCGGCAAGCTGTTTGCCAAGACCGGCTCGCTCAACGCCTCGCGCGCGCTGTCCGGCTATCTGGTCACCGCGCGGGGGCAGACGCTGGTGTTCTCGACGATCGCCAATGACGTACCGGACGAGCGTGACGGCGAGGCGACCGCGGCGATGGACAAGGCGCTGCTGGCGATCGCGGCGGCTTACTAGGCCGCTCAGGGCGGGCAGACCCTTAGGCCGGAACGATCTGCAGGCGGCTGATGGTCGCGGCGCGCACGGCTTCGGCGGAGAAGGGCAGCTTCTGCATCTCGCCTGAGAGCCATGGCTGGTAGAAGTCCCGGTAATGCGGCGAGGCGGGATCGGCGGACTGGCCCGGCAGCAGCAGGAAACGCGTGTTGTCCCAGTCTCCGACATCGGCGACCATCAGGTAGCTGGCACCGTGGCGCACGGTGTAACCCTGTTTCGCATTGAAGCCGCGCGCCATTACGGTTGTCCCGTCGCCGCCCGAACGGCCTCCCGAAATCGGAGGATAGGCCGCGGCGATGGCCGGAATGTCGGCCAGCGGATGGCGCAGGGTGACGCGGTGCAGGTCGCCCCAGCGCCACTGCGCGGGATCGCTCCCGGCCAGTTGCTCGGCCTTTGCCCAGCCCGCCGCCAGCGCGGCATCGACCAGCGCGTCGCGCGCCGCCGCCGGATCGGCGCCAAGGCGCGGGTCGGGCAGGGCGAGGGCATGGAGCATCTCCGAAAGGTTGACCGAGGTGAGGAGGTCGCGCGCGTCGGCGGGGATCACGGCCTTGCGGAAGCGGTCCGAAAGTTCAGGCACGACGAGTTCGTAGAGCAGCGCCGCGCCGCTCTCCGCGCCGATCCTGCCGTCCCAGCCCTGTAGCAGCGCGGCGGCAGGCACCGCGGCGGGGGAGGGGCGCGGCGGCAGCAGCTTGCGCAGCGCCCGCGCGGGCAGCGATTGCACGTCGTGCTGGAGCGCGACGCTTTCCTCGATGGAGTGGGGGCCGGGCGCGCGCAACACTTCGGCGATCCGGTCGTGGCGGAAGGGATCGCTCCAGGAAAAGCTGATGATCCGCTCGCGATAGGGATAGTCCGCCGGCAGGTTCATGGCATTGGCCGAGGCGATCCAGCCCTGCTCGGGATTGTAGAGGCTGGGCATGTCCTCGACCGGGAGGATGCCGGTCCAGTCGAACGAGCCGTCGCCGGGGGCGGGGAACAGGCCGTCATGGCGCGGGCGCCTGGGCGTGAAGCCGATCGCCTGCCAGCCGGTGTTGCCCTCGATGTCGGCATAGTGGAGGTTGGTCGGTGAGACATGCAACCTTGCCGCTTCGCGCAAGCTGTCCCAGTCGGTGGCGAGATTGAGGGCGATGATCGCGAACTGCATGTTGGCGCCGGGCAGCATCGCGGTGGTGGCGAGCGCGATGGCCCGCCCATGCTGCGGATCCTGCGCCACCACCGGGCGCCCCGCGGCATAGCGGAGCGTCACCCTCTGCGCGGGCTCGCCCTTGACCGCGATCGTCTCCTCGTAGGTTTCGAAGCGCTTCCATTTGCCCTCATGCCAGTACTGTTCGGGATCTTCCGGCCGGGTGCGCAGCACGAAGAGGTCGGTCTGGTCGATGTGGAAGTTGGTGCGGCCGAACGCGAAGCGGTCGGTATGGCCCTGCATGATCCCGGGCAGGCCGGGATAACCGGCGCCGATCACGTCGAGCCCCGGCGCGCTCAGGTGGATCATGTGGCGCGGGCTCGCCCCGCCGATCGCGAGGTGCGGATCGTTGGCGAGGATCGGCCGTCCGGTGGCGCTGCGCGATCCGGCGATGGTCCAGGCATTGCTGCCCTGCGCGGCATGGTCGTTGCGGCTCACGTCCCGGTCCCAGCGCGCGAGTTCGGCCTGCTCGAAGGGCAGCGGCTTGCCGACATTCCGCAGGAAGCCGAGGTCGGCAACCGAGACCGCCGCGCAGTCGAGACCTTCGGGCACGGTGAACGACCAGGCCGGGCGCAGCGGGTCCATGTAGTGGTCGAGGTCGAGCTGTCCCCGCGCCTGCAGCATGGCGCGGCGCACCTCGTCGTCGGCATCGCCCGCCCCGGCCCCGCGCGTACGCAGCATGTCCTCGATGGACCAGCGCAAGGGGCGCATTCCGGTGATCGCATATTCGGCAGGCAGCAGCGCGGGCTCGGCCTCGGTCTCGGCGATCCGCGCGTTGATCCCGGCGACATAGCCGCGCGCGCAGTCGACGACCTCGGCGGGCAGGGCGGCGAGTTCGGCGGAAAGGTCGCCGCGATAGTGGAAATGGCGGGCGGCGCGGTCCGCTTCCGCGAATTTCGGGCCGAACACTTCGGCCAGCCGCCCAAGCTCGCGCCGATTGTCGAAATCGAGCTGGAACAGGCGGTCGCGGGCGACCAGATAGCCTTGCGCGAAGAAGGCGTCGTGGCGGGAGCGGGCCTGGACATGGGCGATGCCCATGCGGTCCTCGCGGATGTCGATGGGCGCGCGGGCGCCGGCAAGCACCGCCTTGCGCCGTGTCCCGCGCACCTGCGGGGCCGCCCGGGCAAGCCCGATCGAGGAGAGGGCCACAAGGGCGGCGGAGGCCATCAGCAGGGCGCGTCGCTGCATCATTCGCACGGGTTTCCGGGATTTTTGCTTTGGAGTCCGGACCCTAACCCGCCCAGCCGGTTTGCGCGCATAGTTTGGCGCAGGAAGGGCATAGCCTGTGGTTATCCCCTGCCAATTCGGCCTCCGGCCGCCGCCACAGCCCCATGAAAGCCCGTATCCGCGGGGAGATTTCAGTCTCCATGCCCTCCGGCTATACCTTTGCTAAGTCATGGAAAGGCCCGGCTATTGACCCGCAGGTCCGGGCCTGTACCGTCCTGACTTGAAAATGTCATCGACCACTGCGGTGGTGGTGTTTTCCCATCAATCAGGCCGCGCGAACAGGCCATGAGGGACTGTCGCGCAAGGTCGTCCGGAGAGGGGACTGGGAAGATAACGGCGCCGTTCGCACCGGGCGGCGCGCATGAAGTTTGAATACGGCCTGACCGGCACCGAGCGGCATTGCGATGACCCGTCACGTGGGTTGGCATGCTGCCGGGCGTCCGGCGTCATAGGGGGGTTTCGATGTTCGATCTGATACGAGTCAACAAGGTCACTGTGTCCCGTCTCGCCATGGGTGCGGCATTGGGCATGACGGCAAGCGCCTGGTGCGCACCGGCTTTCGCGCAGGACACCGCCGCGCCGGATGCGGAGAAGGCGAAAGAGGAAAACGTCGTCATCGTCACCGGTTCGCGCATTGCCCGCCAGGGCTTTGAATCGCCGACCCCGCTGACGGTGATGACCAAGGAAGACATCCAGAACCAGTCGCCGTCGAACAACCTGGCGGACTTCGTCAACCAGCTTCCGGCGCTTGCGGGCAGCACCCGTCCGTCGAACTCGCGCCTGGCGCTGAGTTCGGGCCTTGCCGGGATCAACGCGCTCAACTTGCGCAACATGGGCGAGATCCGCACCCTGGTCCTGCTGGACGGTCGCCGCTCGGTCGGTTCGAGCGTGACCGGCCTGGTCGACATCAACACCTTCCCGCAGCAGTTGGTGAAGAGCGTGGAAGTCGTCACCGGCGGCGCCTCGGCGGCCTATGGCTCGGACGCGGTGGCCGGCGTCGTCAACTTCGTGCTCGACAAGAAGTACGAAGGCCTCAAGCTCAGCGCCGATACCGGCATCACCCAGTACGGCGACGGCGCGAACTACTCGTTCCAGGCCGCGGGCGGCTTCTCGTTCGGCGGCGGGCGCGGCCATGTCCTGCTGAGCGGCGAGTACGCCCACACCGACGGCATCTTCAAGACCTCGCGCAAGTGGAACGCGCATGGCGATCGCATCATCGCCAACCCGGACTATACCGCCACCAACGGATTGCCGCGTTACATCACGGTCTCGCCGGGCGGCACCAACAATGCGCTGCCGGGCGGCATCATCAACTCGTCCTCGGGCACCACGGCCAATTCGCTGCGCGGCATCTACTTCGGCGAAGGCGGCTCGGTGAACCACTATGACTACGGTTCGCTGTCGACCTCGTCGGTGTCTGTCGGCGGCGACTGGGCCCTGGCGGACAACGGCCGCAACATCGGCCTTGGCGCCGAGGATGACCGCCGCAACGTCTACGGCCGCGTCAGCTACGACGTGGCGGACTGGATCTCCGTCTGGGGCGAGGCCTCGTACAGCTGGACGCGTTCGATGTTCAACGCCGGGCCGCAGCTCTCCTCGGCGCGCACGCTCTCGGCCAGCAATGCCTATCTGATCAATGCGCTGGGCGCCGATGCGCTGGCGGGCGTGACCTCGGTATCGCTCGGCACCACGGCGTCCGACCTGCCCTACCGCGTCACCAACAACCAGCGTGACGTCCAGCGCTACGCCCTCGGCGCCGAGGGCGAGTTCGAGATGTTCGGCAAGTCGGCGGTGTGGAGCGCCTATGGCCAGTACGGCGTGACGCATACCCACGAGAAGATGCGCAACATCATGAATACCGCAAAGACGACGCTGGCGTCGGACGCGGTGTTCGACAGCTCGGGCAACATCGTCTGCCGTTCGACGCTCACCGACCCGACCAACGGCTGCGTGCCGGTCAACTGGCTGGGCACCGGGGTGATGACGCAGGAGATGGCCGACTATATCCTCGGCGATCCCTATCGCAACCAGAAGCTGGAGCAGACCACCGCGGGCGTGAACCTCTCGGTCACCCCGTTCGCCACCTGGGCGGGCGACGTCAGCCTTGCCATCGGCGGCGAATACCGGCGCGAGGAAGTCTCCGGCTACGTTCCCACCGAGTACCAGAGCGGCTGGTCGGTCGGCAACTTCCTGCCCACCTTCGGCAGCTACAACGTCAAGGAAGCCTACCTTGAAACCGTGGTGCCGCTGGGCCTCGGCCTCGAATTCAACGGCGCCGTGCGCGCCACCGACTATTCGACCTCGGGCTACGTGACCACCTGGAAGGCGGGCGCCACCTGGCAGCCGATCCCCGACTTCCGCCTGCGCGTCACCCAGTCGCGCGATATTCGTGCGCCCAACCTGTCCGAACTCTATGCGGCGGGCACCTCGCGCACCAATACGCTGACCGATCCCAACACCGGCACCGTCTACACCTTCCTCGAGACGACCACCGGCAATCCCAACCTGAAGCCCGAAAAGGCGGATTCGACCGTGATCGGCGGCGTGCTGACGCCGCGCTTCCTGCCGGGCCTGTCGTTCTCGGCCGACTGGTTCCAGATCAAGCTCAAGGACGCGATCAGCCAGTACTACTCGCAGGACATCTACAACCGCTGCATCGAGGGCCATACCGACTTCTGTGCAGGTTATACCCCTGACCCGAGCGGCCAGCGCGATTACCTGTTCACGGCCAGCCCGTTCAACTTCAACCGGATCACCACGCGCGGCATCGACTTCGAGCTTGGCTATCGCCGCCCGCTCGGCGACGGGGCGATCTCGCTGCGGGCGCTGGCGACGCATTATATCGACAACGTGGTCAACGACGGCATCACCACGCCGCTCGATACCGCGGGAACCAACGGCGGCTACGGTCCGCCGAGCTGGATCTACCGCTTCTCGGCCACTTACGACACGCCGACGTTCAGCCTGACCGGCACCGCGCGCGGCATCAGTTCGGGCCGCTACAGCGCCAGCTATACCGAGTGCACCTCCAGCTGCCCGGCCTCGACCACGCTGGTCTCGACGATCGACGACAACCATGTCTCCGGCACGTTCTACGTGGATGCCAATGCCACCATCAAGCTGGGGGATTCGCTGCTGGGCAAGTCGGAGTTCTTCCTCAACGTGACGAACCTGTTCAATGCCTCGCCGCTGCTGCTGCCGGAAAGCGGCATGGCTGCGAACACCACCTACAGCGACATGCTGGGCCGCTCGTTCCGCCTGGGCGTGCGTTTCGAACTGAAGTGATCGGGCCTGCCGGGCCGAGCGCAGGCTCTGCCCGGCAGCCGTTTTACCACCGATTTCCCGAGCCTTCGGGGTCGCAAAGCACCGGTCGGCGAGAGCATCGCCGGCCGGTGCTTTTTTGATGTGCGCGTAGAGACCCGCCGCGGCGGCATGCGTGGCGCCGGCAGGCTCGAAGCCGGGGGGCGGCGATAGCTGGCGCTCATGCGGTTACGGTCCAGGCCGTTTCGCATCGTCCTGCCGCCAGTTCACAAAAGCGGTGTTCGCCTTCCTCGCGCGCGGCGGCAACGGCCATGGTGGTGGCCGATGCTTTGGGTCACGTCAGTTCATCTGGCCGCGAAGGAAGGCGATGAGCTTCGGATCGCTGCCGGTGCGCTCAAGGACGGGCAGGATGATCCGCCAGCCGTTATCGCTGTTGGTCAGGATGACGATCCCGTCACCGCTCACGCGGTCGATCGCGGCAAATGTGAAGGCTCCGGCATCCTTGCCGGTGTGGAGCATCGTCGTGCCATCGGGAAAGCCGAGGAGCTGCCAGCCGAGGCCGAAGCCGGTCCAGGGTGGACACGTGGCCGCTTTCGTTCCGGCACATATCTCGGGCGTAAGGTCGGCCTGCGATTTGCTGCGCTGTGCCGAGACAGATGCGACCAGCCCCCGGTCGTTGCGGGCATCGATGAGGAAGTGCGCATAGTCGCGCGCCGTCGCGTGCGCCAGATCGGCAGCGTTGTAGCGCGTCACCGGCTCGACCGGCAGCGGCTTGCCCGCGTCGTCGTAGGGCACGGCGATCGGCTCCGTGGCGCCTTGCGCCGAGACATAGCCCGAGGCGCGCATGTGGGCGGGGGTAAACAGCCAGTGGCCCGCAAGCGTCTCGAACGACTGTCCGGTGCGATGCTCGGCGTAGCGGGCTGCATATTGATACCCCTCGCCCGAATAGCTGGTGGTCGTGTCGGGATCGTGATCGAAGGCCAGCCCCGTTGCATCGCGCCAGTTCGGCAAACCGGTGCGGTGGCTCAGCGCCATGCGGACCGTCAGCTTCGTCCGCCGCGGATCGCGCGACAGGTCGGGATCGCTCCAGTAGCGATCCATCGGTTCGTCGAGCGACAGCTTGCCGGCCGACACCAGCCGCAGGATGACCTCTGCCGTCAGCGGCTTGGTCAGCGACGCGAGATTGTAGGGCGTGGAGGCGCTCGCCGCGCGGCCCGGCCCTGCCATGCCCCAAGCCCCGGTCGAGACGATCCGCCCCTTGCGGATCACGGCGACCGACGCGCTCTCCACATGCTGTTCGCGCAGGGCTGTGGTCATATCCGGCAGCGTGCTGCTTGTTCTGGCGTCTGCCATCGTCGAGGCGCAAGCCGCCAATGCGAATACGCTGACGTACATTATCTGCTTCAGAGCGCCGCCTGTGTTATTCATAAGCAACAGCTAGCGGTGTCGAAGTCTAGCTGCAACTTGGATTGTATGTTTCTATTGATGCACCGAACGTCAGGACTGCTTCGAGATTACCGAAACGCCATCGTGTCCGGAGCAGGCTTTGGCGTGTTTCCCAATTGCGTCCGTTACCGTGCCGGACAGTCCTTTGGCGCGGTGCGCAGCAGCACGCGCCCGGCGGTGGTGCCGGTGGCCTGGCTGTCGGATACGGCGAGCTTGCCGTTGACGAACAGTGCCTTGACGCCGGTGCTGAGTTCGCGGGGGTGGACGTAGTCAGCGCGGGGCGCGAAGCGATCGGGGGAGAACACCAGCACGTCCGCGAAATTGCCGGCCTTCAGGTAGCCGCGATGATCCAGCCTGTAGATATCCGCGACGCGCCCGGTGGATTGGCGCACGAACGTTGCCAGATCGATGGTCTTGCGCTGCTTCACATACTTCACGTACTTTTCGGGGAAGGTCGCGTACATGCGCGGGTGGCCGTTGGAACCGTCCGAGGAGGTCACGATCCACGGCTGCTTCATGAACAGTTCGACATCGCTTTCGGCCATGTTGAACGAGGCGACGTCGGTGCCGCCGCCGCCCTTTTCGGCGCTCTGGCGGATGATCTTCAGGGCGGCCTCGATCGGATCGATCTTCCATTCGGCGGCCATCTGTTCCAGCGTCTTGCCGGTCCAGGGATACCCCTGCGCGGTCAGCAGCAGCGAGGGCGCGCCGCCGCGGCGGCGCAGGTTCTCGACCATCTCGGTGCGAATGCGGGCTGCGGTCGCCGGATCGTCGAGCCGGGCGAGCAGCGCCTTGTCGCCGCCATCGACCGACCAGCGCGGCAGGAGCGAGGCATCGAGGCTCGATCCCGAGGCAAGCCAGGGATACTGGTCGGCGGTGACGTCCTGTCCCGCGGCGCGGGCCTTGTCGATCCGCGCGATCACGGCCGCCGCCTCGCCCTGGACGTCCACGCCCAGCGCCTTGATATGCGCGAAGTGGACCGGCATCCCGGCCTCGCGCCCGATCCGCAGCACTTCGTCCACCGAGCCGAGCAGGCCGATGGAATAGCTCGATTCGTCGCGCTGGTGGGTGTCGTAGAGGCCGCCGCGCACGGCCGCCTCGCGGGCGACGGCGATCACTTCCTCGGTCTTCGCAAAACTTTGCGGGGCGTAGAACAGCCCGGCGGAAAGGCCGGTCGCGCCCTCGCACATGGCCTTGGCGACAAGCGCCTTCATCCGCGCGAGTTCGGCGCCGTCGGGCGCGCGGGCATCTTCGCCCAGCACCCGCTGGCGCACCGCGCCGAAACCGACAAACGGCACGGCATTGGTGCCTATGCCCGATGCTTCCAGCTTGCGGGCATCGTCCGCCACATCGGGCGTGCCGCCGCCGTCAACGCCGATCATCACCGTGGAGACGCCCTGGTCCAGCCAGGCGGCATTGACGCGCTGGGCCGGATCGGCGGAGCGAATGAAGACGTCGGCATGGGTGTGGGCATCGATGAAGCCGGGCGTGACGATCATGCCTTTCGCCTCGATGGTGCGGGCTCCCTTGCCGGGCGCCTTGGGCCCGACATAGGCGATCTTGTCTCCTGTCAGCGCGACATCGCCGACAAAGGGCCTGGCCTCACTGCCGTCGTAGATCGTGCCGCCGTGGATGACGACGTCGTATTCGGCGGGGGCTCCCGCTCCCGCTCCCGATCCGATGGCCAGCAGCGAACCGGTGGCCATGAGCCGGAACAGCAGGTGACACGGACGCGCAGCGCGCAGGGAAGGGGGCATGGGCTGTTCCAATCTGTTTGACGCGACCTCATGGCGCCGCCCGCCGAGGCAAGGCGAACTGCGCCGAAACGTGCTCAACTCATCAGGCAATTCGTCAAGTCAGTCCAGTTCTTCGACTTTTTCTGACCATAGCCGCAATGCATGGCTGTCCACCCGCAGGGCCTTGCCTATAGTGCCGGACCTGCGCGAGGCTTCGGTGCGCCCGTAGCCCCGCGCTCTTCATACCCAGTTGCAAGGCCCGTTTGATGAACCTGCGCCAGATCGAAGTCTTCCACGCCGTCTACCTTCACGGCACGGTCAGCGCGGCGGCGCGTTCGCTCGGCGTGTCGCAGCCCTCGGTCACAAAGGTCCTGCGCCATGCCGAAAAGTCGATCGGCATGCCCTTGTTCGAGCGTGCCAAGGGCCGCCTGATCCCGACCCAGGAAGCGCGCGCACTGTTCGACGAAGTGACCGAGATCCAGGAACGGGTGCGCTCGCTACGCCACGCCTGCCACAACATGCGGCAGGGGCGCGGCAGCCTGCTGCGCATTTCCGCGCTGCCCTCGCTGGGGCTCGGCGCGCTGCCCGATGCGGTGGCGCGGTTCATGGGCGGGCACGAGGACATCCTGTTCGACCTGCAGACGCTCCACCACGACGAGATGGTGCGCAAGCTCTACGAGCAGGAAACCGACATCGCGATCAGCTTCGAGGTGCCGCCCGCCGCGCCGGTTGCCCATCAGGTGATCGGCGAGGGCGAACTTGTCGTGCTGTTCCGCGAGGAGGATATTCCCAATGCCCCCTCGCGGCTGCACCTCAACGAACTGTGCGACCACAAGTTCATCTCGCCGGTGCAGAGCGGGCCGATCGGGCAGATGCTGGCCAGCGAACTGGGGCGGCTCGATGTCGTGCTCGACGAGGTGGTCTCGGCGCGCACCTACTATGTGGCGGCGGCGCTGGTGCGGGCCGGGGTGGGCATGGCAATCGTCGACAACTTCACCGCCGCCGCCTGGAGCGAGCCCGGCCTTGCGAGCCGCCCGCTGCAACCGGCGCTGACGTTCGACATCAACGCCGTCTACCTGCAGGACCGCCCGCCTTCACGTGCGGCGGCGGATTTCCTGCAGATGCTGAGCGAGGTGATCGAAGAACTATAACCCGGTTCTATAGGGTCCGTGGCGTTGGATATTGGGGGCTTGGCGAGCCATTCGATAGAAGAGGGGCAAGACGCAAAAGCAGAGCGAAAGCCACATGATTGCAACGCCCTATCTTCTCTACCTTGGCCACTCCAGCGATGACATCGGAATCAAGACCTCGCGGGGCCTTGCGGTGTTCCGGCCCGACATTTGCGTGGGGGAATTCCGCCACGACGATTGTCCGCTCACCCTCGGCCTCGCACGGATGGACTTTGCCGAGGCGGTGCGCGCGGGCGCTCGCACGCTGGTGCTCGGCATCGCCAATGCCGGCGGCACGCTGGGCGAGGACCTGATCGCGGATTCGATCGCGGCGATGGAAGCCGGGCTCGACGTCGCCTCGGGCCTGCACAGCCGCCTCAAGGACGAACCGCGGCTGGTCGAGACCGCGGCCCGCACCGGGCGCAGCCTGCATGACGTGCGGGATCCCCGGCCCGGCATTCCGGTCGGCAATGGCCGCCCCCGTGCCGGCCACCGCCTGCTGACCGTGGGCACGGATTGCTCGGTCGGCAAGATGTACACCACCTTGTGCCTCGCCCGGGCGATGGAACGGCGCGGGATCGCGGCGGACTTCCGCGCAACCGGGCAGACCGGCATCCTGATCGCGGGCAGCGGCGTGCCGCTCGATGCCGTCGTGGCCGACTTCATTTCGGGCGCGATCGAGCAGATCGCCCCGGCGCGCGAGGACGGTGGCTGGGACCTGATCGAGGGGCAGGGCTCGCTGTTCCACCCCTCGTTCGCCGGGGTTTCCACCGGTCTGCTGCACGGCGCCCAGCCCGAAGTGCTGGTGATGTGCCACGATCCCGCGCGGACCTCGATGCGGGGCCTTGCCGGCCGCGCCCTGCCGGGCCTTGCCGAATGCATCGCCGCCAATCTGGCCGTGGCGCGGCTGACCAGCCCCGACGTGCGCATCGCCGGGATCGCGCTCAACACCTCGGCGATGGCGGAGGAGGCCGCGCTGGCGCTATGCGCCGAGGTCTCGGCCGAGACCGGCCTGCCTTGCAGCGACCCTTACCGCATGGGCGTGGAGGCGATCCTCGATGCCGTGCTGGACCCGGCGTTCGCGCGCGCGGCCTGAGCAGAGCCATGGCCCGCATCCTCAGTGTCCTTGCCGAGACGTTCCCGCTCCTGCGCCCGTTCCGCATCTCGCGCGGGGTCAAGACCGAGGCCCAGGTGGTGACCGTCGTGCTTGAAGAGAACGGTGTGATCGGGCGCGGCGAATGCGTGCCCTATCCCCGTTACGGCGAGAGCGTGGATTCCACCCGTGCCGCCATCGAGGGGCTGCGCGGAGCGGTGGAGGCGGGCGCGACCCGGGCCGATCTGCTGCGACTGCTGCCTTATGGCGCCGCCCGCAATGCGCTGGACTGCGCGATGTGGGATCTTGAGATGCAGCAGGCCGGCACCGGCATCGGCGCCGCGCTGGGGCTGCCGGCGGTGTTGCCGCCGGTGGCGACGGCGCTGACCGTCGGCCTCGACACGCCCGAGCGCATGGGCGCGGCGGCCCGCGAACTGGCACGGGTGCCGCTCATCAAGGTCAAGGTCGATCGCAGCGATCCTGCGGCGCAATTGCGCGCCGTGCGGGAAATGGCGCCGCGCCCGCGCCTGATCGTCGATCCCAACGAGAGCTGGACGATCGACGAGGTGGCGAACCTGCAGGGGCTGATGGCGCAGCTGCGCGTCGACCTGCTCGAACAGCCGCTGCCGGCGGGCGAGGACGGGGAACTGGCAGGGTTCTTCTCGGCCATTCCGATTGCCGCGGACGAATCCGTGCATGTTGCCGAGGACCTCGAAACCCTTCCCGACGGCTACCGCGTGATCAATATCAAGCTCGACAAGGCCGGCGGGCTGACCGCCGCGCTGGAACTGGCCGAAGCCGCCAGAGCGCGCGGGCTCACGCGGATGACCGGCTGCATGGTCTGTTCCTCGCTGTCGATTGCGCCCGCGCTGGTGATAGCTGCGGACAGTGCCTTCGTCGATCTGGACGGGCCGGTCTGGCTCGCGCAGGATCGCCAAGGCGGGGTGACATGCGAAAGTGGCATGCTGCTGGGGCCCGAACGTGGTTTCTGGGGCGGACTTGAAGCCGCGCCTCGGGGCACTGCGGGCTAATTACCAAGGGTCGCGGGTCACGCATTGGAGTCTTGATGAAAGCCCTGTTTCGTAGCTGGTTAGGCGTGCCGCTGTGGCGGCGGGTGATGATCGGGCTGGCCTGCGGCGTAGCGATAGGGCTGTTCTGGCCGGCGGCGACACCGTGGATCGGCTGGATCGGCGAACTGTTCGTGCGGCTGATCCGCATGCTGGTGGTGCCGATCGTCTTTGTCAGCATCGCCTCGGGGGTGACCGCGCTGGCCGACCCGCGCAAGCTGGGGGCGGTGGGCGCGCGCACGGTGCTGCTCTTCGCGGCGACCACGGCCTGCGCGGTGAGCATCGGCATGATCGTCGGCCTGCTGGTCGAACCGGGGGCGGGAGCGGCCATCGGCAATGCGCAGGCCCATGCGCTGGGCACGCCCAAGTCGGTCCACGACCAGCTCATGGGCATCGTCCCGGTCAACATCGTCCAGTCGCTCGCCGATGGCGACATGCTGGCGATCATCTTTTTTGCCATGGCCTTCGGCTTCAGCACGGTGCTGGCGGGCGAGCCGGGCAAGCCGGTCGCGGCCTTGCTGCAAGCGGCAGGGCGGGTGCTGTTCCACCTCGTCACGCTGGTGATGGAAGTCACGCCGTTGGGCGTCATGGCGCTGATTGCCGGTGCGGTGGCGGAAAACGGCGTGGCCGTCTTCACCAACATCGGCATGCTGGCGCTTTGCGTGGTGCTGGGGGTGATCGCCCAGATCGTGCTGGTGCACCTGCCGCTGATCAAGCTGGCGGCGCGACTTTCCGTGCGCGGCTTTTTCCGCGCCGCCTTCGATGCGCTGGTGGTGGCCTTCTCCACTGCCTCCTCGGCGGCGACCCTGCCGGTGGCGCTGCGCATCGCGCTGGAAGACCTGGCGATCGAGCCGGGCGTCGCCTCCACCGTGCTGCCGATCGGCGCCAGCATCGGCAAGGACGGCACCGCGATGTACGTCGGCCTGCTCAGCGTGTTCAGTCTTCAGGCGCTGGGTGTCCATGTCGATGCGGTCATGCTTGCGCTGGTGCTGCTGACCGGATCGCTGGCCGCTTTCGGTACCGCGCCGATCCCTTCGGCCTCGCTGTTCATGCTGGCGGCAGTGCTGGCGGCGGTGGGCGTCTCGGCCGAGCAGACCGCGCTGGTGGTGGGCTTCGTGCTGCCGTTCGACCGGCTGCTCGACATGACCCGCACGGTCGCCAGCGCCAGCGCCAACCTGACCGTGACCGCCACGGTCGCCCGGCTGGCGCGGGATGAGGCGCCCGCCCGGTCCTAGCCGGATCCTTCGACCAAGCCGGCGGGCAGCAGGGCGAGGTTCTGAATCGCCCCCAGCCCCCACTGCGCGGCGCTGTTGGTGGAAAGCCCGGCGATCTCGACTTGCCCTGCGCCTACGGAGCGTGCCGTAAGCCGGTCCGGCAGCTCGCCCGCGTGAAACTCGGTCCAGGCCCGCCGTGCCAACGCCGCATCGCCCAGTGCATGGGCGGCATAGGCGGTGAGGCGTGAATGGGCCTGCCGCAGGTTGTGGCCGCGCGGTGGCTCACCGAAGCGCCGCTTCCAGTCCGCGGCGGGCGCATTGTACCAGGCACAATAGTCGATCCAGGCGGCGCGGTAGCGCGGCGCATCGACCAGCGGCAGCACTTCGGCCATGATCTCGACCACGCCGAACACGGCATTGAGGTGGCTGACGCTGATCTGCTCGCCGCCGGAGACGAAGCGGCCGCTGGTCAGGTCGAAATTGGCGCCGCCTGCCCACCACTGGAGCGGCAGGGCGGCGATGCTGTCCATGCCGGCCAGGATACGGTCGCGCCAGTGGCGCTCGCCGGTGCGTTCCCACTCGGTGAACCAGGCGGCGACCAGGCTGCCCCAACTGGTGCCGAACTGCAGCTGGATCACGCCTTCGGGCAGCCCCTGCGGCTTGGTCACCGCCGCGATGCCGCCGGGCGGCAGCGATTCCGGGGCGCGGTCCGCCACCTTGCGGCCGATGTCGACTTTCTGGAGCGCAAGGTCGGAGTGGATCAGCGCGCGCATCAGGTCGCCCACGCGTTCGTCGCCGGTGAGGTAATAATAGATGCGGCGATAGGCCGCGTTGGAGACGCGCGGCTGCTTCGAGCTGTCGCTCCAGTGCTGGACGCCGTGGCGGGTGCCGAGCCCAGCCCACGGCCCGGCGTGGTAGACATCGACTTCGCCGGTATGGCGCGTCATCGCCTCGGCCATGCGAAACAGGTCGGCGCGGCCGGTGCGCAAGTAGCTGTACCAGAGCCAGAGGTCGGTCGAGAGTTCGCTGTTGTCCCAGGCATAGCCGCCGATGTCGTAGCGCCACTGGTGCCGGTCGGCATCGTAGGTGTGCATGACGTCGCCGTGGTTCCAGAAACCGTACCAGTGCCGCCGTTCGATCTCGCCCTGATAGTGGCCGAGCAGCAGGTCGTTCTGGCGTTCCACAGCCTCGGCCGCCGGGCCGCTGGCGGCGGGCAGGGCCCAGTCTCCAAACACCCCGGCAGCGCGGATCTGAGCGGGGCTGGCCTGAAGGCGCGGCGGGCGGGCGACATGGGCAGCGTAGCTTTCCAGTGTTGCCGCATCGGGCGTGGCGGGTAGCGCCCAGAGCCAGAGTTCATTGGTGCGGGCGATGCCCTTGGCGGAATCCCAGCCCGGCTCGTAATCCTCGTAAGTCACGTCGAGACCCCGGTTCTGTGCCGGATAGTCGGTCATGCCCAAGACGTCGCGGTAGGAGCGCATGTCCATCGCCGGGGCATCGGGCGCCCAGAGCCATGCAGTAAGCTGGGCCTCCTCGCCCGTCGCCCCGGCAATGTCGAGCTGGACCGGATGGCGCTTCCAGAAGTCCGCCATGCCGATCGCCGCCCCGCCCTGCGGCGAGCCGACATAGGCGAGCCCCCGCGCCCGGTGGCCTTCGAGCGACTGGATCGGCGCGCGGCCCTTGCGGGTGCGCTTGGTGAGCAGAAAACCTTCGGACGAGCCCTGGAACAACCGGAAATCGCCCCAGGCGGGAATGCTCTCCAGCAACGGCGCGAACGTTTCGGGCAAGGCCGCCAGATCGGGCACGGCGCGGCCGTCGATCTGGGCCTGCCGGAACGCCTCGCCGGGATCGCGGCGCAGGCCGGTCAGCGGGCGCACGGCTTCGGCAAAGAGGCTATTTTCGGTAGCAAGGCGGACATGGCGATCATGCAGTCCTCCGCGCATGGGTACATGTGCGGTGACGCCAAGGCCCGAAAGGAAATCGTGCTCGGCATCGCCGTCCCAGATCACGCTGTGGACGATCCGCACGGCCTCACTGCCGCTGGTGAAATAGAGGCGCAGGCTGAACGGCAGCCAAGCCCGCGCTGCTCCGGCATGGATGCCGTCGACCTTGAGCACGGCGCGGACCGGGCCGGTTTGCTCGACGGTCACGCTGTCGATGCGGCTGGTGAAATGCTGCTGCGAGAGGGTATCGGCCTCTTCGCCCGAGGCGGCATCCTGCGCGCGGGCGACCAGCGCAACGTCGCGGAGCAGCACCCGGCCCTCGCGCTCGGCAGAGGCGATCACCGCGCTGCCGGTTTTCGGCACCCGCCAGCGGGTGGGGCCGACCGTGACGATCACGGCTTCGGCCAGCTGCTCGACCGAGACCGTTTCGCCCGGGTTCGCGGGGCGTCCTGCGGTGATCTCGACCTGCTCCGGCGCATGATGCCCCGCAGGGAGCGCATGGCCGCTCCACTTGATCGAACCGTCCGGCCAATAGGCGAGCGGCCAGCTCTGGACCGGCAGCGGCGCGCCGTCCTCCGTTCGCGCGGCAAGGCGCCCCGCATGACGCAGCGTGCCGCGCGGCCAGGGCACGCCGAAGCTCTGCCCGGCGTCCCATGCGGGCGCGGTGCCGTCCAGCCAGTGCAGATCGATGTCCGGCACGCGCGAGGGCGCGGCAAGCACGCGTGCGGGCAGACAAAGTGCGCCGCCGCCAAGGAGGGTGGCACGCAGCACGGCACGACGAGAGCAAGGCATCGACATTCCTCAGATCAAACGAGGCGGGAGACGGTGAAATTGCGCAGCCGCAGATGGCTGGCGGTGGTGCGCAGCGCGAAGCGACCGCTGGTCAGGGGGCGGGGATCTTCGAAGGCGAACAGTGCCTGTCCGTCGCGGAAGAAGCCGATGTGCGGTCCGTCGGCGGTCAGGCGGATGCGCTGCCAGCGGTTGGCGGTGAGCATGTCCGCCGCGCCGCGCCGGTCGTTTTCCGGCAGCAGCGGCCGCACGCCGGGCGTGCCGACATAGCGGCGAAAGCGTGTGGTGGAATTGCCGTTGCCGCCAAGGCCCGCGTAGTAGGTTTCGAGGGTGTCGTAGTCCTCGAACTTGCCCGAACGCGGGCGGGCCAGCGCATCGCCTGCGGGCGCGGCAGGATCCTGCGCCATCCAGAAGCAGTTGAGGTCGCTCACCCGGTCAAACGCGCCGCCTGCGGAGACGGCCTGCGCCTCGTAGTCGATGGCGATCCGGCCTGCGAGGCGGGGCAGGAACCACAGGGTCAGCCCGGCGGGCGCCTCGATATCGAGCACGCCGTCCGCCACGGAAACCTGTGCCGGGGCCTCCGCCTCGACCCGCCACTCGCGGAGGCCGTGGCGGAAGTCGTCGGTAAACAGCCTCCGATCACCGCCGCGTGCGAGGGCCGGGACCGGCAGGAGACAGGCTCCCGCCAGCCCCGCGACCACCGCGCGTCGGGACAGGTCCGGAAGCGTCACAGCTTGGCCCGCACGCCGAAGTAGATGCGGCGGCCATAAGTCTCGATCACGTTGCGGCGATAGACGCTGTTGGCGTTCTCGATGCGCGTGGAATCGGTGAGGTTCACGCCTTCCAGGAACACCGAGACATGCGGGTTGATGATATAGCTGGCCGAAGCGTCGAACTGGCCGAAAGCCTCGCCGAACGAGGGGTTGTTGCCGCGATCGACCGCGTTGATCAGGTAGCGGCTGCGCCAGTTGTAGGACCCGCGAATGGCGAAGTGCCCGTCGTCATAGAACACCGAGGCATTGTAGCTGTTGCGCGAGACGCCCGGGAACGGCAGCGAGGCGCCGGTGAAGTAGTCCTTCCCTTCGTAGCCGCTGTCGGTGTTGAAGGTGTAGTTGGCCGTCACGCCGAGATTGCCCAGCAGCCCCGGCAGGAAGTCCAGCCCCAGCTGCGCGCCCGCCTCGAAGCCCTGGATGGTGACGTGCTGGGTGCCGTTGATCGGCATCTTGATCGTATAGACCTGCCCGTCGATCTCTTCCTCGTGGCTGGCGGTGTCGATGAACGACTTGATGTCCTTGCGGAAGCCGGTGATCGAGACGTAGTTCGTGCGCGAAATATAGTATTCGAGCCCGAGGTCGTACTGCCAGGCCCGGTAGGGTTTCAGGCCCGGATTGCCGCGCGATCCGGTGAGGCCGACCGAGTCCAGCTTGACGTTGGGGGCCATCTGCGAAGGCGCCGGGCGCGCCAGCACGTCGGACGCAGTGGCGCGCACCACCAGCTTGCGCGGGATCACTTCGGCGCGCAGGTTCAGCGAGGGCAGCAGCACGGTATACTCGCCGGTATAGCGTGCCGGCGTGATGACGCCGTCGGTGCTCTGGCTGCCGGTCGAGACGGTGCGCGTATGCACGAGGCGCGCGCCGACCACGCCGGTGAGGTCGAAGCCGAGGTCGGCCTTGAACGCACTCTGGACGTATCCGGCGACCGTGCTTTCCTTGACCCGGTAAGTGTCGAGCGGGGAGATGCTGGTGTAGGGATCGGGAATGCCGACCGCATTGGCGAGACTGTTGCCCAGGTTCCACCACCGGTCGATGCCCGAGAAGCCGAGATCACCGGTCTTGAAGAAGCTGCCGTCGCCCATGCCGCCATAGGTGTCGAGCAGGCTCCGGATATTGGCGAGCTGTGCGGCGGGGGTGGTGGTGGCGAGTACTTGCGTGCCGCTCACGCCCGAGCGGGTCAGCGTGGTCTGGCCGGTGATGCCGTTCAGCGTATAGACCGCGTTCTGGAAGCGGCTGCTGGACACCAGCTGGTTCAGTTCGATCCCGCTCTTGAGCGAGGTGAGGAATCCATTGCCGTCGGGGCGGTACTCGGCATCGAACTTGCCGCCGGCCTCATGCTGGCGGTTGAGGCGCGGGCGGGCCTCGACGGACAGCGTGTTGATGCCCTCGGTGGTGGTCGTGTCGATCGGCAGGATGATCTGCGGCGCGTGCTGCGGGTTGTCGTAGTCGATGGTGATCCACGGCAATGCGTCCTTGCCGGAGACCGAGGCGGTCACGTCCACTTCGTCATTGAGCACGCGCGAGGCGGCATACGTGCCGCGTGCGGAGAACTTGAACTTGCCGGTGGTCCACTCGGCGCCGAGAATGCCGTTGAAGGTGCGGCGGTTGAGCGTGCCGATCACGCTGCGATAGTTCACGCTCGGTCCTGAACCGGCGTTGGAACCGTTGATGAACGTCACCGTCTGCGCGGTCTCGTCACGGATGACGACGCTGGCGGGATCGATGCCGCCGTTTGCCACCGACTGGGTGGTGCTGAGCTGGAGGTACTGGTCGTCCGAGGTGGTGTCGCTGCGGGTGTAGGTGCCTTCGATATAGGCGCGGAAATCGTCGTTCGGGCGCCATTCGAGAATGCCGTTCACCGCATAGCGCTTGGTTGGCTCGGTCGCGGTGATGTAACGCGGGATGTCGGGGTAGAAATCGCCGAAGCCGCTGCCGTCAAGGTCGACGCAGCGGGCCTGATTGCGGCCCGAGAGGCAGTTTTGCGCAGCAGGCGTGGCGGGCTGCGTGGTCTCGACCTGGCGCCAGCCGGTGGTGCGTGCCTGATCGTAGCGGATCGTGCGGTTCTCGTAAGTGCCCGAGAGCAGCACGCCGATGGTATCGTGGGCGAAGAGCTTCGAGCCGATCAGCGCGAACTTGGGGTCCACCTTGTCGGCCAGTTCGTTGTAGATGCCCTGCGCGGAACCGGCGAGATAGCCGTCCCTGCTGTCGAACGGGCGGCGGGTGATGATGCGCACGGTGCCGCCGAGGCCGCCCTCGGTCATGTCCGGCGTGGCCGATTTCAGCACTTCGAGGCGCGAGACGAATTCAGCGGGCAGGTCGCGGAAATCGACCGCGCGGTTGCTGCCGTTGCCGGCCGCTGCCGCGATCGAGGTGGAGAGTGCCGACTGGCCGTTGATCTCGACGCGGTTGAGCGAGGGGTCGGCGCCGCGAATGGTGATCGCTGAACCTTCACCGCCGCTGCGGGTGATCTGCACGCCGGTCACGCGCTGGAGCGCTTCGCCGATGTTCTTGTCGGGGAACTTGCCGACGTCCTCGGCCGAGATGGCGTCGACGACTTGCGCGGAATCGCGTTTCACGGCCAGCGAGTCGGCCAGGCTCTTGCGGATGCCGGTGACCATGATCTCGGCATGTCCGGCAGGATTTTCGGCCTTGTCCGAAGCGTTCGGGACCTGCGCTTCCTGCGCGAGGACGGACGTGCTGGTGAGCAGGAGCACGGCGGCTCCGGTGAGACGATACAAGATACGCACCCCTTTTTGTCGGACTAATCCGGGTGCGCATGGCTAATCTCCACTGATTTGGTTGACAATAAAGTTTTGCTATCCGCGTCCCAAGTTGGCGGAAATCCTGGAGAATTGCCGCAAGCCCTGGCCTTGTTCAGCCGGGAAGGTCATCCAGCTTCGGGGCGACGGCCATGCGGTCTTCCCAGGATGCGCGGCTGGCGAAACAGATGTGGGCATCGGGCACATTGGCGATCTCGTCATCGAGACTGCCGGCCGGCACCACCAGCAGGGCGCCGTCCATTTGAACGTCCATCTGCACGCAGGGCACCGGCGATCCGCAGACCGAGCAGAAGCTGCGGGCATGCCGGGTCTCGGGGAGGCGGTAGTGGGTGATCAGCTCGTTTCCGGCGCGCCAGACCACACTGGCGGACGCCGAGAACAGGTTCGCGGCATGGGCGGAGCCGGTGTCCTTGCGGCAGCGCGAGCAATGGCAGAGAAAGAAGCTCTCGAATGGTCCGAGGATTTCAAAGCGCACGGCGCCGCACTGGCAGGAGCCGGAGGTGATAACGGTCATTGCCCATGCCTTTGTCCGTTGGGGATACGGCATGCTGCGCCGGATCGCCGCGCAAGTACAGCTTGCGCGGCGATCCGGGTGTCCGGTCCTTTCTATGCTGCCGTGAAGGGATCGCTCGTCGTGGGGCGACCTGCCAGATCAACGCGTCCAGCCAGTCTGCGCCGCCAGGACGACGTGCCGTCGGCGGTGACCAGCACATCGTACCAGCCCTGCGTTTCCCGCAAGGAGATCGTGGCATGGCGCGTCATGACCTGCTTATGGCGGTGCTCGGCCGCGGGCAATGCGGTAGCGACATGCAATACCTGCGCGTGCCTTGGCTCCGGATCGGCGGCGTGGAGGTCGAGGCTGCGCGGCCCCAGTTGCCAATTGAGGGCAATCGGCGGATCGTCGTGGTGCCCGGCAAAGTGGCGGTGGAATCCGTTCGGGCCTAGCACCCAGAGGTCATAGCCGCCGCTTTCGCTCCAGTCCCACTGCCCTTCGATCCTTTGCCCCGCACCCACGGTGTAGCGGCGCGGCGGCTGGGCAAGCCTGTTGCGGTCGTAGACGTGGAAGACCGCGCCCGCGCCATCGGCGGCAAAACGCAGTACCGGACCGGCGGCGTCGATGCGGTCCGTCACCTCGAGCCGGTAGGGCAGTGCGCGTGAACGGCGCGGGCCGGGTTCCTGTGCAGGGTGCGCGCTTGCGGTGCCGGGGGCCGGGTCCGGCTGGTGCGTGATGCGGCTGGCCCGCGCGGCATCGGCGGCGGGATCGGGCAGCGGGGCGAAGGGATCGCGGTCCGGCGCGGTGAAGTCGAAGGCAGAGGTCAGGTCACCGCAGACGGCGCGGCGCCAGGGCGAGATGTTCGGCTCATGGAAACCGAAGCGGGTTTCGAGGAAACGGATCACCGAAGTATGGTCGAAGACCTGCGAATTGACCCAGCCGCCGCGGCTCCACGGCGAGACGACGTACATCGGCACGCGGGGGCCGAGGCCATAGGGACGCCCGCGCAGGTCCGGCCTGTCGATCTTGTCCTCGCCGGGGGCGGGGTGGCGGTGGTATTCGCCCGCGAGATCGATGGTGGAGCCGCCCAGCAGTGCGCCGTCCGCTGCTTGCGAGGGCGGAGCAGGCGGCGGCACGTGATCGAAGAAACCGTCGTTCTCGTCGAACATCACCAGCAGCACGGTGCGGGCCCAGAGGCGCGGGTTGGCGGTCAGGGCATCAAGCACCTTGGCCGTGTAAAGCGCGCCCTGTGCCGGGCTGGAGGGGCCGGGGTGCTCGCTGCCCTGCGCATCGGCGACGATCCAGCTGACTTGCGGCAAGGTTCCCGCCAGCACGTCCGCGCGCAGGCGGTCGAGCGCCTGGGTGGTGAGCGCGCGCTCCTTCAGCGCCGCGTCGCCCCGGCCCCGGTTCGCCTCGCGGTAGGTGCGGAAGCCGACCAGCGGGTTGTCGGTGAAGTTGTCGGCCATGTCCTGATAGATGCGCCAGTCGATCCCGGCGGTCTGGAGCCGCTCGGGCACGGTGGCCCACAGATAGTCGTCCGCTGCGCCGCCCTGTTCGGGGAAATTGTCGTGCGAATTGCCGATGGCGGGGCCGCCGTGGGTGCCTTCGGGATCGTTGGTTCCGGTCCACAGGAACAGGCGATTGGTATTGGTGCCGGTCTGGATCGCGCAGTGATAGGCGTCGCAGATCGTGAAAGTCTCGGCGAGTGCGAACTGGAAGGGAATGTCCTCACGCCGGTAGTGTCCCATGGCGCGACGGGTCTTGGCCTCGGCCCAGTTGCCCATGCGTCCCTCGTCCCATGCTGCCTGCGCATCGGGCCAGGTATGGGGCGTACCGGCTACGCGCATGACGTCGAAGGCGGCGCGGGTGTCGAGATGGAAGGGCTGGGTGAGGCGGGGGGCGCCTCCGCCGGGCCGGTCGAGCTGGTCCCAGACCGTGCGGGGCTTTTCGTCAATCGGGGCGAGCGGGATCGGGAAACGGTCACCCAGGCCGCGCACCCCGCGAAGGGTGCCGAAGTAATGATCGAAGCTGCGGTTTTCCTGCATCAGGATCACGACATGGGCGACGTCCTCGATCGAGCCCTTGCGCACGTCCGGCGCGATGGCGGCGGCACGGGCGATGGAGGCGGGCAGGCCGGCCAGCGCGGCGGCGCCAAGCAGGGAGCGGCGGGTGAGGTCGGCCATGGACTGTCCTTCGGGAAACGACATACGCGCCGCACCCTAAGGTACGGCGCGTATGAGATTACAGGTCGATTGTGGTGATCAGAAGTCGAAGGTGAGCGATGCCGTCACCGTGCGCGGGGCGCCGAGGAAGGCCGCACCGCCGCCGCCGCCGCCGAGGTAGCGCTTGTCGGTGAGGTTGGTGGCCTGGATCGTCAGCGAAGCGCCGCTCAGCTGGTCGGAAATGCGGTCGAGGTCCATGCCCACGTAGCCGCTGAGCAGGGTGTAGTGCGGGGCGACGTCGCCGCCGACATCGTCGATGAAACGGTCACCCACGTACTTGGCGGAAAGACCCGCCTTGAACACCGAGCGGCGGTAGTCTGCCGAGAGCACCCACATGTTGCGCGGCGAGCTGCTGACCTGCACGCCGGGCGTGATGCCGACGTCTTCGTCCTGCGCGGCATCGCCGGTGCCGATGTAGACGGCGTGGTTGTAGCTGTAGCTGCCCGAAAGCGTCAGCCCCATCGGGAAGCGGTAGGCGAGCGCCGCCTCGATGCCCTTGGAGCGGATGCCGCCGACGTTGAGGTAGACGCTGTCCTGCTCTTCCAGATAGTCGATGCCGGTCACCAGGTTCGACGAGATCGAGACGATGTGGTTGTCGAACTTGATGTCGTAGGCGGTGAGCGAGGCCTGCAGACGGGGCGTGCTGTAGCGGGCGCCGATCTCGATGCTGTCGGCGGTTTCGGGCTTGATGCGGTCGATCACTTCCTGCGCTTCGCCCAGCAGGCCGTTGCCGATCGACGAGAAGTTCTGCGCATAGCCTGCAAAGAGTTCCAGCCCCTCGACCGGGGTGGTCCAGGTCAGGCCCGCCGAGATCAGCGGGTCGGAGTGCGAGTTGCTGCGTGTGCGCGGCTCGCTCACCAGCAGTTCCTGGCGCTTCTGGTCGATGAAGTACTGCTTCACGCCGAAGGCGGCGGTGAGGTTGCCGTATTTCACCTGGTCCTGCACGTAGTAGACCAGTTCGTCGGTGTTGTAGTCGACGCTGAACTGCACCCAGTAGGGCTGGGCATCATAGGCGGTGCCGAGCAGCGGGTTCTTGATCTTGTGCCAGTCGCGCAACTGGTTGGCGGTGATGTTCTCGTACCAGGCGCCCGCCCGCAGGCTGTTGGTCACCTCGCCGAACTCGTGCGTCCAATCGGCATCGGCGGTGAAGCCGAAGCGGTTGTTGCGGTAGTGCGTGTGGCGATAGGACATGACGGCGGTGGCATCGTCGGCGTAGCAGGTCGGCGAATAGGCGGCGGGAACGCCTGCCGTGCCGGTGCAGCCGGTGATCATCGTCGCCGCCGCGCCGGTGGGCGTCACGTAGTAGATCTGGCCCAGCGACGAGCCGCCGTAGACGGTCGAGCCGCCGGCATATTCGCTTTCGGTCGCGCCGGCGCCGTCATTGGTGACGTTGACGAGGTAGGGCGGCATCCAGTCGCCCCGGCCGCGCATGCGGTGGTAGTAGCCGGTCAGCGAGAGCTTCACTTCGCCAAGGTCCGCCTTGCCGCGCAGATAGCCGAACAGGTTCTTGCGCAGCGCTCGCGAGCCGGAGCGGTAGTTCTGGTCGATATAGGGCAGGCCGGTCCAGGTGTCGGTATAGACGTCGTGGTTCGGATCGTTCTCGAACGAGGCGACCGAGACCGAGCCGAATTCTGCTTCGTCGGCATCGTCGTACGAAAGGAAGCCGGTGAGGTCGATGTTCGAGATCCGGCTGGTGATCTTGGCGCTCAGGTGATCGCGGCTGGTCTTGCCGGCACCGCCGATCCAGTCATGCGCTTTCGAGTGCGAAGCGCTGATATAGGCCTTGGTGTCGGGCGCGATCTCGCCGGTGTCGACGCGGGCGTAGAACTTCTGCGCACCGAAATCGCCCGCCGCGCCAGACAGGCGCACGCGGAAATCGCCCAGCGGGTCGGCGGTGATGTAATTGAGCGTGCCACCCAGCGCCTCGTTCGAGCGCGAGGAAATGTCGGCGGTGCCTTGCGAGACTTCCACGGTCTTGAGGTCGAGCACGTCGATGTAGCGGTTGGCCTTGGAGCCGCCGCCGTAGCCCGATCCGCCATTGGGAAGGCCGTCGATAGTGGTGCCGATCTGGGTGAAGCCGCGGATCGAGATCTGCGTCGCCCAGTCGGACGAACCGAAGGCATCGCCTTCCGAAACGAACACGCCGGGCAGTTCGTTGATGACGTCGTTGACGCTGGTGAGTGCCGACTGGCGCTCGATCATCTCGGGCGTCACGCGGGTGTTGGCGAAGTGGGTGGCGGTGCCGGTGACGACGATATCCTCGTCGGCCTGGGTGGCGGTGTCGGCGCCGGAGGCCACATCGGCTTCGGCTGCGCTGCCTCCGGCCTCGGTTCCGGCGTCGAGGGTCCGTATGGTCTGGGCCTGGGCATGCGTGGTCCCTGCCGCGATCGCCAGGATCGCGGTGCCGATCATCCAAGTCTTCATCAATGTTCCCCTGCGTGACGATTTCGCCATGGAATCGGCTGCTTGTCGATCCGCCTGACTGTCAGCGGCGAGCTAGGGCCCGGGAATTACGGTTGTGTGACATAATGTGGATTATCGAGATATAGGTGGATCAAAATGTGGGTTTGTGTGGTAAATGCCACTTGAAACCACAAGGGATGCGGCCCACTGTCGACCGGGAAGCGGGGGCTCCGCGTCCGGCTAGGGGAAACGACGTGATACAGGCCGACCGCATTGCCGCGATTCTTGTCGCGCTGGAGGAACAGGGCTCGTCCAGCATTGCCGGGCTGGCGGAACGATTTGCGGTTTCAGAGGAGACCATCCGCCGCGATGTCCGCCAGCTTGAAGGCGCGGGGCGCGTACTCAAGGTGCATGGCGGTGTCACGCTGCCCTCGCCCAGGCTGGAGGCGCCCTATCGCCGCCGCCTGCGCGATCAGGTCGAGGCCAAGCGCGCGATTGCACGGCTGGCGGCGGCCTTTGTGGAGGAGGGCTCGACCGTTTTTGTCGATTCGGGCACGACGTCCTATTGGGCCGCGCAGGAACTGGGCCATCTGCGCGGGCTGACGCTGGTCACCAACAGCCTGGAAGTGGCAAGCGAGGCGCTGGGCCGTGGGGATCACCGGGTGTTCCTAGCGGGCGGGGCAATGAATGCCGACTATCGCTCGGCCTTCGAT
Source organism: Novosphingobium sp. KA1 (assembly GCF_017309955.1). Taxonomy (NCBI): domain Bacteria; kingdom Pseudomonadati; phylum Pseudomonadota; class Alphaproteobacteria; order Sphingomonadales; family Sphingomonadaceae; genus Novosphingobium; species Novosphingobium sp. KA1. The sequence goes on along the minus strand of NZ_CP021248.1, from coordinate 1,378,376 downwards.
GCCGATGCGATCGGCTTTGTCCGCCGTTTCGTGCCCGACGTGGCGATACTGTCGATGGCGGCGATCGAGGCGGAGCGGGGTTTCCTCGATCTCGATCCGGCCGAGGCGGCGTTCAAGCGCGCCGTGCTGGACCGGGCGCGGCGGCTGGTCGTGGTGGCGGATCATGGCAAGTTTTTGCGGCAGGGCACCGTGCATGTCGCCGATTTCGGAGAGGTCCACGACCTTGTCACCGACCGCGCGCCGCCGCCGCATATCGGCGATGCCGCCCGTGCCGGCGGCACCGCGCTTCATCTCGTCACCCCCGCCGCCTGAGAAACCAGAGGAGCGAGATCGGCGCCGAGATCGCCAGCAGCACGCTCGTTGCCAGGCAGCCGTTCGCGTAGACGGCGATGGCCTGGGCCTTGGCATGTGTCTCGCCGCCGGAGCTGTAGACCAGCATCAGCGCGAAGCTGCCGCAGTAGCCGAAGGCATCGGCCAGATAGATGAGAAACCCGGCATTGCCCGGGTAGCGGGTAAAGGCCATGATCCGTTCGAACAGCACCACGCTGAACGGGGCATAGGCGAGATAGAGGCCGGTACCGCTCAGCGTGATCCAGGCGACCGGTCCGATCAGGCCGAAGCGCCAGGCCATGGTCGACATACCGAGGATGGCCGCGCCGCCCAGGATCAGCCCGTAGACCGCGACAAGCGCCGCACGGTTGCGGCGGATCCAGCCGATCGCGGCGAGCCCCAGCAGCACCGACAGGGTCACCGGGATCTCCGTTTCGATGAACAGGCCGGGCGAGCCGCCGTGGCCCAGTTGCTCCCAGATATCCGCGGCAAAATTGTCGCGATAGTCGCGCAGCGCCACCAGCAGGCCATATCCCGCCAGCAGCAGCCCCAGCGGCAGCGCGTGGAGCATGACGAAACGCCGTCTCGCGGCGCCGTCCATGGGGACACGGGTGCCGCGTGCGCGCCGGTCGTGTTCGTCCGGGGGCGGGATCCGCGAAAGGACCTGCAGTGCGGCGACCAGCAGCGGCGCAAACAGCAGGCCGGTTGCGGCGGGCATCCACACCGCGGGCACGCCGGCGGCCAGCAGGGCGCTGCCCGCCGCCTTGACTACACCGGACGAGACAATGAAGCTGGCGGTCAGGATCGTGGTCAGGATCTCGGTCAGCCGCCGTCCTTCCAGGTAGCTGACGACCAGCCCCCAGATCATGCCGAGCGGCAGGCCATTGAGGATCATGCACAAGGGTGCCCAGCGCGCGGGCAGCAGCGCAAGGCCGAGCAGTGCAACCCAGGAAACGGCGATCAGCCCCAGGATCAGTTCCTTGCGGCGGTTGCCGCGCTGCGCCGAGACGACGCGGATGCCGATGATCTTGGAGCAGGCATAACCCAGCGCCTGGGCCATGATCAGCGCGGTCTTGAAATCCATCCCCCAGAGCGGCGGCTCGCCCGCGAAAGTCGCCACCGCGACCGGCTTGCGGAACGCATACATCGCCAGGTAGACCCAGAAGGCGGCCAGTCCTGCCGCGATCAGCCCGCGCGGCAGCGGCCCGTCCGCAGTGGAGGCTTGCGGATAGGATTCGCCCGAGCGCGGCCCGTGTGGGCTATGGGGCCGGACTTGCAGCCGGCTGCTGGAAAGAACTCTCGGCGGCACCCGCCTGGCGCTAAAACAGAGTCTTGACGCTCTTATGACCGGGCGCGCGAAATCAGAGCGCGCCGACCTTGACTTTCGATCCGTCCACCAGACGTGACAGACGGAAATGCGAGGCGTCGACGGCCAGGCTCTCGTTCGCGGCCATCTGGGCGACCAGATAGCCGATGCCCGGGCCAAGGCCGAAACCATGGCCCGAACATCCCGCCGCGAGATAGAGCCCCGACAGTGCGTCCACCGGCGAGACCACCGGCACGGCATCGGGCGTGCAATCGACAAAGGCGCCCCAGGCGTGGTCGATCTCGACATCGGCGAGCTGCGGGAAAGTGCCGCGCACGTTGTCCATGATCGCCTTGACCAGACGGCGCATGGGGGCGGGATCGGCCGCCCGGGTCCCGGTGAAGACCTCAGGATTGTCGGTCAGCAGGGCGGAGGCCGAATCCGGGCCGGTGATGAAGGACTTACCCAGCCCCACCTGCACGGCTTTCAGGCGCTGGATGAACTGGGGCATGAACTCGCGCGCGAAGCGGATGCCTTGCGGGGTAAGCTCCAGCGTGGCGCGGCCGCTGATCGCCAGCGTGTAGCTGCCGTCGAGCCTGCGGGTCATCGCGAAGTCGGAGGAATAGAGCACTTCGCCGACATTGGCGGTGGGCTTGGTGCGCAAGGCGGTCTGGCGCACGCTGGCCTGCGGGAAGACGATTCCGTGAGGGCGCAGGAAACGCGAGGCCCAGGCCCCCGCCGCGCAGATCACCGCGTCGGCGCGGATCAGGCCCAGTTCGGTGTGCACGCCGGTCACGCGTCCGTTGGTGACGTCCAGTCCATAGGCCGCGCAGTTCTGGTGGATCGTTGCCCCCAAGGCCCGCGCGCCTTCGGCGAGGATCGGTGCGGCAAGGGCCGGCTCGCCTTTTCCGTCCGCCACCGAATGGAGTCCGCCCACCCATTTGCGGCGGGTCTCCGGAATTCGCTCGGCTGCCTGCGCGGCATTCAGCATGTGTGTGTCGACACCGAATTCCTCGGCGACGGGGCGCCACGATGCCCAGCCTTCGAGCACTTGCTCGTCGTCGGTCGCATAGACCAGGCCGGTGCGGCGAAAGCCGAGGTCCTTGCCGATTTCCGGGGCCAGCCTGTCCCACAAGTCCATCGACAGGACCGAGAGCGGCATCTCGCGGCGGTCGCGGTTCTGCTGGCGGCACCATCCCCAACTGCGGCTGGATTGTTCGCCGGCGACGTGGCCCTTTTCGATGAGGGCCACCGAGAGCCCGCGCTGCGCCAGATAGAACGCCGCGGCGCATCCGACGATGCCGCCGCCCACGATCACGACGTCCGCCGCTTCGGGCAGCACTTCGTCACTGGGCAGGCGGTGGACGGCAGGGTTCATGCGAAAGGGCCTCGGTTTACGGTTTCCGGTTGCCCATAGTCTTTGCACCGCTGGCGCGGAAGATTGCGCCGAATGATGCACGATTTCGGCATGGCGGCTGCGGTTTGCGGCGGCTCTCCTGTCCATTGCCGCAGGTTATGCCGCGGCACGCGGGGAAGTGTCCGGGGGCGCGGCGGGACGGGCGCAAGTTCCGAAGCTAATGCCGCATCGCAGGGGCTATCCCGGATCGGCCAGACAGCACTGCACGGAGATCATGGTGACCGCTCAGACGACCGCGGACTGCCCCACATTCCTCGATCTGAAGGCCTTCTCGCTGGACTTGCCCGCAGGTGGCAGCGATGATCCGCTGGGGCGCGGCGCACGCATCCTGCCGGTGCGGGCAGGCGACTGCGAAGTCTTCGTGAGCAGTGTTGCGGCCAGTGAAGGGCTGCACCGCGAAGAGCGCGGGGATACCTGGGTCATGGTGCTGGAAGGGGGCCTGCGTTTCCTGAGCGCGGACGGCGAGATCGACCTGGTCGAAGGCGAGAGCCTGGTCATTGCCCGCGGGGCGCAGGTCGGCTGGCGCGCTTCGGTCCCGGTCAAGCTGGTTGGCATGCGTTATCTCGCGGCGCCGGATGGCGATGCGGGCGTTTACCGGATCGACAACGGGGCGCCGCTTGCGCCTTCCAATCCTCCGGGCGACGATGTCCTGCTGGGCGAGAAACCGTCGTGCCGCTCGGGCAACCAGTTCACGTCGGCGGACGCGGTATTCAAGTGCGGGGTCTGGGATTCGACGCCTTACCGCCGCCTGCCGATCCATTTCCACCACAGCGAACTCATGCACCTGCTCGCCGGATCGGTGACTTTCACCGATGCCTCGGGACGGACTGCCAGCTTCGGCAAGGGCGATACCTTCATCATCGAGAAGGGGGCCGACTGCAGCTGGGACAGCCGCGAATACGTCGCCAAGGTCTACGCCTATTACCGGCCCTGAACGGGGCCTGCCGCCAAGCGGAGGGGGCAGGGCGGATGCCCGCCCTCCGTTCGATTACGCGCCGCTGTCCGGCGTGAAGAACTTCTGGATCACATCGCGGGCAAGGCGGGCGGGGCGCTTGGTATCGGCATCGATGCAGCACCAGCTGGACTTGACCTCGGCCAGCACTTCCTCGCCGCGGCGGATCACGGTTTCGTAGAACGCGCGGGCGCCCTGGACCTTTTCGAGCAGGACCGTGGCGATCACGTCATCCTCGAGGAAGGCGGGCTTGCGGTAGGTGATTTCGTGCTTGATCGCGACCCACAAGTGCTGCGCGATCGCTTCTGCCGGGGCGAGCGCCCGCCAGTGATCGAGCACGGCCTCCTGCACCCACTTGAGGTAGCTGGCGTTGTTGACATGACCCATGAAGTCGATGTCACCCGGATCGATGCCGATCGGAAAGCGGTGGGGAATGGCCTGGTTCACGTATACGTCAATACCACGGAGATCGGCTGCGAGATAGCGCAGATCGCAACCGTTACGGTGAATAATTCAACCGGCGGCGGATTTGCCGCCCGCCCCCTATTGCGGGCGGGCGCTTTGCCCCGCATGAACGCTCCGGCGCTGGCTGCCACGGCCGCCGAAGGGGAGCACAAGATGATATCGAAGCGCGGTTTTCTGGCCGGGGCGATGGCCAGCGCGGGCATGGCCTTGGCACCGCGCCTCCAGGCGGCGGCATCGCCGTTGCCGGTCCTACCTGCGGGCGCAGACGTGAAGCCGATCTCTCCCGAAGAGCATGCTGCGCGGATCGCCAGGCTGCAGGGGCTGATGCGCGCGGCGGGTGTGGGGGCGATGATCGTCGAATCGGGTTCGACGCTGCGCTACTTCACCGGCATCCGCTGGGGGCGCTCCGAACGGGTGACGGCGGTGGTGATCCCGGCCGAAGGTGATGCCGTGGTGGTGACCCCGGCCTTCGAGGAACCCAGCGTGCGCGAGACGCTGCGCATTCCCGCCGAAGTGCATCCCTGGAACGAGGACGAGGATCCCGAAGCGCGCATGATCGGCGTGCTGCGCGACCGCAAGGTCGCCGGGCGCAAGCTGGCGATCGAGCCGACCACGCGCTTCTTCATCGTCGATGCCCTGAAGCGCGACGGGCTCGATTGCGAGATCGTCTCGGGCGAGGGGCTGATCGCGCAGTGCCGGCAGATCAAGTCGCCGGCGGAACTGGCGCTGATGCAGCGCGCCAACGACATCACGCTGGCGGCGCTGCGCCATGTCCACGGCGAAGTGCGCGCCGGGATGACGCAGCAGGACATTGCCGACCTGATGGACAAGACCTCGGCAGCGCTGGGCGGCCCGCCGGAGTTCTCGCTGGTGCTGCTCAATGAGGCGAGCGCCTATCCGCACGGTTCGCACAAGCCGCAGGCGGTACGCGAGGGGTCGGTGATCCTCATGGACTGCGGGGCTCAAGTCCATGGCTACCAGTCCGACATTTCGCGCAGCTGGGTTTTCGGTGAGCCGACGGCGCGCCAGCGCAAGGTCTGGAACACGGTCCGCCGCGGGCAGGAGATCGCGCTGGAAACCGCAAGGATCGGCGTGCCGGTGGGCGTGCTCGACGATGCGGTGCGCAGTTTCTATACCAGGGAGGGCTGGGGGCCGGGTTACCGCCTGCCGGGGCTTTCGCACCGTACCGGCCACGGCATCGGTCTCGACGGGCACGAATCGGCCTATCTGGTTCATGGCGATGCGACGCCGCTGCAGGAAGGCATGTGCTTTTCGGACGAACCCGGGCTCTACATTCCCGGCGAGTTCGGCATTCGCCTGGAGGATTGCTGGTACATGACCGCAGGCGGGCCGAAGCTGTTCACGCCGCTGGCCAAATCACTCGATCAGCCGATCTGAACGGCACGCAAGAACGGGGCGGAAGATAACGATCTTCCGCCCCGTTTTTTGTAAGCCGGTCAGCCGGCAGGGCATGCCCCGCCGGCAGCAACCATCAGAACTTGAACTTCACTTCGCCGCCGATGATGCGCGGTTCGTTGACCATGCTCGTCAGGTTGTTGAAGTCGATCGCGCCGATGATGCGGATCTGGTTGGTGATGTTGCGGGCAAATGCCGCCACTTCGACACCCTTGGCATTGTCGCGGAAGCCGAGGCGCAGGCCGCCTTCGAGCGAGGGCTTGCCGGTGAACTCGATCGAATCGTAGAGGAACAGGTTCACCGAGCTGCGATAGGCCCAGTCGGTATAGGCGAACACTTCCTGGGTGTCGCTGACCGGGATCGTGTAGCTGGCGGTCCAGTTGGCGATCCAGCGCGGGGCCTGCGGCAGGCGGTTGCCGTCGATCGAGACGAACGAGGTGCCGCTCACGACGGGGTCGAGCACGGTGCAGCCGCCCGAGCACGGCGCGACCATCAGATCGCGGTCCTTCAGCTTGGTGAAGTTGTAGCTGCCGCCAGCCGTCAGCGCGAGGCCTTCGACCGGGGTGAGCGTGACTTCACTCTCGACACCCCAGCCGATCGCCTTGCGGGCGTTGATCAGCGTGGTGGTGTTGGAGGAGCCGCCGACGGCGGTGAGCTGGATGTTGCGGGTGTTCATGTAGAACACGTCGGCCGAGTAGCTGACGAGGCCGCGTTCGTTGCCCTTGAAGCCGGCTTCGAACGAGGTGGTGGTCTGCGGCTTGGCCTTGGTGGCGACACCGGCGGTGACGTCGTTCTTCAGCGAGGCGCCGAGGTAGCCCGACGCGGCGCGGGCATAGACCGAGTGATCGGTGTCCAGCTTGTAGGTCGCGCTGGCATCCCACGAGAGCTTCGAGCCCTTGGCATGGCCGTCCGACAGCAGCACACCGGTGACGTCGTTGAGTTCGCTGTACTTGCGGTCATGCGACCAGCGCAGGCCGCCGCGCAGGATCAGCGCGTCGATCGGGGTGTACTCGAGCGAACCGAACACCGCGTAAGTCTCGTTGTCGAGGTGGCTGGTGTTGCCGTTGGTCTGGACGTTGGTCGTGTTCCAGCTGTAGGCGGCGGTGTCGAGGTTCTGGTTGAAGTAGTAGGCACCGGTCTGGAAGCTGACGTCGCCGAACTTCTCCGAGGCGAAGCGCACTTCCTGCGTGAATTCACGCGGCTTGGCGCGGCTGCCGGTCTCGACCGAGAAGGGCACGGCGGCGGGATAGCTGCCGTCCACGTCGCCGCGCGAGAATACGCTGGCGCGTTCCCAGCCGGTGATCGAGAACAGGGTGCCGAGGCCGTCGAAGGCGTAGCTTGCCTGGACGTTGGTGCCCCAGCTGTTGAGACGCTGCGGGTTGGCGCCGTTCTGGGCGGTGTGCTCGACGTCGAAACCATCGACGAAGTCGTTGGTGCCGGGCTTGATCGAGTTGCCGCGGAAGACGCGGGCCGAACCGCGCAGGCGGCGGCCATGCAGGTTGACCAGCACGTTGAGCGGGCCGCTGTCGTATTCGAGCAGGGCACGGCCGGCCATGTCGTTATAGCCGTCGAAGCTGTGCTCGTTGAGGGTCGCGGCGTAGTCGTTCTTCACCCAGTCGTCGCGGTGCTGGAGCAGGCCGGCGACGCGGAAGCGCAGGGTGTCGGTGATCGGGCCGCTGAGCGCGACTTCGCTGTTCACCGTGTTGTAGGTGCCCCACGAGGCGCTGGCGTGGCCGGTGTAATGATCGGTCGGGCGCGCCGAGGTCAGCTTGATGACGCCAGCCGGGGTGTTGCGGCCGAACAGCGTGCCCTGTGGCCCCTTGAGCACTTCGACGTTCTCGAGGTCGAAGGCAGGCATGGCCTTCAGGAACGGGCTTTCCAGCGCGATGTTGTCATAGACCACCGAGACCGGCTGCGCGGCGTCCGAGGAGAAGTCGGTATTGCCCAGGCCGCGGATGTAGAAGCGCGGGAAGGTGCGGCCGAACGAGGATTCCGCCAGCAGGCTGGGCACGCGGCCCGAAAGGAAGCGGATGTCCTGACCGCTGGAATTGATGACGGCCAGCTTTTCGCCCGAGAGCGAGGAGACCGCGATCGGCACGTCGACCGCGCGTTCCTCGCGGCGGGTCGCGGTGACGACGATGTCGGTGCTGGAGGTGGTTTCCGGTGCGGCCGAAGCGCTCTGGGCCTGTGCGGCGACAGGAAGGGCTGCGATAGCGGCAGCAAACGACGCGGTGCACAGCACCGTGGTACGGTAGGCGTTCATGCGAGTCCCTCGATGTTTCCCTGGAGTTTTTTATGCGCGGCCCGCTAGAGCGGGGCGGTTGCTCGCACAAGCAATAAAATGTCCTTTATGACATTCGGCATCATGAGTGTTGCACTATGGTTGCGGTCTCGCAGGCCCGGAACGCGGGCGGTCGGGACTAGGTGCGGCGTATGTTGCAATGCAGCATGCGCCGGATTCCGATGCGATTATGGGGCCCCTTGGTGACCGCCAGTGCCCGGTGCGAACAGCACGCTGACATGGAGGCCGGGATTCCCCTCGCGCATCTCGAGCCGCGCGCCCAGCCGCTCGACGGTCGCCTGCACGATCGCGAGACCAAGGCCGCTGCCGCTAGGGCCCTGTTCGCCCTGCAAGCGCACGAATCGGGCCTTGGCGCGTTCCTGGAGCGGGGCCGGTATGCCGGGGCCGTCGTCGGCGACGGTCAGGCGGGTGGTGGAGCCGTCGGTCTCGAGCACGATGGCGGCGTGGCCGCCGCGCCGGTTGTAGCGGATTGCGTTGTCGACGAGGTTGGAGACCATCTCGAACACCAGCGCCCGGTGGCTCTCGACTTCGAAGGGGCCTTCGTGGTCGGTATCGCCGACGCATTCGAGCGTGAGGTCGATTTCTGCCTCGATCGCCTGGTGGATGCGCCGGGTGATGACGCGCTGGCTGACTTCGCGCAGGTCCACGCGCTCCAGCGGCGGCAGGGTGCCCGCCTCGTCGGCCCGGGCGAGGGTGAGCAACTGGGTGAGCAGGCGTTCCAGGCGGTCGCTGGCTTCCTCGATTTCCTCCAGGGCCTCGGTCGAGCCGCGCCGGGCGAGGGCGACCTGAACCTTGAGCACCGACAGCGGCGTGCGCATCTGGTGCGAGGCGTCGGCAGTGAAGCGTCGCATGCCGGTGGTTGCGTGATCGAGCCGTGCGAGCAGGCTGTCGAACGAGCGGGAAAGCGGTTGCAGCTCGATCGGCAGCGGGCCGGTCTGGAGCGGTGAGAGATCGGGCGAGGCGCGGGTTTCGCGCGCCTCGATCGCGGTGCGCAGGTCTGCCAGCGGGCGCAGGCTCCACCCCAGTGCCGGACGGATCAGTGCCAGGGCTGCACCCAGCAGCACCAGTTCGCCGAGCAGCAAGGCGGTCATCAGCCGCCAGCGCAGCGCCTCGCGGTTGTCGAGCGTCTCGGCCACCTGCACCACCACCGGCGCCTCGATGCGTGGCAGCGCGCGCAAGGTCTCGCCGATGCGGATGCGCTGGCCCCGATAGTCGGCATAGCGGAAATGCGGTTCGTCGGCGGACAACGCGGCGATGTCGGGCGCGGGAAGGTCGGCATAGCCGGTGAGCAGACGGCCGCCCAGGGCGATGCGGTAGTAGACATTGTCGCGCTCGCTGTTTTCCAGCATGCCGAAGGCTGCGGGTGGCAGGTCCAGCGTGACTTCGCCGCGTTCCACCTGCACGGTCTCGGCAATCGCGCCAAGCGCGCCGCCCAGCACCCGGTCGTTGGTGCGGCGAACGACGTCGGAAACCAGTGCCCAGCCGATCGCGCCCAGTGCCAACGCGGCAACCACCAGCGGGCCGAGCATGGCGATCGCCATGCGGCGGCGTAGCGGCAGTGCCCGTTGCGGTGACGGGGCCGGCGTCACGGACGGTCGAGCATGTAGCCTACCCCGCGCACGGTGCGGATCGCCGGGCCGTCCGGCGCCAGCTTGCTGCGCAGGCGGGTGACGTTGACTTCGAGGGCGTTGGAGCCAACCGGATCGTCGAACCCGAAGACTTCGGCCTGCAGCGTCTCGCGCGAGACGATCTGGCCGGCGCGCGCGGCAAGCGCTTCGAGCACCGCCCATTCGCGGCGGCGCAGTTCCACCGGCCGCTCGCCCACTTCGACGCGTCCGGTAGAGCGGTTGATCGTCATCGTGCCGATCCGCATTTCCGGTGCTGCCTCGCTGCCGCCGCGCCGCCGGCCGAGCGCGCGCACGCGGGCTTCCAATTCCTCCACCTCGAATGGTTTGCGCAGATAATCATCGGCGCCGAGGTCCAGCCCCCGCACGCGGTCGTCCAGGCCATCGCGCGCGGTGAGCATCAGCACCTGGACCTGGTCGCCGCGCGCCCGCATCCGCGCCAGCACGTCGAAGCCGTCGATGTCTGGCAGGCCCACGTCAAGGATGACCAGCGAATAGGGCTCCGTTGCGGAGACCGAGAGCGCTTCTTCGCCGTAGGCGACATGATCGACCGCATGGCCTGCCGTGCGCAGCAGGGAGGCCACGCCGCGCGCGAGCTGGGAATCATCCTCGACGATCAGGATGCGCACGGAACGCCCTCGGGCAAGAAATTTTCATGAAAGGCGCCGTGAAAGGTGAGTGACAGCTTCGGATCGTAGATCATGGGGCAGAGCTTATCCGCCATCGAGACGCGGAAAGCGAGAGGATACGGGATTGCGCAAGATCATCACCATTCTGGCATTCGCGGGCGCGCTCGTCTCGCCGGTCGCCACGGCACCGGTGCTGGCCGATCGGCCTTCGGGTTATCCGCGCTCCTACGAGAGCCTGATCGCCGATGCGCGCGCCGAAGGCACCGTGCGGATCTACGCCAATGCCGACAAGGCGGAGATGGTGCCGGTGGTCTCGGCCTTCCGCCGTGCCTATCCGGGCATCCAGGTGCTCTATGCCGATCTTGGTTCGGCGGAACTCTATCGCCGCTACACGGTGGAGACGCGCGCGAAGACCTACTCGGCGGACATCGTCTGGTCTTCGGCGATGGACCAGCAGATCAAGCTCATCAACGATGGCTACGCGCAGCAGTACGCCAGCCCTGAAAAGCCGGCGCTGCCCCAGGCCGCGGTGTGGAAGAACATGGGCTTCGGCGTCACCGCGGAGCCCATCGGCATCGTCTACAACAAGAAGCTGGTTCCGGCGGCATGGGTGCCGCAGAGCCACCAGCAGCTGGAGCAGCTGCTGCGCCGGCGCCGCGATGCCTTCATGGGCAAAGTGGCGACATTCGATCCGGCGCGCTCGGCCGTGGGTTATCTCTATCTCTCGCAGGACTTCCAGATCACCCGCGACACCCGCAGTCTGGTGGATGCCATGGCGGCGACGCGGCCGGTGCTGTCCACGCATACCGAGGAAATGCTGCAAGGCGTGGCTTCGGGCAAGCTGGCCATCGCCTACAACGTGATCGGTTCCTACGCGCTCGAACGGGCGCGGCGCGATCCCAACATCGGCGTCGTTTTTCCGCGCGACTATACCATCGTCACCTCGCGCATCGCCTTCATCTCGCGCGATGCGCGCCATCCGGCGGCGGCGCGTCTGTTCCTCGATTTCCTGCTTTCCCGTGCCGGGCAATCCCAGCTTGCCCGGCACAGCCTCTGGCCGGTGCGCACCGATATCGCTGCGCACCGGCTCCCTGTGGGGCAGGCGCGCCCGGTGCGCGTCGGCCCGCAGCTTCTCGTCAATCTCGATCGCCTGACCCGTGAGCGCTTCCTGCGCGACTGGAATGCGGCCCTTGCTTCTGGACGTAATACCCGATGAAAACCCTGACTTTGGGTTCGGCCCTCGTCGCGCTGATCGCGGCGACTCCGGCGCTTGCCGAAACGCCGAGCAAGGAAGACCTTGCCGAACTGGTGCGGGCGCAGGCGGCCGAGATCGCCTCGCTGCGCCAGCGGGTGGAGAAGCTGGAGGCGGATCGCAGTGCGCCGGTCGTGGCGGCGGCGCCGCAGGCCCCGGCCGTTCCTGCGGCGGCTGCCGAAGCGCCGCAAGTCGCCGTGACGCAGCCCTACGCGCCGCAACTGGTGCCGCCGGGCCCGGCCGAGCGCGATGTGGAGCGCGTGCGCGCCGCCGCTGTCGCCGCTTCGGGCGTCAGCACGGAATGGGGCGCGGGCCTGCCGGTGTTCCACTCGGCGGACGGCATGTTCAGCTTCAAGCCGCGCGGGCGCATCCTCACCGATGTCAGCACCACGACCGGCTCGAAGTATTCCGGCCGCAACCTCACCACCACCGGCATGCGCGCACTGCGCCTTGGGCTTGAGGGCACGGTCGGCACGCACTTCTTCTACCAGTTCGAGACCGACTTCTCGGAGAACGAGGTCGACATTGTTACCGCCTTCATGGGCTGGCGCAACCGCATCGCGCCGGGCATGGACTATGACGTGCGCGTCGGCCACTTGTTCAACGACCGCAGCTTCGAAGGCTCGACCGGATCGGATTCGACGCCCTTCCTCGAACGCACCGTGGTGGCCACCGCGATCATTCCGCAGCGGGGCTTCTACGGGCTTGGCCTGATGCCGCGCCTGTTCTGGAAGACCGGCCATGCCTCGCTGACCGTCACCGGGGACCGTATCGACGGCGACCAGAGCACGTCCGACAACCGCACCGTGCTGGCCCGCGCGCACTGGAACCCGATCAAGTCGGACCGTCAGGTGCTGCACCTCGGCGTATGGGGCTTCGATGAGCATCTGCAACCGGGCAAGAACGTGCTGACCCGCAACACCGTGATTGGCGGGCGCTTCAACGGCGCGCTGCGGCTTTCGACCGGCACGCTGATCGGCGGCACGGGCACCACCGGCTACGGCGTCGAACTGGGCGGCTATTCCGGCCCGGTCTGGCTGATGGGCGAGGCGGGCGAGCGCCATGCCCGGCTCGACAATGGCCGCCCCGATTACGTGACCCGCGCGTGGAGCGTTTCGGGCGGCTGGTTCCTCACCGGCGACTTGCCCCCCTACAACCCGCGCCTCGGCAGCTTCGGCCAGCCCAAGGTCTTGCGCTCCGTCTTCGACGGCGGCCCCGGTGCGATCGAGCTGACCGCCCGCTACGAAAACCTGGAGTTCGAGGACATCACCTCGCCCGCGCAGGGCTGGGCGGCGACGCTGGGGGTGAACTGGTATCTCAACAGCTTCACCCGTTTCCAGGTCAACGCGATCCACTGGAACACCCAGAACACAGCCGGTGTCTACACCGGCAACGATGACGGCGAGACGCTCAGCGCGCGCGTCGGCGTTACGTTCTGATCCGTCCCATCCATCCATGACAGACATTCGGGGACAATCATGAGTCTCGCCCTTATCGGCTTCCTGATGGTGGCCACTTTCATGACGCTCATCATGACCAAGCGGATGACCCCGCTGGTCGCGCTGGTCGTCGTGCCCACGCTGTTCGCCCTGCTTGCCGGTTTCCATGCCGGGCTTGGCGACATGATGATCGAGGGCCTGACCAAGCTGGCGCCCACCGGCGTCATGCTGCTCTTCGCGATCCTGTTTTTCAGCACGATGACCGACACCGGCCTGTTCGATCCGCTGGTGGGCCGCCTGATCCGCTTGGTTCACGGCGACCCGATGCTGATCCTGATCGGATCGGTGGTGCTCTGCGCGCTCGTCAGCCTCGATGGCGACGGTTCGACCACCTACATCATCACGATGGCTGCCATGCTGCCGCTCTACAAGCGCTACGGCATGAACCGGCTCTACCTCGTCTGCCTCTTGATGGTGACGAGCGGGGTGATGAACCTCACCCCCTGGGGCGGGCCGACCGCGCGCGCGGCCAGTGCGCTGAAGCTTGATCCCTCCGCGCTGTTCCTGCCGCTGATCCCCGGCATGATCGCGGGTCTTGCCTTCCTGATCCTGCTGGCGATCCATTTCGGCCGCAAGGAACGCCGCCGCATCGGCCGTGTCGAGAAGGCGACCCCGCGCGAACTGGAGGACTTCGCCGTCTCGCAGTGGCCGGAGGCGCGCCGCCCGAAGATGCTCTGGTTCAATGCCGCACTGGTCGTCGCGCTGCTGGTCCTGCTGGTGTGGGGCGTGCTGCCGCTGCCGATCCTGATGATGCTGGCTTTCGCCGTCTCGATGATTGCCAACTATCCCCAGGTGAAGGAGCAGAAGGAACGCATTGCCGCCCATGCGGGCAACGTGCTGGCTGTCGTCTCGCTGATCTTCGCGGCGGGCATCTTCACCGGCATCCTTTCGGGCACCGGCATGGTGGAGGCGATGAGCCGCGAGGTGGTGAACTTCATTCCGCCGTTCCTTGGCCCCTACATGGCGCCGATCACCGCGCTGATCAGCCTGCCGGGCACGTTCTTCATCTCCAACGACGCGTTCTACTTCGGCATGCTGCCGATCCTTGCCGAAGCGGGCACGCATTACGGCGTGGAGCCGATGGCCATTGCCCGCGCCGCGCTGATGGGCCAGCCGGTCCACCTGCTGAGCCCGCTGGTGCCTTCGACCTATCTGCTGGTCAGCCTTGCCGGTGTGGACCTTGCCGACCACCAGCGCTTCACGCTGGTTCCGGCGGCGCTGTGCTGCCTTGTCATGACGATCACGGGCATGTTGTTTCTGGCCTTTCCCTTCGTGGGGTGACAGGAGGCGCGCATGACAGCCCCAGCCCCCCGCGAACAGACGATTGCGATCCTTTACCGGCGCGCGAGCCGCCGGTGATCGCCATCATCGCCAAGCCCAGCCTGACCGGTCTCGGCTGCCCGGGGTGCGAGGACGAAGACAGTCTATCCACCATCGCTGCAGCCGCTTGTCGCTGGAGCTATTCCGATTTCCTCGTGGCGACCGCGCGCGGCGCCTGGACCAACAGGACTATTTTTGCATGACCGACTTGTGGCAGCACATCGTTGCCGATTTCTCCAACCTCGGCTCGCCGGCCGCGCTTACCGCGTTCGGGCAGGTCGTGCTGATCGACGTGATGCTGGCGGCGGACAATGCCATTGTCGTCGGCGCGCTTGCCGCCGGCTTGCCTGCGGCGATGCGCCGCAAGGTGATCCTCATCGGCGTGCTGGCCGCGCTGGGGCTGCGTATCGTGTTCGCGCTTGCCGTCACCCAACTCATGCAGTTGGTCGGCCTCGTCTTCGCGGGTGGGCTTCTGCTGGTCTGGGTGGCCTGGAAGATGTGGCGCGAGTTGCGCGTCGAGGCGGGTGAGGGCGATGAAGCGGACGTCGTTAGCCCGACCGTGCCGCGCTCCTTTGCCGCTGCGGCATGGGCCGTGGCGCTCGCCGATGTCAGCATGAGTCTCGATAATGTGCTCGCCGTGGCGGGTGCTGCGCGGGAACATCCGGGCATCCTGGCCATCGGCCTGATCCTTTCGGTCGCACTGATGGGCCTTGCCGCCAATGCCCTTGCCCGTGTGATCGAGCGGTATCGCTGGATCGCCTATGTCGGTCTGGCGGTCATTCTTTGGGTCGCGGGCAAGATGATCTGGGAGGGTCTGTTCGATCCTGCCCAAGGCCTTCTGACGCTGGTGTGAGCGCTAGCCTGAAGTCCGGATAAAGCAAGCGCAGCGGGCGTTATGCCCGCTGCGCCGCTTGAGCCGTTGGGGGGGCAAGGCGGCTCAAATCGGGATCGTTGCCATCAGGAATGGAATTTCCGGCAGGAGGGAATATTCTGGCGCAGGACGCCGCGCACCCGGACAACCGACCGGGCATGGCGTGGATACGCTCGGAGACGCCTGCGCTTTCGTGGCCATTGCCGGAACCCTCGCAAAGCCCGTTCGGGCGTGGAATGCACACAGCATCGGCTACGCGCACATGCTTTCCGGAGCGGTTTGCGATCCGGTCTTATCGGATCCACTGCTCCAGGATTATGATTGTCCGCGTTTCTCGATTCGTCAGGTGCATTCACCTTTTTAAGAATCGTGAAAGTCGCGATGAAGGCGTTATTTTGTTAATGTAATGAACTATTTTTGAAAAGTTCAGTTTATGAATTTTATTCTTACAGCATGAAATGTTGTTGGAGTTCGTCAAAACTCTGTGGATTTCGATGCTGTCTACAGCTGTGGGTCGAACAAGATTTTTCCCGCTCTGTCGGATGCGTCTGAAAGCAAAATTGCCTATCAGTTGGCGGGTTGTCAAATGGGCCAAATTGCGCACTGCATTCTTAGCGTTCGCCCCGAAAATGCCGGAAAACGGGGGCGCAGCGTCTGTCAGGCAAGCCCTATCCGCGCCGGATGCCGGGGGGTGCATCCGGCGCGTGTGGCTGCATGTAGCCAGCCGCACTGGCTTCAGCTTGGAAGCGTGATGTCCTCTTCGTTGCGACCCGAAGGAGATACGACGATGCGGTTCCAGCATCCGTAATGTTCCCTGTGCCGTGGGCCCAATCACAATTCATCGGTACTCCATAAAGCCCCCTTATGGCCGGGGCGTGCAACCGCGGCGCCTGGAGGCGAGACTCGTCGCGATTCTCGAGGATTCGTTCGAGGTAGCTCGGACAAGGACACGGAACCGGGCCGCGGCCTGAAGCGCGGCAAAGGCCTCGGTGCCATTTTCGAACTCCTGCATTTCCAGCGGAATGCGCGGTTGGCGGCATGGCCGGGCCCCCCGCTTGACGGCACCTGATTCTCACCTTAATTAGAATGCGTATTCCGGTTTTATATAAGGCGCGACCAGCATGGTACGCGCCGGTATGGGAGAGAGAAATGAGACTGGCATTCGTGCTTCTTTCGACGTCGGCGCTGGCCGTTCCCGCGATGGCCCAGGCGCAGGCGGCAACCGACGCGCCTGCGGCCCAGGAGCCGCAGCAGCAGGAACAGGGTTTTGGCGAGATCATCGTGACCGCCAACCGCACCGCATCGTCGGCGCAAGACACCCCGATCGCGCTCAACGTCTATTCGGGCGACGCCTTGCGTGACGCCGGCATCTCGTCGGTGCGTGATCTGGCCGCCATCGACCCCAGCGTGAACATCTCGCCTTCGGCCGGCGCTGCCTATGTCGCCGTGCGTGGCATCGCGTCCACCGACGTGACCGAAATCGGCGATCCCTCGGTGCCGATCGCGCGTGACGGGTTCTACACCAACCGTCCTTTTTCGATTAATGCGTCGATGTACGACCTTGCCCGCATCGAGGTGCTCAAGGGGCCGCAGGGCACGCTCAACGGCCGTAACTCCACCGGGGGCTTGATCAGCCTGATCACCAACCGCCCCGCTTTCACCAACGGCGGTTACAGCACGGTCGAAGTCGGCAACTACGGCGCCTTCACCGGCGAGATGGGGGCCAACCTTGCCTTGAGCGATCATTTCGCGGTGCGCGCTTCGGGCACTTTCATTACCCATGACGGCTACCGCAAGCTCGACGGCCCAGCCAAGGACGGCGATGACGAGAACTTCGCCTCCGGCCGTATCCAGGCGCTCTACAAGAACGACGGCTTCTCCGCCTGGGTGTCCTACCAGCACGATTCCCGCAGCGTGAACGGTGATGCGCAGTTCAAGTCGACCCTGGGCGGCCCCAAGCCTTCGTTCAAGAACCTCGATCCGTTCCCCAACGACACGCTGACATCTACCCGCCTCGAGGGTGACCGTTTCCGCTGGGAGCTGGCCTACGCAACGCCGGGCAATCTCAACTTCGTCTATGCCGGGGGCTACGACAAGCAGCACTGGACCAACGTGCTCGATGCTACCGGCCCGTCCTATCCTGCCAACCGCCAGTTCCGCCAGAGCGAGACGCCGACGACCTGGAACCATGAGTTCCGCGTCAGCAACGATTCCGCCTCGCGCCTGTTCATTCAGGCCGGTTACTTCCGCTTCCAGGAAAACAACACGGTCGATTCCGGGCTCTACAACCTCGACATGACCGGTGATTATGCCGCTGGCGGTCCGCTGGAAAGCTTCGGGCAGCCCGATCAGTACGGCATCAAGTTCGATTACAGGATCAAGACCCGTTCGCAGGCGCTGTTTGCCCAGGCGGACTACGACATTACCGACCAGCTTCAGCTCACCGTCGGGGGGCGTTACACCTGGGACAAGAAGTCGCGTTCGGGGCAGGCGGTGCTGTTCCTGCCGGCGCTCGCCAGCCCCTTCGCTCCGGCGCTCACGCTTACCACGCCCGGCGAGGGCAAGCTCAGCGAGAGCCAACCGACCTGGCATGTCGGCCTCAACTACCGTCCGATGCCCAACACGCTGATCTATGCCAAGTACGACCGCGGCTACAAGTCGGGCGGGTTCAACTCGAACGGCAGCGCCGCCTCGGTGCCTTACGGGCCGGAAAAGCTCGACGCCTTCGAACTCGGCACCAAGAACTCGTTCATGGGCAACACGCTGCAAGTCAACGCCGACGTGTTCTATTCGGACTACAAGGGTTATCAGGCCTCGCAGACCTCCAGCGTGGTTGATGGCGGCAGCGGCACCTTCAACGTCGGCAGCGCCAAGATCCTCGGCGCCGAGGCGGAAGTGAAGGCGCTATTGGGCGAACATACCCGCATCGGTGTCAGCGCCGCTTACCTGCACACCAAGTTCGGCAGCGGCATCGTCGTCAACGATGGCGACGGAAACCCCATCGACATCAGCGGCAACCGCCTGCCCAACGCACCGAGCTTCACCACCACGGCTTCCATCGATCAGGACTTCGCGGTGGGCGGCGGCAAGGTCACCGCGCATCTCGACGGCAAATATTCGTCGAGTTATTATTTCTCGGTGTTCAATCTCGACGACGTCAAGACTTCGTCGTTCTTCATGGCCAACGCGTCGCTCAGCTACGAACCGGAGGTCGGCGGCTGGAAGGTACAGGCCTTCGTGCGCAACATCTTCGACAAGAACGTGCTGGCCTATGCGCAGCAGAACTTCGTGTCCCATACCGACAATTACCAGTTCCAGCCGCCGCGTACTTATGGCGTGCGGGCCAGCGTGAACTTCTGATGATCTGATCGAGGCGGCGCGCAACCGGGGTGTTGCGCGCCGTCATTCACCTCTCAAGCGCGAGCTTCTGCATCCAGCAGCGCCTTTCGCGGTTTCCGATCCGATTGCATCGGATCAACTGCTCTACGGTTGTGGTTTTACGCGTTTTCCAATCAGGTGTTTCCACCTGATTGGAAAACGCTCTTGGCGTGGTCCGGGAAGGGTAGCGGGCCTTCGAACGCCCTTGCGGCGCGTACGCTTTCGCGTGTCTCGAAACGCTCCGAGAAGCGGGCGAGGGCATCGAGCCCGGCCAGTGCCTCGCCGAAATGCGGCAGATAGCTGACAAAAATGCCGAGATAGGCATCGGCAATCGTGAAACGATCCCCCACCAGCCAATCATGCGCCGTCAGTCGCTGTTCGAGCGGCGCATAGGCTTCGCGCAGGCGCTGGCGGGCGGCCTTGCGGATACCCTCGTGTGCGGCGGGATCGTCGGAATAGAGATGCGGGCGATTGCCGACGCGCTGGGTGGCGCCATGGATTTCCGAATTGATGTAGCCGATCCACGACTGGATCTCGGCGCGCTCGATGGATCCCACCGGGGCGAACAGCGCTGTGCCGGGGGCCAGGTCCGCGAGGAAAGGCAGGATCGCGCTGTTCTCGCCGATCACCTTGCCGTCGGCGAAGCGCAGGGCGGGGATGCGGCCATGCGGCGTCAGCGCCTTGAGATCGTCGCCGTCGGGGCCGAGCCGCAGCAGCACGACGTCGATCGGCAGCGCCAGTTCGCGGATCACGACATGGGCAGGCAGGCTGGTGGCGCCGGGCGCGGCGAGCAGTTCGAGCGGCAGTTCGGCGCGCTGGGTCATGCATGGCTCCTTCGGTCGGCGAGAGCGGGGCGGGGGGCGGTGTCGGCGGCGCTGTCGGCGGAGAAACCGTCTGCCGGGCGGGCAAGGCCGAGGTTTTCGCGCAGTGTGCGCCCCTCGTATTCGTGGCGGAACAAGCCGCGCCGCCGCAGTTCGGGCAGGACCAGTTCGATCACGTCGTCGAGGCCCTGCGGGAAAATCGGGGCGAGGATGTTGAACCCGTCCGCAGCGCCGCTCTCGAACCATTCCTCGAGCTGGTCGACGACTTCTGCCGGCGTGCCCACCAGCACCAGATGCCCGCGCGCGGCGGACATGCGCGAGACCAGTTGGCGCACCGTCAACCCTTCTTCCAGCGCGAGGTCATAGAACAGCTTCTGGCGGCTCTGCCAGCCTTCGGTGAACGGCGGCGGGGGCGGAGGCGCGTCGAGATCGGCACCGGTCAGATCCCACTCGAGGAAAGTCCTGATGCTCTGGAGCGCCCCGCCCATGTCGACGAAGTCGTGAAGCTGCGCGAGTTTGGCTTCGGCCTCCTCGCGCGTCGTGGCGACGTAGATGGTAACGCCCGGCAGCACGAGCACATCGTCGCGCGACCGGCCCAGCGCTTCGGCCTTGTCCTTCAGCCCTTGCACGAAGGCCCGCGAGGCAAGGCGGCTCTGCTGGGCGGTAAAGACCAGTTCGGCGGTGGCCGCGGCGAGCTTCTGGCCGTCTTGCGAGGAGCCGGCCTGCACGATAACCGGATGGCCCTGAACCGGGCGGCCGGTCTGCAAGGGGCCGCGCACACGGAAATGCTCGCCCTCGTGGTTCACGAAGCGCAGCTTTGCCGGATCGTAGAAGCGGCCGCCGGCCTTGTCGGCGATCACCGCGTCATCGGCGAAACTGTCCCACAGCGCCTTCACCACTTCGACATGCTCGGTAGCGATCTGGTAGCGGTTGTCGTGGCTGAGCTGGCGGTCGAGGCCGAAGTTGGCCGCTTCCGCGTCGCTGCCCGAGGTCACCAGGTTCCACCCGGCGCGCCCGCCCGAAAGCTGGTCGAGCGCGGCGAACTTGCGGGCGACATGGTAAGGCGCAAGGTAAGTGGTGGAAACCGTTGCGATCAGGCCGATGTGGCTGGTGTGCGTGGCCAGCGCCGAAAGCAGCGTCAGCGGTTCGCCGGTGTAGACCGGCGGTGTATAGGCGATGGTCTCGGGCGAGCCGCCGAACAGCGCAACGTTGTCCGCCAGGAACACCGCGTCGAACTTCGCCGCCTCGGCCTTGCGGGCAAGGTCCAGCCAGTAGTCGAAGCGGAACGGCGCCTGCGGGTCGACATCGGGGTGGCGCCAGGCGGCGGAGTGGTGGCCGACGCCGAACAGGAAGGCGCCGAGGCGCATCTGGCGGCGGGGTCTTGCCGTGTCTGTCATCGGTCAGAACTTTCGCGAGATGGTGAGGCCATAGGTGCGCGGATTGCCGAAGACTTCGGTGATCGGCGCGGAGGCCGAGGCCGGGGAATAGGCAACGGCGTAGCGTTCGTTGGTGAGGTTCTTGACCCAGACCTGCGCGGTCCAGCTATTGTCCTGCGTGCGCAGGCCGATACCGGCATTGGTGATCGCCACCGCGTCCTGCCAGCCATAGATCGAGCGCGGGTTGATGAGCGCGACCTTGCTTTTCCAGCTGGTGTTGACGTAGCCGGTGAGCACCCAGTTGTCGTCGATCGGCTGGTCGAGGTCGATCCCGCCCTGCAGCGTCCATTTGGGGGCACCGACGATCTGGTATCCGGTCAGGCTGAGCGGTACCGAGGCGCCGCCGTTGGCGACCTGATACTCGACCGGCGCCGGGGCATCGTCGTAATCGAGGTACTTGGCGTCGTTGTAGGCGGCGTTGAAGTTGAGCCCAAGCGCCGGGACGGGGCGCAGGGCGGTCTCCAGCTCGAAGCCCCGCAGGCGCACCTTGCCGACATTGGCGAGGTAGCTGCCGAAGGTGGCATTGCTGCTGTCGACGCGGGCGGCCTGATAGTCCTTGATGGTGTTGTTGTAGAGGTTGAGGTTCACCGTCGCCTTGCCGTCCAGCCAGGTGGACTTGATACCGCCTTCGAAGTCGGTGGACTTCTCGGGCCTGGTGATGACGAGGCTTGCCTGCGAAGCGGTGGCCGAGGTGTTGGCCGCGCCCGACTTCTCGCCATAGCTGGCCGAGGCGTAGAGCAGCACGTTGGGGGTCACCTGCCAGGCCGGATTGGCCAGCCATGCCCAGGACCCGCGGTTCACCGAATCCGAGATCGAGTAGCTACCCGCCGCGCTGCCCGAAGTGCCGCCCAGGTTGTTGAGCAGCGCCGTGCGGTAGGCGGCCAGCGCCGATGTCAGGGTTGCCCCGCCAAGGCTGTAGCCCTCGACGTCGACCGACTTCTTTTCGTAGGTATAACGCAGGCCGCCGGTCAGCGAGAGCGTGGGGGTGAGATGGAATGTTGCCTGGCCGAAGCCGGCGATGCTGTCGATGTGGAGGCGGCCGTCGCGGTCGTACTCCAGCCCGTCGGTCACCGAGGAAGGCAGCGCGGGGGAGAGGAAGAAGGCGGTGGAATCGGACCCGAAGATCGTGCGCAGGTTGCTGCGCAGGTCCTCGTGCAGGTAATAGGCGCCGATCTGCCAGTCGAGCACGTCGCTCGGCTTGGAGGCCAGGCGCAGTTCCTGCGAATACTGGTTCACGTCGACGTCGTAGCCGGCGCGGTAGATGTCGTAAGGGGTGTAGTCGCTGTCGTTATAGGGGCGGAAATAGAGGCGCCGCCAGGCCGATACCGACGTCAGGTTCACGCCGCCGAGGTCCCAGTTGATCTCGTTGGAGACGCCGTCGGTGCGGGCGACAAGACGGTCCTGGTTGTTGAGATTGGCGTTGTGCGGCGCGTTGAAGTCGGGCGTGTAGCCGAAGGCATTGGCCAGCTTGCTCGACCAGCCGCTGCGGGCAGAGACGACCGCGCCGGTGTTCGGATCGAGGTTCTGCGTCACGTCGCCGATGGCCGGGTAGAAGTTGTTGCGTTCCTGGCTGTCGTAATGCTCGACGATCAGGCGCGAGGAGATGTCGCTGGTCGGCGTGAACAGCAATTGGCCGCGCAGGGACCAGCGGTGATTGTCGAGCAGCTTGTCGCCGTTGTACTGGTTGGTTACCCAGCCGCCGCCGTAGCTGTTGGCAAAGGTCAGGCGGTAGGCCAGCTTGTCGGCGATGATCGGGCCGGTGGCATTCAGGCGGATCTGTGCGGCATCGTAGTTGCCGTAAGTGCCGGTGACGGTGAGCGAGGGATCGAAGCTTGGCTTGGCGGTCTGCACGATTACCGCGCCGATCGTGGTGTTCTTGCCGAGCAACGTGCCCTGCGGCCCGCGCACGACCTGGATGTTCTCGAGATCGACAAAATCGAGCCAGGAGAAGCCGACATGGGTGAAGAACACGTTGTCGACGATGAGGCCCACGCCGCCCTCGGCGCCGTCGTTGCTGGCATTGCCGCCAAGACCGCGCACGTAGAGCCCGGATACGCGGGTGTTCTGTTGCAGCGCGTTGAAGTTGGGCACCTTGATGGCGAATTCGCTGACGCGCTCGATGCGCTTGGCGGTCAGTTCCGCGCCCGAGACGGCCGAGATCGCCAGCGGCACTTCCTGCAGGCTCTCCTCGCGGTGGCGGGCGGTGACGACGATGGTGGTGCCCTCATCGCCCGAGGCGCTGTCGGTGGCCGGTTCGGCGGCAGGCGCGGCGGTTTCCTCGGCATGGGCCATGGCGGGCAGCGACAGCGCGCTGGAGGCGAGAAGCAGTGCGCCGATCTTCGCATGGTAGCGATCAGCAAGAATATTCGACATCTTCGTGTAAACCCCAAGTCGGGCACGCGCCTGCGCTCCGCCGGCCGCGACTATGCGGGGGCGGGCATCGCAGGGCACGCGCCGCGCGTTCCTTGCGCGGCTATCGGCCCGTGAATTTGCGTGTATCGTGCGGTGCGTCGTAGCCGGCGCACAGGTAGGCGGGGGAACGGCCCCCGCGCGGCATCGCGGTGTGGTCTAAACCTGGATACGCATCGTATCACCCCTTGCTGGTGGGGAACACGAAGCCTGGCGATGTCGCCTTAGCGTCGCGCGCTTTAGCCGTTGGTGACGCGGAGCAAGCTGCTTCCCGATCAAAAGCCGCGGACTGGAGAAGGGCCTCACGGCAGAACCGTGTGGGCATGACGAGCCAGTATCCCCTCGTCTTGTTTCTCAACCTATTTAATAGACATTAGGCCGTCAAGCGGGCGTCGTCGCTCCGGACGCGCAAAGGCCCAAACCAATTCTATGCCGGGCGCAAGGTGACCTTATCGCCAGTCCTTGGCCTGTGCCGCTTTCTCCTGCGCCGCGTCGAGCGGGTCGCCGGCCATCATGTCCTGCGCAGCGGCCATCAGGCTGGCTTCGGGGGACCCTGCCTGCCGGTACGCGCCGGTCTGCGCGGGAGCGCCGGTCATCGTGCGTTCGAGCAGCCAGTTGCCGTCCTGCTTGCAGGCGATGCCGGACGTGGCAGCCCCCGCAAAGACGCGGCAATAGCTGCCGTCCTGGCGCTTGAAGCTGGCGAGGATGCGCATGTCGGCGGCAGGTTCGGCCGCAGCGAGCTGGCGGTCAAGCCCGCGCGCCAGCGAACCTGAGGCGACCAGCCCTGCGCTGGTCTGGGTGATCGGCCCGCTGCCGCCGTGGAGTTGGGCGCCCAGCATGAGGCCTACCACCAGCGAGGCGGCAATCGCGAAACCCATGCGGCGATCCGCGAAGATCGGCACGCGGGGACCCTTGGCAGCGCGCTTGCGGGCCTTTTCGGCTTCGTCCCGGCGTGTCCTTGCGGCGGCGAGATCGACGACCTCGGCCGGTTTCGGGCGGCTGGCGGTGGTCGCAGTTTCGGGCAGGCCGTTCGCGCTGTCCTCGGCTGCGGTGCGGGTGATCAGCGCGGTCAGGGCAGCGGGCACCGGTTCGTCCGCCACCGGATCGAGATGGCCGCGCAGGGCAGCGCGCAGGCTGCGTTCCGCCTCCAGCCGCCGGGCGAGGGCAGGATCGGCGGCGACAGCCGCTTCCACACGGGCTGCTTCTTCGCCGGACAATTCGCCGTCGGCCAGGGCCATGAGCTCTTCGGGGGTCACGCTCATGCGGGTTCTCCAAGTTCCTTCAAGAGTGCCTCGCGGCCGCGGCCGAGGCGGGATGTCAGGGTGCCTTGCGGAATGCCGATGATCTCCGCCGCTTCCTTGTACGAAAAGCCTTCCACCAGCACGAGCACGACGGCTTCGCGTTGCTCGGCGGGCAGGCGCGCCAGCGCCCGGTCGACATTGCCGAGTTCCACGCGGTTTTCCGCATCGAGATCGCCCGCCACGCCCACGTTCGCGCCTTCGTCCTCGTGCACAAACGTCTGTGCGCGGCGGCTGCGGGCCCTGGTTTCGTCGATCCATTGGTTACGCATGATCCGGTACACCCAGGCGTCGAGCCGCGTGCCTTCCTGCCACTGGCCGCGCGCCACCAGGGCGCGTTCGACGGTCGTCTGGCACAAATCGTCGGCGTCTGCCGCGTTCTGTGTCAGCCCCCGTGCGAAACGCCGCAAGCGTGGCAGCAATGCCGTCAATTCGTTGCAGAAGCTGTGCGTACTCATCGAAATATCGTTTCCGTGAGGATGAAACGTCCCGATGGCACCGTTTCATCCTTGAGCGCTACCGATTTTTGCTGTGGGAACGAGGAATGGGTCGAAGGTCTGAAATGTGTGCGGGGCTGGCCGCGCTGGTTATGGCGGCATTTGCCGCACCCGCCGGTGCGCAACTGGGTCTGCCGGGTGGGCTCGATCCGCTGGGTGCGATCGATCGCACGCGGGGGGCGTTGTCTGGCGCTGCGGAGGACGTGGTGGACCGCTCGCTGTCTGGCGTGTCGGCGATTGTCGGGGATGCCCGCCAACTGGCGCAGGACCGGCTCGGACGGCTGCGCGATTTCGTCTCCGCCCGGCGTGACAGCGTGGATTGGGATGACCGGCACGAACCGGCCCGTGCCGGCGAACTGCTGCTGCTCGACCCCGATGCCGAGAGTCTCGCGCGGGCGGCGGACACGGGTTTTGCGCTGATCGAACAGGGCGAGATCGGGGACCTTGGCATTGCTTATGCCCGTCTGGCGACCCCGCGGGGCGAACCGCTTGCGCGCGCCATTGCCCAGTTGCGCCGCGCCTTGCCGGGGCGTGAGATCACGGCGGACCAGTTGCATTTTCCTTCGGGCAGGACCGCTGCAAAAGCGAGCGGCCGTCCAGCCGCGGCGCTGCCCAAGGGCGGCACGGTGGGCGTTATCGACGGCGGCATTGCCGGATCGGACCGGCTGGCGGGACAAGGCGCCTTTGCCACGGGCGCGCCGAAGGCGAACGACCATGCCTCGGCCATTGCCTCGCTGCTCAAGGGGGCGGGCACGGCGCGGATCTACGGCGCCGATGTCTACGGCACCGATCCGGCTGGCGGGAACGCGCTGGCGATCGCCCGCGCGCTCGGCTGGATGGCCGCGCAGCGGGTGCCGGTGGTCTCGATCAGCCTGGTCGGCCCTGCCAATCCCTTGCTGGCCCGCGCGGTCGGTGCGGCGCGGGCAAGGGGTATCGTGGTCGTCGCCGCCGTTGGCAATGACGGCGCGGCGGCACCGCCGGCCTTTCCGGCGTCCTATACCGGCGTCATTGCGGTGACCGGCGTCGATGGGCGCGGCCGGGTGCTGATCGAGGCAGGCAAGGCTGCTCATCTCGACTATGCGGCTCCGGGCGCGGACATGACGGCGCTGGTGCCCGGCAAAGGGCGGATCGGGCTGCGCGGAACCTCGTTTGCTGCGCCGCTCGCGGCCGCACGTATCGCTGCGCGGATCGGACAGGGTAAAGATGCCGGGGCGGCCTTGCAGGCGGCCAATGGCGAAGCGCTGGCACCGTCGCGGCGGACCGGGCGCGGGGTGCTTTGCATGGTCTGTCGTACCGGCGAGTAACCCCTTTCCCAATTTTTTCGCCGGGCCGACGGATGAAACCGGAAAGGCCATCCGTTCCTCTCTCAGACCCATCGCAATGGCGCCTCGGCGCGGCGGCGGACAGGACAAGCAGAGGAAAGGAACCGGAACGATGAAGCGCATCACTATCAGCAAGGCAAACCTCGGTGCGGCTCTGGCGGCAGTTGCCGTCGCCATGGTGCCCGGTGCGGCGCAGGCCCAGCTTCTGGGTGGCGGCGGTTTGGGCGGCAGTCTCGGCGGGGCGCTGGGAGGCTCGCTGGGCGGCGGCATCGGCTCGGTCGGCAGCACGCTCGGTGGCATGGGCAGCGCAGCGGGCGACATGAGCATCACCCGCAGCGCGCGTTCGGCAACCGCATCGGGCTCGGGCAGCGGCAGTGGCCGCGCCAGCAAGAAGGTGACGGCGCCTGCGGTTTCCGCGCCCGATGCTTCCGGTGCCGGCGATGCCGTTTCCAACGCACGCACGGCGACCAGCAGCCTTGCCGGATCGGCGGTTTCGGGCGCAACCTCGCGGGCGGGTTCGGCGCAGGGTACGCTGAGTTCGCTTGCCGGCAATGCAGCGACTTCGGGGAGCGGTGCGACCTCGGGCGCGGCGAGCCATGGCGCTTCGGGCACGACTGCGAACGGTTCCGCCACCGGTAACGGTGCGTCGAGTGGCAACCTGGCTGCCCCGACGCTGCCCGATGCGACGGGTACGGCCAGCGGCGCGGCCTCGCAGCTGGCCGGAGCCGCCGGTTCGGCCCGCGATGCGGCAGTGAACCGCGCATCGAATGCGGCTTCGACGGCACAGGACACGGCTTCGAGCGCCAATGCGCAAGGTTCGGGCAACGGTTCCGGCACGGCCACGGCGGGCAAGCATAGCGCGGCGGCGGCAGGCTCGAGTTCCGGCTCTGCGTCCAGCAGCGGCGGCTCGATCAGCCTGAGCGCTTCGGCCAGCGGTAACTGAACCCACACAGCCCCCCCGCGCGCCGTCGTCGTTAGCCCCGCAAGGTTCCGGCACCCCAAGGTCGGCTGCGCACAAGGGGCCCCATCCGACGAGATGGAACGACGGCGCGGAGCCCGCGAAAGCCTTACCCGGGCTTTCGCGGGCTCTTTCTCGTGTTGCCTCTTGCGGTCCGTCGCCGCATAGGCGGGCCGTGGAGCGAGATCAGTTTACCGAGAACAATCGCCGCGAGATCGTTCGGATCGCGACGGCGCACTTTGCCGATAAGGGCTTTGCCGGAGCGCGCGTGGACGAGATCGCCGCCGCCACCGCGACCTCGAAGCGGATGATCTATTATCATTTCGGCAGCAAGGAAGGCCTCTACCGCGCCGTCATGCGCGAGGCCTATCGCGGCATCCGCTCCGCCGAACTTGATGCCGGGCTGGAGGATATGTGCCCGGTCGCCGCGCTGGAGCGATTGACGGCGCTGACGTTCGACTATCACTTCCATCACCCCGAACTGGTGCGGCTGGTGATGGACGAGAACATGCGCCACGGCCCGCATGTCGGCGCGGTGGATGAGGCGAAGAACGACCTCGTGCTGCCGCGCACGCAAGCGCTGATCGATCGCGGCGTCGCCGAAGGCAGCTTCCGCGCGGGGCTGGATCCGGTGGACTTGCATATGACGATCAGCGCGCTGGCGTTCTACTTCGTGTCCAACCGCTACACCTTCCGCGCCCTGTTCGACGTGGATCTCACGAGTGAGGCGGTGGCGGAGCGCCGCAAGGCACAAGTGGTGGAAACCGTGCGGCGCTACTGCCTCGCGCTGTGAACGGGCGCGAGGCTTATTTTCAAAACGTCATCCGCACCTGACAGCCCAGTGCCAGTGCATTCGGCGTCGAGCGGAAGCTGAACGCGCCCGGCTCGACAATGTACTGCACGTCGGGCCGGATCAGCAGCCAGCGATTGGCCTGGAACCCGTAGCTCAGTTCGATGGCTGTCTCCCCGGCGGGCAGCGAGGCGTAGCTGCCGGGGATCGGGGCGGTGTCGACGTGGAGACGGCGCAGGCGGGGGTCCACCACGGCGTGGGTCACGCCAAGGCCGATGCTGTCGGCATCGCGGCCCTTGAAGGTGCCGGTCTTGACCAGACCGCCGGCGTACCAGCGGGTAATCTGCCCAGAGACTTGCGGATTTGCGGTGAACTGGCCGAACAGCGACAGCCCGCGGTTACCGGTGCCCTCGCGCCAGATCATCTGGTCGGCAAGGATGTAGAATCCGTGGCGCCCCGTAACGGTGCCGCCGCCGCCCTGCTTGGTCACGCGCGAGGTGTCGTAATAGAAGCCGATCTTGTAGTGGCCCGGGAGTACCCGGCTGGCCTTCGTCACGCCGGGGTCGTATTCGACTTCGACGGGCAGCACGACGCCGATGGTGCCGCCCGCGAAGGGATCCCAGGCATTGTCCTCGTCGTTGAGGCGCGGATTCACCTGGTAGACGCCGGTGCGCAGGATCACGTCATGGCGCAGCTTGTAGCGCACCGCTGCGCCCCAGCGCGCATTGGGATAGTTGTACCAGCCGCTGTCGCCCGACATCGACAGGGGATGCGCGCAGAAGGCGGCGTTCACGAAAGTGCAGCCGATCGGCATGCCGCCCAGATCGTTCCCCATCGCGAAATAGCCGAGCCGCAAGTTGAGCTTGCCGCCCATCAGGTTCTGTTCCCAGCTCGCCTCGGTAAGGCGGGCGTAGTAGCCGCCGGCGGCCTCCTGAATGGGCAGGCGGTTGCCCACGAAGTCGGACGAGATGCCGATGCCGCGCCGGTCGTTGACCGTGAGGTGGATGGTGGCACCGTCGACCCCGGCAAGCCGCTCCATGTCGAAATCGGCACCGAGCCGGACTTGCTGGACGTAGCTGGTGCCGCGTCGCTGTCCGCCATCGACCGCCGAGAAGCTTTCAGACACGTAGTCGCCCCGGACCGTCACGCCTGCGTGCTTGAGCGAGGTGCGCAGTCCGCCCCAGTCGCCGGTCAACGTGTCGCGGCCGTTGGCGGGTGGGGCGGCGGGCTGGGTGGTCGCTGCAGGCACGGCGACAATTGGCGCCGAGACCGGCGCGGGCTGTTCCTCGCCCGCTTCGGTTTCTTCGGCGCGAACCGTGGTTGCCGTAAAGGGCTGGGCCAAGGCGAGACCGCCGACGGCGAGCGTGAGAGTGTGGATACGCTGGGCCAAGGCCCCCTCCTTCCCGCGGCCTTCACCGGCGCGGGTTTACTTGATGTGGAACAGGATGTCCGGGGACGGAGTTGGGAATCCGCCCCCGGACCGGTCACCGGACCGGCGTGATGGAGGCTCCGGGAGCCCTCACTTCAGCGCGTAAGCGATTACGTAGTCGCCGCGGTCGGGCGACTGGCGCGCGCCGCCGGCGGTGATCACCACGTACTGCTTGCCGGTCTTGGGCGACTTGTAGCTCATCGGGCCGCCCTGGCTGCCGACCGGCAGGCGGGCTTTCCAGACTTCCTTGCCGTTCGCCGCGTTGAAGGCGCGCAGGTAATAGTCCTGCGTGCCGGCGATGAAGACGAGGCCGCCCTGCGTCGCCAGCGTGCCGCCCAGCGTCGGCATGCCGATCGGGATCGGCAGGCCCATCTTGATGCCCATCGGGCCGGTGTCGCGCACGGTGCCGACCGGGACCTGCCACTTGATCTGGCGGGTCGTCATGTCGATCGCGGTGAGCGTGCCGAACGGCGGGGCCTGACAGGGAATGCCAAGCGCCGAGAGGAAGCGGTCCTTCACCACCGAATAGGGCGTGCCTTTCAGCGGAACGCTGCCCATGCCGGTGTTGATCGCTTCACCGGCCGCGCCGGACTTGCCCTGCTGGGCCTTGGTCTGCGGGAACATCTGCACCCACAGGCCGAGGCGCATGTCGTTGGCGAAGATCGTGTTGGTGGTGGGATCGATCGAGAGACCGCCCCAGTTCATGCCGCCCAGCGATCCCGGGAAGCTCAGCGACTTGTCGGTGCCGGGCGCGGTGTAGAGCCCTTCGTAACGCATGCCCTTGAAGGCGATGCGGCACATCAGCTGGTCGAACGGCGTGGCGCCCCACATGTCGGCCTCGGTCAGCTTGCCGGCGCCGATCTGCGGCATGCCGACGGACTTGGGCTGGGTGAGGGCATAGGGCTCGTTCGGGATGTTCGCGGCCTTGACCTTGACGTTCGCCACTTCGGTCAGCGGCTTGCCGGTCTGGCGGTCGAGCACATAGAGCTGGCCGGCCTTGGTGCCGAAGACCAGCGCGGGCACGCTCTTACGGTCCTTCCGGTAATCGAGGAAGGTCGGCTGCATCGGCAGGTCGAAGTCCCAAAGGTCGTTGTGGACCGTCTGGAAGTGCCACTTTTCCTTACCCGTCGTCGCATCGAGCGCGAGCATCGAGGCGCCGTACTTGTGGTCGAGCGAGGTGCGCGGCACGCCGTAAAGGTCGACCGAGGAACTGCCCACCGGCATGAAGACGGTGTTGGACGCCGGATCATAGGACATCGCCGACCAGACGTTGGGGGTCGAGCGGGTATAGGTCTTGCCGGGGGCAGGCATGCCGGTGATCGCCGGGTTGCCCGGATCGAAGGCCCAGCGCAGCTTGCCGGTGACGACGTCGAAGCCGCGCATCACGCCGCCAGGCATGTCGGTCTGCACGTTGTCGGCCACGCGGCCGCCGACGACCACGGTGGTTCCGGCAAGCGTCGGTGCGGACGTCAGCTGGTACTGCGGATCGGGCGCATTGCCGAGGCCGGCCTTGAGGTCGACGCGGCCGCCATTGCCGAAGTCCGGGCAGAATTTGCCGGTATCGGCGTCGAGCGCGATGAGTTCGGCATTGATGGTGTTCATCAGGATGCGGCGCTGGCACGGCGCGCCTTGGGGCACGGTGACGGCGGTGACCGGTGTGGAGCCGGGCATGGCGGGCTGCTGGATCGGCGCCCTGGCATCGAAATAGGCCAGGCCCCGGCAGCGGTTCCACACCGAGGCGCGTGCGTCGATCCGCGCCTTCCACTTCTCGCGGCCGGTATCGGCATCGAGCGCGATGACATTGTTGTGCGGGGTGCAGATGTAGACAGTGTCGCCCACCTGCAGCGGGGTGTCCTGATCCTCCGCGCCGTTACCGTCGCTGATTGCCACGTCGCCGGTGCGGTAGGTCCAGGCGACCTTGAGCTTGCTCACATTGTCGCGGGTGATCTGGTCGAGCGCCACGAAGCGGCTGCCTCCCGGCGTGTTGCCGTAGGCCTGCCAGTTCTGCTGTGCATGGGCGGGATCGACCGGCACCAGCGCGCCTTCGGTGCCCGTGAAGGGAACCGTGGGATGCGGTACGAACATGCCTGCAAAGCTGGCGGCGGAGCCGAGCCCGACCACGGCAGCGACGGCCAGAGCGGGCTTCCAGTTGGGAGCGAGCCCTTCGGCGCGGCGCAGCAGCGGATAGGAGAGCGCAACGACGGAGCCGCCGACTCCGATTGCCAGCAGGCGCGAGATCAGCGGCCAGAAGGTGAGTCCGACTTCCCACAGCGACCACAGGACAGTGCCGAGGAACACTGCGCCGAACAGCAGTGCACCGGCGCGCTTACGACGGATGAGCAGGAGGCCCGAGGCCAGCAGGACGAGGCCGGCGATCAGGAAGTAGAAGCTGCCGCCCAGGCTGACCAGCTTGGCGCCGCCAAGGGTGAAGAAAAGACCGGCGGCAACGATCACGCCGCCGAGCAGCCAGAGCCAGGCCCTGGTGGCTATTCCGGCGCGGGCTGGGCCTGAGCCCGGTGTACTGACATGCTTGTGTGTGCCTGACATGCGGCACCTCCTCATGTTTCTATGTACGTGCAGGAAGGTGCCGCCAATCGGGGGGTGACGGCAAGCCTGCATCGAATGATACGAAATAACGAGAGCGGTCATGCCGTCATCGAACGTGTGTACCAATTAGTACACAACGGTTGCGGGCACAAGTTTAGCTGGAAAATCAAACCTAACAGATTGATATAGATCAATATTGTTGGTGTCCTGGCAGGCTGGTCCCGCGAGTCGGCGGGGCACCGCGGCAGGCTTGGAATCGGTTTTGCAATCGCATGTGTTGCTATTGCGAATTGGTTGCATTAACTGCCTCATCGGTGCGACGGATTCGATGCGGCCCGAAGGAGGCCGCACGGTAGCCGCGCCGGGTTGCAAAAATCGGGGTTTGGGCCCCGTCGATGGGGCACGATCGAGTTGGCGCGCAGGGTACTGTTTCAAGTCCACTGGTTCCTCGGCATCACCGCGGGTCTTGTCCTTGCGGTGATGGGGATCACCGGCGCGACGCTGAGTTTCGAGAACGAGATCATGCGGGCGCTGAGCCCCGGCGTTGTCCGGCTTGCGCCGGATGGCCGCGTGGCCCTGTCGCCGCAGGCGGTGCTGGCGCGGGTGCAGGCGCAGCGTCCCGGCGAGCGGGTGGAGCGGTTTACGGTCGCGGCGGATGCCGGCAGCGCCTGGGAAGTCCGCTTCGCTGCGCTCGAAAAGGGCAAGCGGGGCGAACGCGCCCGTGTCGATCCGCGCGATGGCCGCCTGCTCGGCAAGGCGAACGGCGAGGGCTTTTTCCAGACGGTCGAGAATATCCACCGTTGGCTGGCCTTGCCCGAGGGGCCGCGCGGGATCGGGCGCCAGATCACCGGGTTCGCCGCGATCTCGCTGCTGTTCTTCGCGCTTTCCGGTATCTATCTGCGCTGGCCGCGCCGTGCGCTCGACTGGCGGGCGTGGCTGGTGCTCGACTGGCGCAAGAGCGGGCGCAATCTCTACCGCGCGCTGCACGTCGTGATCGGAACGTGGGTGGCACTGGCCTACCTGCTGTCCGCGCTGACGGGTCTATGGTGGTCCTACGAATGGTACCGGGAGGGCGCGCAATATGTGTTGACCGGCAAGGTGTCGGATGGCGGCCACGAAGGCAGGCGGCCAGCCGGTGAGATCGAAGGCGAAACGGCGCCTGCCGCGACTTCGCTGGCGCGCGCCTGGCCGACATTGATGACGGCGACCGGCGGGCGGTTCGATGCGGTCCAGGTGACGATGCCCGAGACTGGATCGGAGGGACGTTTCCGGGTGCTTTTGCCCGGCGCGCGGCACGATCGGATGACCGACGACTACAGCATCGACCTTGCCGCCGGTCATGTGCTCAAGGTTGAACGCTATGCCGACAAGCCGCTCGGCACTGTTGTCGCCTCCAGCATGTACGAGGTGCATCGCGGCGCGATATTCGGCCTGCCCGGACGTATCGTCATCCTGATCACAAGCCTGACGATGCCGTTGTTCACGGTGACCGGACTGCTGCTCTATTTCGCCCGCCGCCGTCGCAAGCGCGCGGTACAGGCGGAAGCCACCGCCGATGTTGAGGGCACAAACGCCACGACACTGGTCGCCTATGCCAGCCAGACCGGCGGCGCGGAGCGCCTTGCGCGGCAGACCGCGGCGGCCCTCGGCGGGGCAAGACTGGTGCCGTTGGCCTCGCTCGACGAGGGGCAACTGGCCGGCGCGGAGCGCGCGCTCTTTGTCGTGAGCACCTATGGCGAGGGCGAGCCGCCGGACACCGTGCGCCGCTTCGCCCGACAGGCCATGGCGGCGCCGCCAAGCGTGGCGCATCTCGACTATGCCGTACTGGCGCTGGGCGACCGCGAATATGCCGAGTTCTGCGCGTTCGGCCATAAGGTTGACGGCTGGCTGCGCTCGGGCGGCGCGACGCCGCTGTTCGAGACGATTGAAGTCGACGGCGAGGATCCTGCCGCGCATGGCCGCTGGCAGCACAACCTTGCCCTCCTTGGCGCCAAGGATACCGGGGCCTGGGCTGGCGAGACGGACCGCCCCTGGCGCCTGGTCGAACGCGAATTGCTCAACCCGGGCTCGGCAGGCGGGCCGGTCTACCGGGTGGCGCTGGAGCCTGCCGACGGCAAGGCGGCTGATTGGCGGGCGGGCGACATCGCCGAAGTGCTTCCCGGGGGAGCGGTGGAGGGTGCGCCGGTCAGCCACCGCGAGTATTCGATCGCTTCGATTCCCGCCGATGGCCGCATCGAATTCATCGTTCGTCAGGTCACTCGCAGCGACGGCACGCTCGGGCATGGTTCGGGGTGGCTGACGGTCCATGCCGCGATCGGCAGCACGACCGCGATGCGGTTGCGTTCGAACAGCGGTTTTCATACCCCGCGAGAGCCTCGCCCGTTGATCCTGATCGGCAACGGCACCGGTATCGCCGGCCTTCGCAGCCACTTGCGACAGGCAGCCTGTAGCGGGCAGGGCGGCCACTGGCTGCTGCTTGGCGAGCGAAACCGGGCCCATGACGCGCTGCTCGCCGATGAACTCGCAGGCTGGCTGGCGGACGGCACCCTGACCAGGCTCGACCGCGCCTGGTCGCGGGATGCCGATTGCGGGCGCTACGTGCAGGACCTGGTTGCCGATGCCGCGCCGGACATCGCCGAATGGGTGGACCGGGGCGCGGCCATTCTCGTGTGCGGCAGCCTGCAGGGCATGGCCCCGGCGGTCGATGCTGCCCTGCGCATGGCACTTGGCGAGGACCGCCTCGACGCGATGGCCGAAGCGGGCCTCTACCTCCGCGACATCTACTGATTGTCTGCGGGTTCTCGCCCGCAGTCTCCTATGTGTTTTTGAGGATTTCCTCCGATGCTTTCCCCCCGTTTCGTCTCGCACCTGCCCTTTGTCCTGCCTGCGCTCGGCATGAGCGGGCTCTTGCCCGCCCATGCCGAGGAAGCGGCCGAAATCGGCGGCGGCAACGAGGGGGAGACGATCGTCGTCACCGCCCGCGCGCAGACACTCTACCGCGTCACCGAAACCGAAGTGGGCAAGATCGCCGCCGATCCACTGGATGTGCCGCAATCGGTGCAGGTCATCAATTCGGACATGATCGAGGACCAGGGCGCGCGCGACATCCGCGATCTCTATCGCAACGTGCCGGGTGTGAGTGCCAACAACTACGCAACCGTCACATATCGCGGTTTCAGCCAGGACGTGACGTATTATGACGGGCTGCGCGGTGACCCGTTCCAGACCTTCTCGGTCCCCCAACTCTTCACCATCGACCGCGTCGAGTTCCTCAAGGGGCCGGCGGGCATGCTCTATGGTGCCGGTTCGCCGGGCGGCACGATCAACTACGTGACCAAGAAGCCCTCCGACCAGTTCGCCGCAAACATGCGCGCCATCGTCGGCGGGCGCAATCGTTATGGCGGCTCGTTCGACGTGACCGGTCCGCTCGACAAGGACGGTGTGCTATCGGGCCGCGCCGGCCTGTTCTACGAGGATTACGACAGTTACCGGGCCCACGCGAGCAGCCGCACGCTGGTGGCCGATGCCGGGCTCACCGCCAGGATTTCAGACGACACCAAGCTGACGGTGCAGGTGACAGACTACGATCAGGACCTGCCGGGCAACCGGTTGCGCGGAATCCCGATCGATGCCGATGGCAACTTCCTCACCTACCGCAGCTGGAATCACAACGATCCGGGTGACTTCATTCGCTACAACGGCCTCGTCACGCAGGCGCGGCTCGACAGCAAGCTGTCCGATGCGATCTCGTTCAATGTCGCCGGGCGCTGGTTCCGCTACAACGAGGATCAGGAATACCACGAGCCGGTAGCCCTGCGCGACACCGATGGCGACGGTGTCTACGACACGGTCACGCGCGAGTTCCGCAAGCAGCACCGCCATGTCGAAGGGCTGTCGCTGGGCGCCAACCTGATCGGCAAGTTTGTCACAGGGCCATTGGAGCATACCGTGCTGCTTGGCGGGGACTGGTACCGCGAGGATTCGACCGGCCAGAACTACGCCACCCGCAACGTCCCGGCGCTCTCGCTGATCGATCCCGATTACAGCGATTCCTCCAAGCCCGATCTTTCGGGCGTCACACCGTCTTACACCGATGCGCGTGCGCTGCGCCGCGGCGTCTACCTGCAGGAACAGCTGGGCATCGGCGAGCATGTCATCCTTGTCGGCGGCGTACGTCGCGACTGGTTCGATGACAACGACTATATTGCTGGCGACAATGCCAGTTCGGCGGCCACTACCTGGCGGACGGGCGCGATCTACAAACCGCGCAAGGACGTGTCGTTCTATGTAAGCTGGTCGCAGGCTTTCGAACCCCAAGACGTGTCAGACCAGTTACCGCTCGCCGGCGGTCCGTTCGCTCCTGAAACCGGCAACCAGATAGAGGCCGGCGTAAAGACCGATCTGCTCAACGGACGCATCCAGACGACCCTGGCGGCCTATCGCATCGTTCGCCGCAACGTGCTGCAGATCGACGACAGCCAGGACGCCGTGAACGGAGTGGACCAGTTGGCTCCGATCGGCGAGGTGACCAGCAAGGGCGTCGAAGCCACGGTAACCGCGGACGTCACCCGAGACTGGGTCGTTTCGCTGAACTATGCGTATAATGACACCCGCATTACCGGGACTGCCGAAGGCCAGTCGATCGACAATTCGGTGGGAGATCGTTTCCCCAACACGCCGCACCATCAGGCCGGTTTCTGGACGCGTTACCAGGTGCAGGCGATCGAGACGGCATTTGCCTTTGGGGGGCAGTACGTTTCCGATCAGATCGATCGCTCGGGCGACAGGCTGAAGCCTTTCACGGTGTTCGACGCTACGGTCTCGCACGATTTCGGCTTTGCCGAGGTCAAGTTCCGGATCGAGAACATCTTCGACAAGTATTACGCGGTATCCGGCTTCACCGGCGCCAAGGGGGCCTACCTCGGCAATGCGCGGAGCTGGTTCGTGGAGTTCCGGCGCAGGTTCTGAGCGCTGGAACCGGTCAGGAGGCGCTGTCGCCGCTGTCGGCCGCCGCGATTTCGGTGCGGGCGTCGCTGCCCTGGGGATAGATGAACCCGAAGACTGGGTTCACGCGCGAACCCAGCGCCCGCGAAGGGGCATACCAGACACGAACCTCGCTCCAGTCTCCTGAGGTAGAGACGTCTTCGGCCAGAGCGCCATGTTCGATCATGCCGGGTGAAGACCAGTTGGCATGGTCGAGCAGGATGTGGCGCTCGTCGACGACTTTCTGCACGACGGCAACATGGCCGAGCGGCATCGCCGAAGACGGCGCCATTGCGACGACCGCGCCAACCTGCGGGACACTACCGCGGCGGTAGATGCCCTTGGCCTGGTTCCACCAGGTCCAGGCATTGCCGTGGATCTCGATACCCGAATGCTCACGTGCATAAGGAACGCACTGCAGCGGTGCAGCCATGGCTGGGCTCGTGAAGCCGACGGCGACCAGCAGAACCAGCAGGCCGTGGCAAATCGACTGGTTTTGTTTGGCGAAGACGTTTTTGACGATGGCTCTGGCAACAGAACCCCATGTGCCGTTTACCGGCATGACCCGACCGTTTTTCACGAAAGCTCCTTGGCGACCCGTGACGCATTAGTTATGAGATAACATATCTTCTGTGAAGGCACCCTGGCTTCGGCTCGCCTTGCCAGGACCTCGGCTGAACGAAGCTCCCTGGGAATCCGGGAACTTACCGGTGCGATCACACGCTATGAGGATTCGCCCGGTGAAGGGCATGAAGCAATTTCCTGTAGGCGGTGCCACGATCTTGCCGTGATCCGAGCCTGCTGCGCGATGGGCGGCCCGTCTATGTGGGAGGGCGTTTTGTCGTGGCCCCTTCTGCGCCGTTCGACTCCTCATATTACGACGCGCCACTCACTGTGGCTGCTGCAAGGAAGGCTGGCTCAGGGCGGTACGAAATGCGTCATGGCCAGTTCAATCAGGGCTGAAAATCCCGGAAACCGGCGTTTTTTGGGAAAGTGACGTTTTTTTGAAATTAGTGTTTGACCGAATCAAGAGCGCCGCTTAGAGGGCCTCTCACCGCAGCGGACCACACGGTTTAGCTGAGGTCGCCAACAGAGACGGGCAACATGCTCCCCCATCGCAAGAA
>NZ_CP021247.1:1107500-1255000 GCF_017309955.1 Novosphingobium sp. KA1 | reverse complement strand
CTTTTATTGCCCTGTGTGTCACGGTGAGCGGGGCGGACTACGCCGGAATCGCGCGTGGCTTCCTCAAGATGCCGGACGAGGGCCGTTATGACGACGACCCGATTCGCTGGGGCGTGATCGCCACGGTGTTCTGGGGCATGGCCGGCTTTGCCGCGGGACTGTTCATCGCGCTCCAGCTGACCTGGCCGGTGCTGAACCTCGAACCCTGGCTCAACTTCGGGCGGGTGCGCCCGCTGCATACGTCGGCGGTGATCTTCGCCTTCGGCGGCAATGCCCTGATCGCGACCAGCTATTACGTGGTGCAGCGGACCTGCCGTGCCCGGCTTGCCTTTCCAGGGCTCGCCCGTTTCGTGTTCTGGGGCTACCAGCTGTTCATCGTGCTGGCCGCTACCGGCTATCTGCTCGGCAGCACCCAGGGCAAGGAATATGCCGAGCCCGAATGGTATGTCGACTGGTGGCTGACGATCGTGTGGGTCTGCTATCTCGCGGTCTTTGTCGGCACCGTGGTCAAGCGCAGCGAGCCGCATATCTACGTGGCCAACTGGTTCTACCTCGCCTTCATCATCACCGTTGCCATGCTGCACGTCGTCAACAACCTCGACGTGCCGGTCAGCCTGCTGGGATCGAAGAGCTATCCGCTGTTCGGCGGCGTGCAGGGCGCGCTGGTGCAGTGGTGGTACGGGCACAATGCCGTGGGCTTTTTCCTCACCGCCGGCTTCCTGGCGATGATGTACTACTTTGTGCCCAAGCAGGCCGAGCGTCCGATCTATTCCTACCGGCTCTCGATCATCCACTTCTGGTCGCTGATCTTCCTCTACATCTGGGCGGGTCCGCACCATCTCCACTACACCGCGCTGCCCGACTGGGCGCAGACGCTGGGCATGGTCTTCTCGATCATGCTGTGGATGCCGAGCTGGGGCGGCATGATCAACGGGCTGATGACGCTCAACGGCGCCTGGGACAAGGTGCGTACCGATCCGATCATCCGCATGATGGTGATGGCGCTCGCGTTCTACGGCATGAGCACGTTCGAGGGCCCGATGATGAGCGTGAAGAGCGTCAACTCGCTCTCGCACTATACTGACTGGACGATCGGCCATGTCCATTCCGGCGCGCTGGGCTGGAACGGGATGATCACCTTCGGGGCGCTCTATTACCTGGTGCCGCGCCTCTGGGGTCGTGAGCGGCTCTATTCGCTGCGCATGGTCAACTGGCACTTCTGGCTCGCGACCGTGGGCATCGTCTTCTACGCCGCCTCGATGTGGGTGGCGGGCATCACCCAGGGCTTGATGTGGCGTGAATACGGCGCGGACGGCTACCTCGTGAACTCCTTCGCGGACAGCGTCGCGGCGCTCCACCCGATGTACATGCTGCGCGCCTTCGGCGGCCTGCTCTACCTCTCGGGCGCGGTGGTCATGGTGGTGAACGTCTGGGCGACGATCCTCGGCAAGCTGCGCGAGGAAGCTCCGATGCGCGATGCCGCCTTCGATCCGGCCAGGGACCGCCCGATCGTCCATGTCCCGGCAGCGGCCGAATAAGCCAGCCCAACAGGGAACCTCAGCCATGACTTCCATGACCGAACGGCACAAGACGCTCGAGAAGAACGTCACCCTGCTCGGCGTTTGTGCGCTGGTCGCCGTCGCCATCGGCGGCATCGTCGAGATCGCCCCGCTGTTCTGGATCGACAACACGATCGAGAAAGTCGAGGGCATGCGGCCCTATACCCCGCTCGAACAGGCGGGCCGCGACATCTATGTGCGCGAGGGCTGCTACGTCTGCCACAGCCAGATGATCCGCCCGTTCCGCGACGAGACCGAACGTTACGGACACTACTCGCTTGCCGCCGAATCGATGTACGATCATCCGTTCCAGTGGGGCTCCAAGCGCACCGGGCCGGACCTTGCCCGTGTTGGCGGCAAGTATTCCGATGGCTGGCATGTCCAGCACCTCACCGATCCCGAATCGGTGGTGCCCGAAAGCGTGATGCCCAAGTACGGCTTCCTTGCGAAGAACGCGCTCGAGGTGCCCGACATTGCGGCCAACCTCACCGCGCTGCGCCATGTCGGCGTGCCCTATAGCGACAAGGACGTCGCCATGGCCGCCGCCGACCTCAAGGCCCAGGCCGACCCGGAAGCCGACCAGGGCGATTTCGCGGCGCGTTATCCCAAGGCCCAGGTCCGCGATTTCGACGGCGATCCCGGGCGTCTCACCGAGATGGATGCGCTGGTCGCCTACCTGCAGGTGCTGGGCACCATGGTCGACGTCAACGGCGCCGCCGCGCAGGAGGAACTCGCCGCGGAGCACGGCCGATGAGCACGCACTCCACTTACGACATGCTGCGCCATCTCGCCGACAGCTGGGGGCTGGTGGCGATGGGGGTGATCTTCCTCGTGCTGGTCGCCTGGCCCTTCCGCGGGGCCTTGCGCGAGCGCAACGAAGCGGCCGCGCGGATGATCTTCGAGGACGAGAACGATGGCTGACAGGAAGATCGACGAAGCCACGCAGACCGAGACTGTCGGCCATGAATGGGACGGGATCGAGGAGCTCAACACGCCGCTGCCGCGCTGGTGGCTATGGACCTTCTACGCGACGATCGTCTTCGCGCTGGGCTACGTGATTGCCTATCCGGCGCTGCCGGGCATCAGCCATGCCAGCGAGGGCCTGCTGGGCTGGTCGAGCCGCAAGCAGCTTGGCGGCGAGTTGCAGGCCGCCGAGGAGGCCCGCGCCGGGATGCGCGCCCAGATCGCCGCGACGCCGCTCGAGCAGCTGCCCGCCAAGCCCGCGCTGATGCGCGCGGCGGTGGCCGGCGGTGCGGCGGCCTTCAAGGTCAATTGCGTGCAGTGCCACGGCGCCGGGGCGGCAGGCTCGAAGGGCTTCCCCAACCTCAACGACGATGACTGGCTCTGGGGCGGCGACCTCAGGACCATCGAGCAGACACTGATCCATGGCATCCGCCAGCCCGGCGACGACCAGACCCGCATGAGCCAGATGCCCAACTTCGGCAGCGATGCCCTGCTGACCCCGGCGCAGATCCAGGATGTCGCCAGCTATGTACTGGTACTGGGGCGCAAGGAGCATCCCGGGGCATCCTCGGGCAGGGGCAAGGACGTGTTCGCGACCAACTGCGCGGTGTGTCACGGCACCGATGGCAAGGGCAGCCGCCAGTTCGGCGCGCCGAACCTGACCGACGCGATCTGGCTCGACGGCAGCAGCCGCGACGAGGTGGTGGCCCAGATTTCACACCCGCACATGGGCGTCATGCCGGCCTGGGGCACCCGCCTCGATCCGGTGACGATCAAGATGCTGGCGGCCTACG
This sequence comes from Novosphingobium sp. KA1, assembly GCF_017309955.1. NCBI lineage: Bacteria > Pseudomonadati > Pseudomonadota > Alphaproteobacteria > Sphingomonadales > Sphingomonadaceae > Novosphingobium > Novosphingobium sp. KA1. The sequence continues at coordinate 1,251,684 of NZ_CP021247.1, read as the reverse complement.
TCCACTCGCTGGGCGGCGGCGAGGCCTTTGCCGCGCCTGAGCAGCCGCAAGACCCATGAACCGTCCCGGGCCCGTGAAGCCGGCGCCGGTGTCGCTCTACGCCCGGCGCGAGCCGGTGTTCAACAAGCGCATCGACGGCCGGTTCCGGCGGCTCAAGTGGGCGGTCATGGCGCTGTGCCTGGCGGTGTACTGGATCACGCCGTGGATCCGCTGGAACCGCGGGCCCTATGCGCCGGACCAGGCGGTGCTGGTCGATCTTGCCCATCGCCGATTCTACATGTTCGGCATCGAGATCTGGCCGCACGAGTTCTACTTTGTCGCCGGTCTGCTGATCATGGCGGGCATCGGCCTGTTCCTGGTGACTTCGGCGGTGGGCCGGGCGTGGTGCGGCTATGCCTGTCCGCAGACGGTCTGGACCGACCTGTTCCAGCATGTCGACCGGCTGATCGACGGCGATCGCAATGCCCGCCTGCGCCTCTACAAGGCGCCGTGGACCGGGGCCAAGATCGCCCGGCGGCTACTCAAATGGGCGATCTATCTCGTCATCAGCTTCGCCACCGGCGGCGCCTGGATCTTCTACTTCGCCGATGCGCCGACGCTCCAGCACGCGTTCTGGACCGGCAGCGCCGCGCCTGTCGCCTACGCCACCGTCGGTGTGCTGACCGCCACGACATTCGTGCTCGGCGGCTTCATGCGCGAGCAGGTCTGCATCTACATGTGTCCCTGGCCGCGCATCCAGACGGCGATGCTCGACGAGAAAAGCCTGACCGTCACCTACAAGGACTGGCGCGGCGAGCCGCGGGCCAGCCTCAAGAAGGCGCTGGCCCGGCCCGGCAGCTGCGGCGACTGTGTCGACTGCAACCAGTGCGTCGCGGTCTGCCCCACCGGGATCGACATCCGGCAGGGCCCGCAGGTCGGCTGCATCACCTGCGGGCTGTGCATCGATGCCTGTGACCGGGTGATGAGGGAGGTCGGCCGGCCGCGCGGGCTCATCGATTACGCCACGCTGGAAGATGCCGAGCGAGAGAAGGCCGGGCAGCCGCCGAGCCGTCATCTCAAGCTGATCTGGCGCCCGCGCACGATCGTCTACTTCACGGTCTGGGCGGGCATCGGCCTCGCGCTGCTGTTCCTGCTGGGCACCCGCGTGCACACCGGGCTGACTGTCGCCAAGGACCGCAACCCTTCGTACATCCTCCTCAGCGACGGTTCGGTGCGCAATGCCTATACTCTGCGCCTGCGCAACATGGAGGGCCGCCCTCGCCGCATGACGATCTCGATCGAGGGGCTGCCGGGCGCGCGGATGTGGAGCGACGACATGGCGCGCGTGGCTGCCGCACCGCGCCTCGTGCGCGAAGTGCCCGCCGACGAGACGCGCGTGCTGCGCCTCTATGTGGTCGCCCCTGCAACGTCCGCCGCGCAGGAATTCCGCTTCCACGTGCAGGCCGAGGCGCAGGCGCGCGAGCAGGCCGCGGCGCCCGCCCAGTTCGACAGCCCCGGAGGTGCCTCATGACCCCGCCCGCATCCCCTTTCACCGGCCGGCACATGGCGGCGATCCTTGTTGCCGGGTTCGGCGTGGTGATCGCGGTCAACTTCACCATGGCGCATCTGGCGCTCTCGACTTTCGGCGGCGAGGTGGTGGAGAATTCCTATGTCGCCAGCCAGGACTTCAACCGCTGGCTGGATGAAGCCGCGCGCGAGAAGGCGCTGGGCTGGACGCTGGCGGCCCGGCGCATGGGCGACGGCCATGTGCGGGCCGAACTGCGCGGGGTTCCCGCCGGAGCGCGCCTGCAGGCCCAGGCGCGGCATCCGCTCGGCCGTCTGCCCGATACCCCGCTGACCTTCGGCAGCGACGGCGGCGGGCGTTTCGTGAGCCGGGAAGTGCTGCCTGCCGGGCGCTGGACGCTGCGATTCGAGGTCGAGGTCGATGGCCGCCGCTGGCGCGTCGAGGAACCGGTGGCATGAACGCGCCGCTGCCCCGTCCCGAGCCCGCCGAGCCATGCATCGACAGCCGCTTCACGGTGCCCGGCATGCGCTGCGCGGGCTGCATCGGCAAAGTCGAGCGCGGGCTTGCGCTGGTGCCGGGGGTAGCTGCGGCGCGGGTCAATTTCTCGGCCAAGCGGGTTGCGGTCAGCCATGCGCCGGACCTGACCGGCGAGGCGATCATCGCCGAACTGCGCAAGCTCGGCTTCGAGGCCGAACGCGCCGCCGACAATCCGCTCGCCCGCGACGATGCGGAAACCAAGCGTCTGCTGCGCGCCCTGGCCGTTGCCGGGTTCGGCATGATGAACATCATGCTGCTCTCGGTCTCGGTCTGGTCGGGCGCGGATGCGCCGACGCGGGCACTGTTCCACTGGCTTTCGGCGCTGATCGCGGTGCCGGTGATCGCTTATGCAGGGCGGCCCTTCTTCGCTTCGGCGCTGATGGCGCTGCGGCACCGGCGCACCAACATGGACGTGCCGATCTCGATCGGGGTGGTCCTGGCGACCGTGCTCAGCCTCTACGAGACGGCGACGAACGGCCCGCATGCCTATTTCGACGGCGCCGTCATGCTGCTGTTCTTCCTGCTCGCGGGCCGCGCGCTCGACGCGATGATGCGCAGCCGGGCCCGCTCGGGGATCGCCGCGCTGCTGGGGCGGATGGGGCGCGGCGCGCAGATCGTCCAGCCCGACGGTTCGACGCTCTATGTCGAGGCGGAGCGCATCGTGCCCGGCATGGTCATGTTGGTGGCGGCGGGCGAGGCGCTGGCGGCCGATGGCACCGTGCTTGAAGGCCGCACGCTGGTCGATGCTACGATGCTGACCGGCGAGAGCGCGCCGAGGCCTGCGGTGGCGGGTGATCTCGTCCATGCGGGCATGGTCAACCTCGGCAATCCGGTGCGGCTGACGGTGGTGGCGGCCGCGCGCGACACCGCGCTGGCCGATATCGCCAGGCTCATGGACGAGGCGGGACAGTCGCGCTCGCGCTACGTGCGCATCGCCGACCGGGCGGCGCGGCTCTACGCCCCGGCGGTCCATAGCCTGGCTTTCCTGTCGTTCTGCGGATGGCTGCTGGCGGGGGCGGGTCTCCACCAGGCGCTGCTCATCGCGGTCGCCGTGCTGATCATCACCTGTCCTTGCGCGCTGGGCCTCGCGGTGCCGGCCGCGCAAGTCGTGGCGGCCGGTGCGCTGATGAAGCGGGGCCTGCTGATCAAGGACGGTTCGGCGCTGGAGCGTCTGGCCGAAGTCGACGAGGTGATCTTCGACAAGACCGGCACCCTGACGCTGGGGGAACCGCGCCCGGTGGACCTGTCGGGGCTGGGCGAGGAGGCGCGGCGGATCGCGCTGGCGCTGGCGCAGGAGAGCCGCCACCCGCTGAGCCGGGGGCTCGCCCGGGCGCTGCGGCAAGAGGGCGTCGAACCGGCGGTGCTTGACGGTGTCGAGGAAACCGCCGGGCAGGGCATGAGCGCGCGTTTCCAGGGCAGGCCGGTGGCGCTGCTCCGGCCGGAAAGCGAAGTCGCCGGGCTGGCCGCGGATCTGGTGATCGCGGGCAAGGCAGCGCGTATCGCTTTTGCCGATCCGCTGCGCCCGGACGTGCAGGCAACGCTGGCGGCGCTTTCCGGGCAGGGGCTGGCCTGTTCGATCGCCTCCGGGGACCGGCCCGAATCGGTCGCGGCGGTGGCGCGTGAACTGCACCTTTTCGCGGCGGCCGGAATGCGGCCCGCGGGCAAACTGGCCTTGCTGGAGCGCCGCAAGGCCTCGGGCCATCGTCCGCTGATGGTCGGCGACGGCCTCAACGACGGTCCGGCGCTGGCCGGTGCCCATGTCTCGATCGCGCCGGGCAGCGCCAGCGACGTCAGCCAGCAGGCAGCCGATGCCGTCTTTGTCGGTGAGCGGCTGATGCCGGTGGCACTGGCGGTGCGGGTCGCGCGGCGGACAATGGCGATTGTACGGCAGAATTTCACGCTGGCGGTGCTATACAATATGCTGGCGGTGCCACTGGCGATCTGCGGTTTCGTCACCCCGCTGGTGGCAGCGCTGGCGATGTCGGCCAGTTCGCTGCTGGTGGTCGGCAATTCGCTGCGGCTCGCCCGCAGTGCCGGGAAGGAGGGCGCATGAACATTGTCGGGGTCTTGATCCCGCTGGCCCTGGCGATGGGGCTGGCCGGGCTCGGCACGTTCTTCTGGGCGATGCGCAGCGGCCAGTTCGAGGATCTCGACGGTGCCGCCCAGCGCATCCTGATCGAGGAGGACAGCGACGGGGAAGGGGCGACGTGAAGGCGGCACTGGCCCTGTTCGGCACGCTGGCGATGGTGCCGGCCATGATCGGCCCGCTCGAGGCCGAGGCGCGTGCGCTCGCCGCGCCGCTGTGCGGGGGCGGCATGGCCTTGATTCCGGTGCAGCCCGTCGACGCGCCGCCAGGACCGCAGCAGGGCCCGTGCTGCGCCAAGGGCTGCCACACCGGTTCCTCGCGCAAGCGTCTTGATCGAGCGCAATGACGATTCCCGGCAGGTGAGTGATTCTCCCCTGCATGTGGACCTATCATCCCGAATTGCTGGCCGTTCCCGTGCCGCGCTACACCAGCTTCCCCACCGCTGCGGAGTTCGGCGAGGGCGTGGGGGCATCGCAACTGGTCTCCGCGCTGGAGGAGACGAAGGGCGAAGTCTCGCTCTACGTCCACATCCCCTTCTGCGAGAAGATCTGCTGGTATTGCGGCTGCAACACCAGCGTCGCCAATCTGTCCGACCGGGTGGCGAGCTATCTCGATGCGCTGCACCGCGAGATCGCGCTGGTTTCCGAACTGCTGCCCAAGACCGCGCGGATCGCCCGCATCGCCTTTGGCGGGGGCAGTCCCAACGGGATCTCGCCAGTTGCCTTCGTGCGGCTCGTCGATGAGCTGACTCTGCATTTTGCCGCATCCAGCCCGGTCATCTCGATCGAGCTCGACCCGCGCACGCTGACGCCGGAATGGGCTGAGGTGATCGCCTCTGTCGGCATCAGCCGCGCGAGCATGGGCGTGCAGACCTTTGCGCCCGCACTCCAGGCGGCGATCGGCCGCGTGCAGCCGGCCGCGATGATCGAGACGGGCACGGCGATGCTGCGCAGCGCGGGTGTCGGTTCGATCAACTTCGACCTGATGTACGGGTTGCCCGGCCAGACCCTTGCGGACCTGCGCGATTCGCTCGAACGCACGGTTGCCCTGGGTGCCGATCGTATCGCCCTGTTCGGATATGCCCATGTGCCGCACCTGATCGCGCGCCAGCGCAAGATCGATGCCGCCGACCTGCCCGATGCGGAAGTGCGCTTTGCCATGGCGGCGTTCGGTTACCTCTTCCTGGTCGAGGCGGGGTATGTTCCGATCGGCTTCGATCACTTCGCAAAGCCGGGCGATGCGATCGCACAGGCCGCGCTGTCGGGGCGGCTGCACCGCAATTTCCAGGGCTTCACCGAGGACCAGGCGCCGGTCCTCGTGGGCCTCGGCGCCTCGGCGATCAGCAGCTTCCCCGGGCTTCTGGTGCAGAACGAGAAGAACACCGGGCGCTATCGGATGATGCTGTCGCAGGACCGCCTGAGTGCGGACCGAGGCATTCTGCGCGGCGCCGAGGACCGGCGGCGCGGGAAGGTGATCGAGGATCTGCTGTGCCGTGGCCGCGCCCAAATCGACCAGGACCTGCGGCGTGAGGCCTGGCCCATGCTCGCACCCTATTTTGCCGCCGGCCTTTGCGAAGGGGATGGCGACGATCTGGTGATCGCGCCCGACGGTTTGCCTTATGCACGTTCGATCGCGGCGCGATTCGATCCCTATCGCAAGGATTCGCTGCGGCGCTTCAGTTCGGCGGTGTGACCCTCACGCCGCCGGCGTTTCGAACTCCACGCCGAACAGGTTGCCCTCGGCCCAGCGCACGAGGCCCCACAGCTCGCGCCCATCCTCCAGTTTTGCCCGCACCACTGCATTCAGCGCGGGCGCGTCCCGCAAGGCGGCAGCGCTCAGCCCGCGCGCGGAGATGTCGCGGACGATCACTTCGATCGGCTGCCCTTGCGAGTCGGTCAGGGTGAAGCGGGTGAGCTGCCCGCGCCGGCGCGCGCGGGGGACCGGTGTCGGCTTGAAACGATGGGCGTCCATAGGCGCGCAAGGACGGCGGTGACCCGCGGATTTTAAGAGCAGCGGTCGATAAATCGAAAGCGCTGCTCCAATTTGACCGCGATCAATGGCGAAATCCGGAATGCCTGCAAGAGAAATGCCTGCCGGTCTTGCACCACCCGCCACGGCGGATGGTGCGAACCGCTTCTCCCCAACTTACAGGGCGGTCTTTCGGGACCGCCCATTTTTTCGGCTTCCGGTTCCCGCGGGCAGGCCCTTTTTACGCCCAGGTGTCGGTCAGCTTCGTTGCGATCTCGATGTCGTTGAGGAAGTCGACTTCGGCCCAGTTCATGCCCTCGATCGAGTTGGTGCCGACCTTGCCGGTGGGCGCGATCGAATCGATCACCTTCAGATACCAGTGCTGAACGCCTTCGGGGGTGCGCATCGCCTGGCGTACGGTTTCGCGGAACAGGTCCGCCCCTTCGCCGCGGAAGGCAAGGAAGCCGATCGATTCGGAATTCGACTGCTCGGCGGTCAGCGTCTTGCCGATGTGGACGAGACGGCCGTCACCGGTGCGCTCCACCTTCATGTCGTCGCTGTCGTAGCCGTCCTGCTTGACGTCGACGGTGACCGCGATCGGCCAGAGATTGCCGTCCTTGTCGGTCGCGCCCTGCTGGACCTTGTGGACGATCTCTTCCGAAACCAGCGTGTCGCCGTTGAGGATCAGGAAGTCGCCGCGCATCGCCTCGCGGGCGATCCAGCATGAACCGAGGTTGTCCGCCACCTTGAAGAAGGGGTTGAAGCGCACGGTGATCTCGACGCGCGGGTCCTTGATCGACTGGAGGTGGTCTTCGAGCATGTCGGTCATGAAGCCGGTGACGACGTCGATGCGCTTGACGCCGCCGCGTGCGAGCATCTCGATCTGCCATTCGATCAGTGAGCGACCGGAAAAGTCGATCATGCACTTGGGGCGCTCGGCGGTGAGCGGAAGCAGGCGCGAGCCCTGGCCGGCGCTGAGAAGAATGGCGTGTTCGATCATCGGGTTCACATTCATGTTCACGGGGGAGATGGGTCAGCATCTAGTGATCGCGGGGCAAAAGGGAAAGGTGCGGCGTGAAGGGCCGGGGCAGGCAAGCCTGCGCGGTTTGCGCGGTTGACGTTCATGCAAGGGCAATCGGGATTAGGCGACTGGCTTGCAAGTCGCCTTCCCCTCGTCCAATGCAGGCTCAATGTCTCCCAAACGCCCACCCAAAGAGAGCAGCTCTCCACTGGGCCGGATCCTTCAGAACACCGCCTGGTTGCTGGGCGGCAAGGGGTTCGGCGCGGTATGCGGCATCGGTTATCTCGCCATCCTCACGCGTACGCTGGGGCTCAAGGATTTCGGGCACTTCTCGCTGATCTTCGGCACCGCGCAGGCGCTCATCGCGATTGCCGGTTTCCAGACCTGGCGTGTGGTCGTGCGGTACGGCAGCGAGCATGTCCACAACCAGGACTGGGGCAAGTTCGGGCGTCTCGGCATGCTGTGCGGGGTGCTCGATGCGCTGGGCGCGGTCATGGGCTGCGGGCTTGCCGCGATCCTGATCTACGGCTTTGCGCATATGCTGGAGCTCAATCCCCAGTACATGGACGTGGCCTTCTGGTTCTGCTGTGCCTCGCTATGGGCGCTGGTTTCGGCGCCGACCGGGATCGTGCGTGCGCTGCACCGCTTCGACATGGCCGTCTACGTCGAGGCGATCGTGCCCACCGGGCGTCTCATCGCCGCCGTGGTGATCTGGCTGACGGGTCCGACGGTGGGTCGCTTCCTGTTCGCCTGGGCGGCGATCGACCTGCTCGAGGCGCTGCTCTACTGGATCATGGCACGCCGGCTCGCGCCCGCGGCGGTGAACTGGCGCACGGCGCTGCAATGGCGCCAGGCGCTGGCCGAAAACCCCGGCATCGGCCGCTTCTTCATGGTCACCTATGTCGGCTCGACGCTTGATGCCGCGGTCAAGAACGGCCCGCTGCTGGTCGTCGGTGCCTGGGTCGGCACCAAGGCGGCGGGTCTCTACCGGCTGGCCTCGCAGCTGTCGCAGGCGCTCACCAAGCTGTCCTCGTTGCTGACCCGTTCGGTCTACGCCGAAGTGGCGCGCGCCCGCGTTTCCTCACAGGCCGACGAGTTCCGCAAGCTGGCGATGCAGACCAGCAAGATCGCCGGTATCGGCGGCGTCGTCGTGGTGACGGTGGCGATCCTGCTCGGCAAGGAACTGCTGGCAATCATCGGCGGCGACGTGTTCGAGCGCGGCGAGGCGATCCTCGTGCCGCTGACTGTGGGGGCCTGCTTCGATTTCGCCAGCGTGGCTTTCGAGCCGGTGCTGCACTCCACCGGCCGCGCGCAGCACTCGCTGATCGCGCGCCTGCTTTCGGTGGTCGCCCTGGCGCTGGGCATGGTGTTCTTCATTCCGCTCGGGCCCAGCGGTGCGGCCTGGGCCGTGGCGCTGGCGGGCGCGGTCTCCTACCTCGCGATGGGGGCGATGGCCTGGCACACGCTCAACCTCATCGATCGCAAGCAGATCAGCATCATCGATCCGCAAGCGGAGGAGGAAGCGGAAGCGGCAACGGGGGCGGGGGCGGGCGAACCCGGCTCGACAGCCGGCTAACCCGCGGTATCATGGCGGGATGTCTGCTGATCTCCTGACGCGTGAAGCCTCCCGCCTGTCCGACCGCATCGTTGCCCTGCGCCGTGCGGTTCATGCCGAGCCCGAGATCGGGCTGCACAACCCGAAAACGCGCGACAAGATCCGCGCAGCGCTGGCTCACCTGCCGCTCGAATGGCGCGAAGGGCCATCGACCACCGGCCTCGTCGCCACGCTGAAAGGCGGTGCGGGAGAAGGCGGAGCGGTCCTGCTGCGCGGCGATACCGACGCCCTGCCGATGCCGGAGGAAACCGGGCTGCCCTTCGCCTCGACCGTTCCCGGGGTGATGCACGCCTGCGGCCACGACACCCACGTCGCCATGCTGGCGGGGGCGGCCGAGATCCTTGCGGGACAGGCGGAGCGGCTGAAGGGCGAAGTGCGCTTCATGTTCCAGCCGGGCGAGGAAGGCCACCACGGTGCCCGCTTCATGCTCAACGACGGGCTGCTGGGCGGCGAAGGGCTGGACCGTCCGCTGCCCGGTGCCGCTTTTGCGCTGCACATCATGCCCAATGCGCCGCATGGTCTGGTCGCCGGGCGCGCCGGGCCGCTGATGGCGGCGGCCGACGAACTGCGCATCACCGTCACCGGGCGCGGCGGCCATGCCTCGATGCCGCATGACACGGCCGATCCGGTGCCGGTCGCCTGCGAGATCGTGATGGCCATCCAGACCATGGTGGCGCGTCGTTACAGCGTGTTCGACCCGGTCGTGGTGACTATCGCGAAGATCGAGGCGGGCAGCGCCCACAACGTCATTCCCGATAGTGCAAGGCTCACCGGCACGATGCGCACGCTCTCGGCGGACACCCGCGCGCGACTGAAGGAGGAGCTGCCCCGGCTCGTCTCCGGCATCGCGGCGGCGCACGGCCTAACCGGGGAAGTGACCATCCGCGAAGGTTTCCCGGTGACCATGTGCGATCCCCGCGCGGTGACTTTCGGGGAAGGCGTGGCGCAGGCACTGTTCGGGCCGAGCGCGTTCCGCCGTCTGCCCGATCCGATCATGGGCGCGGAGGACTTTGCCTACGTGCTTGAAAAGGTGCCCGGCGCGATGTTTTTCCTTGGCGTCGCGCATGAGGGGGCCGACTGGCAGCATTGCTGCGGCATCCACTCGACCAAGATGATGGTCGACGAATCCGTGCTGCCGCGCGGCGCGGCCTTCCTGGCAGGTCTGGCGCAGAACTGGCTGGAGCGCGGTTTCGGCTGAGGCACTTTTGGCCTTCCCTCATGGCGCCCCCGCCGTCATGAAGCGGGGCCATGAGCACATGGCAATTCTGGGTCGATCGTGGTGGCACCTTTACCGACGTCGTGGCACGCGCGCCCGATGGACGGTTCGAGCGGCTGAAGCTGCTCTCCGAAGACCCCGGCCGTTATGACGATGCCGCCGTCGAGGCGATGCGGCGGCTGACCGGCACCGGCAAGGGCGCGCTTCCCGAATCCGAACTGCGCCTTGGCACGACCGTTGCCACCAATGCCCTGCTCGAAGGCAAGGGCGAGCCGGTGCTGCTGGCGATCACGCGCGGCTTTGGCGATGCGCTGAAGATCGGCACGCAGGAGCGGCCCGACATTTTCGCGCGCCATATCGTCCTGCCGCAGCCGCTCAATTCTGCGGTGCTGGAAATCGACGAGCGCGTCGGAGCCGATGGTACCGTCCACCGCCCGCTCGATCTGGACGCCGCGCGTGCGGGCCTGCAACGCCACTTCGACGCGGGTCTGCGCGCCGTGGCCGTGGTGCTGATGCACGGCTATCGCCACAAGGCGCATGAGGCGGCGCTGGCCGATCTCGCGCGGGAGATCGGTTTCACCCAGGTCTCGGTGAGTCACGAAGTCGCCCCGCTGATCAAGTTGATCGCGCGCGGCGACACCACGGTGGTGGACGCCAACCTCTCGCCGGTGCTCGCCCGCTATGTCGCCGGGCTGGAGGCGGGGCTGGGGCCCAAGGTCTCCGCGCTCTACATGCAGTCGAGCGGCGGGCTGACCACGGGGGACGCCTTTGCCGGCAAGGACGCGATCCTCTCCGGCCCGGCGGGTGGCATCGTCGGCATGGCGGCCATTGCCAAGGAGGCCGGGTTCGATCACGTGCTGGGCTTCGACATGGGCGGCACCTCTACCGACGTATCGCACTATGCCGGCGCCTATGAGCGCGACAGCGAGACGCGCGTGGCTGGCGCCCGCGTGCGCGTGCCGATGATGCGGATCGAGACGGTGGCGGCGGGCGGCGGATCGATCTGCCGCTTCGACGGCGCGCGCTTTCTCGTCGGACCGGAGAGCGCCGGCGCGGTGCCCGGCCCGGCCTGCTACCGGCGCGGCGGCCCGCTGGCGGTGACCGACTGCAACCTGCTGCTCGGCAAGCTGCGTCCCGAACATTTTCCGCATGTCTTCGGCCCTGAAGGCAACGAACCGCTCGATCTTGCCGCGGCCGAGGCGCGGATGGACGAAGTCCTGGCCGAAGTCCGCGCCGCTACGGGGCGCGAACTGACGCGCGAGCAGGCGGCGGAAGGGTTCCTCGAAATTGCCGTCGCCAACATGGCTAATGCGATCAAGACCGTCTCGCTGCGGCGCGGTCACGACATGACCCGCGCGGCGCTCGTGACGTTCGGGGGCGCGGGCGGCCAGCACGCGTGCAAGGTGGCCGATGCGCTGGGCGTGACCAGCGTGCTGTGCCACCCGCTCGCCTCGGTGCTGTCTGCCTATGGCATGGGCCTTGCGGACCGGCGGATGCTGCGTCAGCGCACTTTGGCGCTGCCGCTGGAGGGTGACGCCATGACGTCACTCGATGGCGCCGTTGCGGCGCTGGGCGATGAGGCACGGGCGGCGCTGGCCGCGCAGGGCATCGCTCCGGAGGAAATCGCGATCGAGGCGGCCCTCGCCGTGCGTCCCAAGGGCAGCGACAATGCCATCGAAGTGCCGGTCGGCCCGCTCGATGCCATGCGGGAGGCCTTCCGCGCCGGCTGGCACCAGCGCTTCGGCTTCGGCGCGGGGGAGCAGCTCATCGGCGAAACGCTGCGGGTGGAGGCGGTCCATGCGGGGCATTCGGGTGGCGGCGCGACGCTGGTTCTTCCCGCAGAGTCCTCGCCTGCGGCCGAACAGGTCGATCTCTGGACGCAGGGCGCACACCACCGCGTGCCGCTCTATCTGCGCGAGGGACTGGCCGAGGGATTCGAGGCCGATGGCCCGCTCCTGGTGGTGGATGACGTCTCCACCACCGTCGTCGAGCCCGGCTGGCGGGTGCGTGTCGATCATGTCGGCAATCTCATACTTACTCGCGATGTGCCGCAGCAGGTGCAGGCCGATCTTTCGACCGAATGCGATCCGGTGCGCCTCGAAATCATGGGCGCGCTGTTCATGGCGATTGCCGAGGAAATGGGCGCCGCGCTCCAGCACTCGGCCAGTTCGGTGAACATTCGCGAGCGGCTGGATTTCTCCTGCGCGCTGTTCGACCGTGAGGGCAATCTCGTCGCCAATGCGCCGCATATGCCGGTGCATCTGGGCTCGATGGGCGAGAGTGTGCGCACGATCCTCCAGCGGCGCGGCGATGCGAAGGATGGACGCGGTATCCTGTCCGGAGATGCCTACGTTTTGAACGCGCCTTACGATGGCGGTACGCACCTGCCTGATATTACCGTGGTCATGCCCGTCTTTATCGAGGGCGAGACGGTTCCGGCGTGGTTCGTCGCCGCGCGTGGGCACCATGCCGACATCGGCGGGATCAGCCCCGGCTCGATGCCGCCGGGTTCGCGCTCTCTCGATGAGGAAGGCGTGCTGATCGACAACGTGCTGCTGGTCGATCGCGGTACGCTGCAGGAAGCGCCGCTGCGCGATCTGCTGGCCTCCGGCCCACACCCCTCGCGGGCCATCGAGCAGAACCTTGCCGACTTGCGCGCCCAGCTTGCCGCCTGCCAGCGCGGCGCCTCCGAGCTGCGGCGCGTCGCGCGCGAGCAGGGGCGCGAGGTGGTGGACGCCTACATGGCCCACGCGCAGGCCCATGCCGAACAGGCCGTTCGCGCGCTGATCGAGCGGCTTCAGGAAGGCCATTTCCGCGTGCCGATGGATAATGGCGCCGAGATCGCGGTTTCGGTCACCATCGACCGCGCCGCACGCGGAGCGACCATCGACTTCGCGGGCACCAGCGCCCAGCTTCCCGACAATTTCAACGCTCCGCTGCCGGTCGTGCGCGCGGCCGTGCTCTATGTCGTGCGTACGCTGATCGACGATGCGGTGCCGATGAACGAGGGGTGCCTGCGGCCGATCACCTTGCGCGTGCCGGAAGGCTCGATGCTCTATCCCAAGGCTCCGGCCGCTGTGGTTGCGGGCAATGTCGAGACGAGTCAGGCGATTACCGATGCGCTGTTCGGCGCGTTGGGCGCCATGGCCGCTTCGCAGGGGACGATGAACAACTTCACCTTCGGCAATGCCCGCTATCAGTATTACGAGACGATCTCGGGCGGTTCCGGCGCGGGGCCGGATTTTGACGGCACGCCGGTGGTGCAGACCCATATGACCAACAGCCGCCTCACCGATCCCGAAGTGCTGGAAACCAATTATCCGGTGCTGCTGGAGGAGTTCTCGATCCGGCGCGGCTCGGGCGGTTCGGGCGCGCACAAGGGCGGCGATGGCGCCACCCGGCGTGTGCGCTTTCTGGAGCCGATGCAGGCGGGCATCCTCTCGCAGCGGCGCAAGACTTCGCCTTTCGGCCTTTCGGGCGGTGCGGATGGCGAGCCGGGACGGAACCGGATCGAGCGGGCCGACGGCTCGGTCGAGGAACTGGGCGCGACTGCCACGGCGCAGTTGGGGCCGGGGGATGTGTTTGTGATCGAGACGCCGGGCGGCGGGGGATTTGGGCGAGGGCAGTAAATCCGGGCCCCACTCTCCCCACCCCTACCTCGTCATCCCCGCGAAGGCGGGGATCCCGCTTGTTCTTTCAGGCCGCGCACAGGGAAAGCGGGGCCCCCGCCTTCGCGGGGGCGACGGGACTTTGGCGGGGAACGGTAGCGTTGACGCGCCTCAGGCCTTCACATCCGCCCACTCGGGGTGCCGTTTGAACGCGGCGGCGACATAGCTGCACGAAGGGCCGATCCTGAAGTGGTTCTCCCGTGCGTCGGCCACCATCGCCTCGACCAGCCGCGCGGCCACGCCGCGTCCGCCGATCGCGGGCGGCACCAGCGTATGCTCGGCATAGCGAATGCCGTCGCGTTGCGCCCATACAAGGCGCCCGGTGGCATCGCTGTCGGCGACGTGGGCGACATACTCGCCGGAATTTCCGTTTTCATGCGCAGTGATAGTCACGCCGACCATATGTGAGGGCTCCTGAAAAGGTCTGCTTGACGGCAAGTGTGTCCGCTCTAGGGCATATGGCCATGAAGTTCCTTTCCGACAACGCCGCACGGGTCCACCCGAGGGTCTGGGATGCCATGAAGGCTGCCGACGAGCCTGATTCGCCTTACGATGGCGACGGTCTCAGCAAGGCGCTGGACGCGCGCTTTTCCGCGCTGTTCGGGCATGACTGCGCGGCGCTCTGGGTGGCGACGGGCACGGCGGCGAACTGTCTGGCGCTTTCGGCCATGGTCGAGCCGCATGGCGCGGTGATCTGCCACCGGGAGGCGCATATCGAGATGGACGAAGGCGGCGCGCCCGGCTTCTATCTTCACGGCGCCAAGCTGCTGCTGGCCGATGGTGAGAGCGCGAAGATCACGCCCGAGGCGATTGCCCGCGTGATCGACCCGATCCGCGACGGCGTGCATCAGGTGCAGCCGCATGCCGTCTCGACTACGCAGGCCAGCGAATATGGCTGCGTCTATCGGCCCGAGGAATTGGCCGCGCTCTCCGCCTTCGTGAAGGGCAAGGGGCTCGGTCTGCATATGGACGGCGCGCGCTTCGGCAATGCCGTGGCGTTCCTCGGCGGCAGCGCGGCGGATGCGGCGCTGGGCGTCGATGCGCTGAGCTTCGGCATGGTCAAGAACGGGGCGATGAGCGCCGAGGCCATCGTTTTCTTCGACCCGGCGATGGCCGACAAGGTCCGCTTCCGCCGCAAGCGCGCTGGGCATCTGCAATCGAAGGGGCGTTATCTCGCCGCGCAGATTCTGGCGATGCTGGAAGGCGACCTCTGGCTAGGCAATGCGCGCGCCGCCAATGCTGCCGCTTCCGAGATCGCCGCCGCCGCTGGCACGCGCCTGCTGCACCCGGTCGAGGCGAACGAGATTTTCCTCACTTCCACCGCGGCCGAACGTGCGGCGCTGCGGGCGCAGGGCTTCGAGTTCTACGACTGGGGTGATGATGCGGCCCGGCTCGTGACCGCTTGGGATGCCCGCGAAGAGCACGTCTGTGCACTCGCCCGCGCGATTGCCGCGCTGTGAGCGGTGCCGATACCGCGCCGAGCTTCCTCAAGCCGGCGGTGGCGCTGCCGTTCCTGTTGGTGGCGCTGATCTGGGGATCGACGTGGTTCGTCATCACCGGGCAGATCGGCACGGTGCCGGCCAGCTGGTCGGTGGCGTGGCGCTTTGCACTGGCGACGCCGGCGATGTTCCTTGTGGCGATTGCCATGCGCAAGAGCCTGAAGCTGGGCAAGGCCGGGCAATTGCTGGCTTTCGCGGTCGGTCTCACGCAGTTCTGCGGCAATTACAACTTTGTCTACCGGGCGGAGATGCACCTGACTTCGGGCATCGTCGCGGTCATGATCGGGCTGCTGCTGGTGCCCAACGCAATTCTCGCGCGGGTGTTGCTGAAGCAGCCGATCACCTTGCGCTTCGCCGTCGGCAGTCTGATCGCCATTGGGGGGCTCGCGCTGCTGCTGCTGCACGAGGCGCATGAGGCGCCGCTGGGCGGCAAGGTGGTGCTGGGCACCGTCTTTGCGCTGATCGCGATGATGTGCGCCTCGGTCTCGAACGTGATTCAGGCGAACGATACCGGCAGGGCGCTGCCGATGGTAAGCCTGCTGTCCTGGGCGATGCTCTACGGCACGATCTGCGACGTGCTTCTGGCGCTCGTCTTCGCCGGCCCGCCGGTGATCCCGCACGATGCGCGCTACTGGATGGGCACGGCCTATCTCGCCATTCTCGGCTCGGTGGTGACGTTCCCGCTCTACTACACGCTGATCCGCCAGCTTGGGGCGGGCAAGGCGGCCTACAACGGCGTGGCGGTGATCGTGATCGCCATGTTCATCTCGACGCTGTTCGAGGGCTACCGCTGGTCGCCGCTGGCAATTGCCGGAGCCGGGCTGGCAACGGTGGGGCTGGTGGTGGCGCTGATGTCGCGCAGCCCTTCGCGGTAAGTCGCAAAGCGCGGTTTCCAGCCGAGTACCCGCCGCGCCTTGCCATTGGCGACGCGGCGGTTCTCCGCATAGAACGCCCGCGCCATCGGGGAGAGCGCGGCTTCTTCCAGCGTCTGCAAAGGGGGCAGCGGCGCGCCGGTGAGGCGGCAGGCTTCCTCCACCACCCGGTTCTGGGCGCAGGGCAGGTCGTCGGCGAGGTTGTAGGCTCCTGCGGGGCCCTGAAGCCCCGCGATCACGCCCGAGGCGATGTCCGACACGTGCACGCGGCTGAACACCTGCCCGGGCAGGTCGATGCGATGCGCCCGGCCCTCGCGCACGCGGTCGAGCATGGAGCGGCCCGGGCCGTAGATCCCGGGTAGCCGGTAGACCCGCGCACCCAGCGAGAACCATTCGTGGTCCGCCTGCGCCCGCGCGGTACGGCGGCCTGTGCCGATGGGGGCGCTCTCGTCCACCCAGGCGCCGCCGGCATCACCATAGACGCCGGTGGAGGACAGGTAGGACAGCGCCTTGCCCTTCAGCGCGTCGCCATAACGCTCCAGCACCGGATCGAGCGGTTCGCCGCGCCCTTCGCTTCCCGGAGGGACCGAGGAGAGCACATGATCGGCATCGGCCAGCGCGAGCCGCACATTGCCCTCGTCCTCGAAGGAAAGTGTGCCGTCGCGGCCGGTGGAGATCACTTCCCAGCCCATGCGGGACAGCCGCGCGGCCACCACAGAGGCGGTATAGCCAAGGCCGAAGATGAACAGGCGGGGCGGCATCGCTTTTGCTTTCTCTCAAAAATCGCCGCGGATTCGTAGCGGCACGGCTGGCAATCGCAAGGCGGGGGGCTTAACTCGATGCTTATGGACATCGCCAGCAACGCCGCCCACCCCGAAGCTGCTCCCGCCATCACGGCACCGCCCGTGATCCGCCGCGAGGATTACCGGCCGCCCGAATGGCTGGTGCCGCAGATCGCGCTGGACTTCCGGCTGGGCATCGATGCCACGCATGTGACTGCGAAGCTCTCGGTAACGCGTAATCCGGCCGGCGAGGGCAGTTCGACTCTGCGCCTCAACGGCGACCAGATCGCCCCGCTTGCCGTGCGGGTCGACGGCGAGGCGGTGAACGACTGGCGGCTCGACGGTCCCGACCTGCTGGTGGCGCTTTCGGGCGAGGCGCACGAGGTCGAAGTCGAAACGGCAATGAACCCGGCGGGCAACAGCCAGCTCATGGGCCTCTATGCGTCGAACGGCATGCTCTGCACCCAGTGCGAGGCCGAGGGTTTCCGCCGCATCACCTTTTTCCCCGATCGCCCCGACGTGCTCTCGACCTATTCGGTGCACATGGCGGGCGACAAGGCGCAGTTCCCGATCCTGCTTTCCAACGGCAACTGCACCGCCACGGGCGAGAATGCCGACGGCACGCACTGGGCGGAATGGCACGATCCCTGGCCCAAGCCGAGCTATCTTTTCGCGCTGGTGGCGGGCGACCTGGTGGCCAACCATGCGCAGTTCATCACGCAGTCCGGCCGCAAGGTCGATCTCAACATCTGGGTCCGCGCGGGCGACGAGCAGCGCACGCAGCATGCGATGGATTCGCTGATCGCCTCGATGAAGTGGGATGAAGAGGCCTTCGGGCGCGAATACGACCTTGACCTGTTCAATGTCGTTGCCGTGTCGGACTTCAACATGGGGGCGATGGAGAACAAGGGCCTCAACGTCTTCAACACCCGCTACGTCCTCGCCGAGCCGGAAACCGCCACCGATGCCGATTACGACGGGATCGAGAGCGTGATCGGCCACGAATACTTCCACAACTGGTCGGGCAACCGCGTGACCTGCCGCGACTGGTTCCAGCTTTCGCTGAAGGAGGGCTTCACGGTCCTGCGCGACCAGCTGTTCAGTGCCGACATGGGCAGCGAGCCGGTCAAGCGGATCGAGGATGTGCGCACCCTGCGGGGCGGCCAGTTCCCCGAGGATTCGGGCCCGCTCGCCCATCCGATCCGCCCGGATTCCTATCAGGAAATCAGCAATTTCTACACGGCGACCGTCTACAACAAGGGCGCCGAGGTGATCCGCATGATGCGGACGATGGCAGGCACCGAACGGTTCCGGCAGGGCACCGACCTCTACTTCGACCGCCACGACGGCGAGGCGGCGACGTGCGAGGACTTCGTCAAGGCGATCGAGCAGGGCGCCGGGCTGGACCTTACGCAGTTCCGCCTGTGGTATTCGCAGGCCGGCACACCGCAAGTCGCGGTCTCGCTCACCCACGAGGGCGATGTGGCGACGCTGACCCTGGCGCAGACCGTCCCCGCCACGCCGGGGCAGCCGGACAAGCAGCCAATGCCGATCCCGCTGCGCATCGCGCTCTATGACCGCGATACCGGCACCCATGCGGGCGAGCGGCTGATCGTGCTCGACAAGGCCGAGGACAGCTTCACGTTCGAAGGTTTCGCGCGCCTGCCGGTGCTGTCGATCAACCGCGGCTTCTCGGCCCCTGTCGCCATCGAGTTCGAACGCGATGCCGAGGATCTGGTGTTCCTCGCCGCGCGCGATGACGATCCCTTTGCCCGCTACGAGGCCATGCAGAGCCTGGTCGTCCAGCACCTTGTCGCGGCCGTGGGCGGCGGGCTGGCGGATGCCGACCGGGCCGCCGGGCGCGCGGCCATCGGCAAGGCCTTTGCCGCGATCATCGCCGACGAGGCGCTCGACGACCTGATGCGCGGCGAACTGATGATGCTGCCGACCGTCGCCTACCTGTCCGAGCAGGTGCTGGTGGCCGATCCTTACGCGATCCACGAGGAGCGCGAGGCGCTCAAGCACTGGCTGGGCGGCGAACTGGCAAGCGAACTCAAGGCGCTGCACGACCGCGTTTCGGCAGTATCCTATGGCCGCGATGCGGCAGCACGCGGGGCCCGCAAGGCCAAGGCGCAGGCGCTGATCCTGATCGCCTCGGGGGATGCCGCCGAGGGCGCGGCCCGCGCCATCGCCCAGTACCGCGCGGCCGACAACATGACCGACCGCCAGTCTGCGCTCACCGTCCTGTGCAACCTCGAGGGTCCCGAGCGGGACGAGGCCCTCGCCGACTTCCACCAGCGTTATCAGGGCAATGCCCTGGTGATCGACAAGTGGTTCCAGCTTCAGGCAAGCTGCTTCCACCCGCAGGTCCTGGACCATGTGAAGGCCTTGGCCGGGCATCCCGATTTCACGCTGTCCAACCCCAACCGGGTGCGGGCTCTGTTCATGTCGCTGGCGCTCAATCCCAAGGGTTTCCATGATGTGAGCGGCGAGGGCTACCGCCTGATCGGTGACCTGATCCGCCGCCTCGACCCGCTCAACCCGCAGACGACTGCGCGGTTCGTTCCGCATCTCGGCCGCTGGCGCCGGATCGAACCGGTGCGCGCGGCGATGATGCGCGCCGAACTGGAAGAGATCATGGCGCAGGGCGAACTCTCGCGCGATGTGCGCGAACAGGTGGGCAAGAGCCTTGGCTGAGCCCGCCCCGTTCCAATCCGTCGAAGTCCATCGCGCCGGGCTGCTCGAAGGTCTGCCGCACGGTTTCCTCGGCCGCCGCGGCGGGGTGAGCCTTGGGGAGGTTTCCGGGCTCAACGTCGGCCTCGGCTCGGGTGACGATCCGGAGGCGATTGCCGAGAACCGCCGCCGTGCGGTCGAAGCGGTACTGCCGGGCGGGCGGCTGGCGAGCCTCTACCAGGTCCATTCGCCCGATTGCGTGGTGGTGGAGGCAGATCCCTGGAGCGATGCCGAGCGGCCGCATGCCGATGCCCTCGTCACCGACCGTCCCGGCGTGGTGCTGGGGGTGCTGACGGCGGACTGCGCACCGGTCCTGCTGGCCGACCGCGAGGCGGGCGTGGTCGGTGCCGCCCACGCCGGCTGGAAAGGAGCGGTCGCGGGGGTGACGGACCGGACGATTGCGGCGATGGTGGCGCTTGGCGCGGAACCGTCACGCATCGTGGCCGCTGTCGGCCCCTGTATCGCTGCGGTTTCCTATGAGGTGGACGATGGGTTTCGCGCGCGTTTCCTGTCTGAGGCCGCCCGCAACGATGCCTTTTTTGCCGAAGGGCGGGCCGGGCACTGGCAGTTCGATCTCGAGGCCTATGTCGCCGCGCGTCTGCGCGCAGCCGGAATCTCCGGGGTCGAGTGTCTTGGCCTCGATACTTATGCGCAGCCGGAGCGATTCTATTCGTTTCGCCGCGCGACGCACCGCCATGAAGCGAGCTACGGGCGGCAGTTCTCGCTGATCGCTGCGGCCTGATCGCCCCGGGGATCGATGCCGCCTGCGCGAGGTTGCGGTGCGTTCCCCGAGTCGCCGGATTTTCGCGCCTGCTCGCCGCAGTGCCGATCGGCGGGCCCGGTTCGTGCCATCGTCGTGCCAAAAAGGCGATTGGCTTGCTGGATTTTCGTGTATATCAGCCCAATTAGGTCGGTATTCGATCCGGGGCAGGCACAGCGATGTGTCCGGATATCCAGACCCTCTGCGGGGGATACCAGACTAGAAAACAGAATGTGGTCAGGATCTGGGCTCGTTTTCCGGATTATGCCGGGGCGGGTTGTCGATAAGAACAAGTCAATAACGTAGGGCAAGGGCAAACATGGCTGAGGCAGACGGCGTGCGCCGGCGCGATTTCATCAATATCGCCGCAGTAAGCGCGGCGGGAGTTGCAGGCGTCGGGGTGGTCGTTCCGCTCGTCAGCCAGATGTCCGCTTCGGCAGACGTGCTTGCCGCAAGCTCCACGGAAGTCGACATTTCCTCGATCCAGCCGGGACAGGCGATCAAGGCGATCTTTCGCAAGCAGCCGGTCTTCGTGCGCAACCTCACCCCTCGCGAGATCGAGGAAGCCAACAAGGTCGACGTCTCCAGCCTGCGCGATCCGCAAACGCTGGAAGAGCGGACCAAGGAAGGCAAGGAGAACTGGCTGATCACCATGGGGGTCTGCACCCATCTGGGCTGTGTGCCGCTGGGCGCCGGGGAGGGGGAGCCGCGCGGCGAATTCGGCGGCTACTTCTGCCCCTGCCACGGCTCTTCCTACGATACCGCCGCCCGTATCCGTAAGGGCCCCGCGCCCAAGAACCTCGAGGTTCCGGCATACGAATTCTCCACTGACACGGTCGTCAAGATCGGCTGAGGCGAAGCGAGAGGATAACGAAAATGAGCTTTCCCTGGGCCAAGCAGTACACGCCAAGCCACCCCTTCATGCAGTGGATGGATGAAAAGCTTCCCATCCCCCGCCTCGTCTACAACGCGGTCGGTGGCGGCTACGAGGTCCCACGCAACCTCAACTATTTCTGGAACTTCGGTTTCCTTGCGGGGCTTTGCCTCGTGCTGCAGATCGTCACCGGTGTCGTCATGGCCATGCACTATGCGGCCAACACCGCCGTGGCCTTCGACACCATCGAGCAGACCATGCGCGACGTGAACTGGGGCTGGCTGATGCGCTATGCCCATGCCAACGGCGCCTCGGCCTTCTTTGTGGTCATCTACATCCACATCTTCCGCGGCTTCTTCTACGGTTCGTACAAGGCCCCGCGCGAGATGGTGTGGCTCCTGGGCGTGGTGATCTTCCTCTTGATGATGGCCACCGCTTTCATGGGCTACGTGCTGCCGTGGGGCCAGATGAGCTTCTGGGGCGCCAAGGTCATCACCGGCCTGTTCAGCGCCATTCCCTTCATCGGCGAGCCGCTCCAGCAGTGGCTGCTCGGCGGTTTCGCGCCGGACAACGCCGCGCTCAACCGCTTCTTCTCGCTCCACTTCCTGCTGCCCTTCGTGATCCTGGGCGTGGTGATCCTGCACATCTGGGCCCTGCACATTCCCGGCTCGTCGAACCCGACCGGCGTCGAGGTGAAGAGCAAGAGCGACACGGTTCCCTTCTATCCCTACTACGTCGCCAAGGACGGCTGGGCGATCGGCGCTTTTGCGATCCTGTTCTGCGCGGCGGTGTTCTTCTTCCCGAACTACCTCGGCCACCCGGACAACTACATTCCGGCCAACCCGATGAGCACGCCGGCACACATCGTCCCCGAATGGTACTTCTGGCCATTCTACGCGATCCTGCGCGCCTTCACCCAGGACTTCCTGTTCATCCCGGCCAAGCTGATGGGCGTGCTGGCGATGTTCGGCGCGATCATCGTGTGGTTCTTCCTGCCCTGGCTGGACAAGTCGCCGGTGCGTTCGGGGGCCTACCGCCCGCTCTACCGCAAGTTCTTCTGGATCCTGGTGCTGGACATGCTGGTGCTGTTCAAGTGCGGCGGCGCCCCGGCGGCGGAGCCCTACGTCATGATCAGCCAGCTTGCGGCGCTCTACTACTTCGCGCACTTCCTGATCATCATCCCGATCGTCTCGGCCATCGAGAAGCCGGATCCGCTG
Source organism: Novosphingobium sp. KA1 (assembly GCF_017309955.1). Taxonomy (NCBI): domain Bacteria; kingdom Pseudomonadati; phylum Pseudomonadota; class Alphaproteobacteria; order Sphingomonadales; family Sphingomonadaceae; genus Novosphingobium; species Novosphingobium sp. KA1. The sequence goes on along the minus strand of NZ_CP021247.1, from coordinate 1,229,332 downwards.
CCCTTCTCCATCACCGAGGCCGTTCTCGGCGCGGATGAAGAAGCCAAGCTCGCTCCCGCCGCCGCGCCGGAAGCCTGATCAACAGCTGGAACGAAAGACGAAAGACATGGCACGCATTCTCTCGATCCTCGTCGGGCTGTTCTTCACGGTGGCTCTGGCCTGGTCCTTCGGTGTGGGGTTCTACACCTGGGCCACCGAGCCGCCGGCGCCCACCGCCGAGCATGAATTCCACATCAAGCCCGAGGAATTCCATTTCGCCAGCGATGGGCCCTTCGGCAAGTTCGATCGCCAGCAGCTCCAGCGCGGCTTCCAGGTTTACAAGGAAGTCTGCTCGGTCTGCCACGCGCTGCGCCACGTTGCCTTCCGCGATCTTGCCGCGCTCGGCTACAACGAGGCGGAAGTGAAGGCGATCGCCAAGGGTTTCCAGGTTCCGGTCTACAACCCGGCGACCGGTGAAGTGGCGACGCGCGAAGGCACGGCGACCGATTACTTCCCGCCGGTGGTCTATGGCGGCCAGGGCAGCCCGCCGGATCTCTCGCTGATCGCCAAGGCCCGCGAGGAAGGTCCGCAATATGTCCGCTCGCTGCTCAACGGCTATCGCGACCAGCCGGCCGAGCTTCTGAAGCAGTTCCCGGATTCCAGGACTCCGGACGGCCTGCACTACAACCCGTACTTCGCGAACCTCAATCTCGCGATGCCGCCGCCGCTGACCGCCGATGGCCAGGTGACCTATTCGGATGGTACCAAGGCGACCAAGGAGCAGATGGCAACCGATGTGGCCGCCTTCCTGATCTGGACCGCCGAACCCAAACTGGAGAAGCGCAGGCAGACCGGTTGGGCGGTGCTGGGTTTCCTGCTCTTCGCTACCGTGCTGGGCTACATGTCCTACCGGAACATCTGGGCCGGCAAGAAGCACTGACGGCCCGGCCGCGCCATCAAATCGAAGGCCCCGCCTCCCCTTGGGACGGCGGGGCCTTTTGTTTGTCACGTATAGGGGGTAGGGGCCGGGGCCATGACACTCGATGAGATCAAGGCGATCGTCCGCACCGTTCCGGACTTTCCCAAGCCCGGCATCCTGTTCCGCGACGTGACAACGCTGGTCGGCAACGGACCAGGTTTTGCCGCTGCGGTCGAACTGATGGCCGAGCGGGCCCGTGCCGTCGGGGCCGAGGCCATCGCCGGGATCGAGGCGCGGGGCTTCATCTTCGGCGCCGCGATTGCCTCACGCCTGGGCTTGGGCTTTGTCTCGGTGCGCAAGCCGGGCAAGCTGCCGGTACCGGTGCTCGCCATCGATTACGCACTGGAATACGGTACCGACACGCTGGAGGTCGATCCCGAGGCGGTGGCGGAGGGGCAGCATGTCGTCCTGGTCGACGATCTGCTGGCGACCGGGGGCACGGCGCTGGCGGCAGTCGAACTGCTGCGCAAGGCGGGCGCACGGGTTGACCATGCGCTGTTCGCCATCGATCTGTTTGAACTGGGCGGCGGCGAACGGCTGAAGCGAGCGGGTGTCGCGGCCGATGGGCTGCTCGCCTTCGAGGGCCACTGACCCTCATTCACGAAATTTCACAAGAGAAGCGTTGACGAGCCGCCGCTTCTCGTGGCAAGCGCCTGCCTCTGGCGGCGCAAGCCCCATCGGCAGGTTCCGAGCGGGCGGGTATAGCTTAGTGGTAAAGCTCCAGCCTTCCAAGCTGGCTATGCGGGTTCGATTCCCGCTACCCGCTCCAGCCGCCCTTTACGACATCCTGGTTTTACTCCGGCGGCAGGGCCGCGGCAGTGATCACCATGCGCCCGAGGAACACCGGCTTGTCCGCACCGACCACGATTGGCTGGCCGGGCTGCGGGAGTGTGTCCTTGCGCTCCAGTCCGGGGGCAATGCCGTAAGCCAGCGAAGAGGATGCGGCGATGGCGGCGGCGGTCTGGAACAGGCGGAACATCCGGAAAAGCCCTTTGCGAACTGGCGACGTCTTTCCTTGTGAGGGGCAGCTGTCGCAGGGCTATGTTCGGTCCGCATCACTTTGTGTAAAAGTGTCTCCGTCCCGCGACCATGGCGAAAGCGCCTCGCAGTTTCAGTCGGCCTTGAGGCGATAATATGTTTTGGTGCGGCTTTCATTTACGAAACTGGGCATAGTGACGGGATGAATTCCAGCGCCTGGGCGGAATTCCGTGCGAATGCACGAAGTGTCGTTTTCCGATTGAGCATAATCCTGTAAGCGTTCGTTCCGTAAATCGTGTGGAGGATCGCCTTGGACAGTCAGGAGCCGCTTTTGCAGCCGCTGCGTATCGGTGAAAGGATGCCGCGTTTCGTGGCACGCAGCACGCAAGGGCCCTTCGATCTTGATGCCTATCGCGGGGAGTGGCTGATCCTGTTTTCCCACCCCGCCGACTTCACCCCTGTCTGCACCAGCGAAGTGCTGGCGCTTGCGCGTGCGGCGCCGCGATTCGAGGCGCTGGGCTGTCGACTGGCCGGGCTTTCTGTCGATAGCCTCTATTCGCATCTCGCCTGGATTCGCCTCATGCGAGACACGACGGGAGTGGCGATCAATTTCCCCATCATCGAGGATCCGACGATGGAGATCGCCCGGGGGTTCGGCATGGTCGGGGCGGGCGCGCATGATTCCGCGACGGTGCGGATGACCTATTTCATCGATCCGGACGGGGTGCTGCAGGCGCTCAACAGCTATCCGCTGACGGTCGGGCGTTCGATCCCGGAAATGCTGCGGCTGCTGACCGCGCTGCAAGGCGTGGGTGAGGGCGCGGGGCTGGCGCCGGCGGACTGGCAGCCGGGAGACGCCTTGTGGCCGGTTCCCGCCGAGACGGCGGAAGCAGCGCTGGCCAGCGCAGGGCCCGCAACCTGGTTCTACGCCCCTCAAGACAAGGGCCGCTGACATGGGGGCGCAAGGCGTACCGCCAGGCGGGGAGAGAATGGCGCTCGAACACATCGCCGAATTGCTGAGGGCGCTTGCCCATCCGCTGCGTTTGCAGATTCTGGATGCAGTATGCGAAGCGGAACTGTCGGTTGGGGAGATCGAGGAGGTCACGGGCATTGGCCAGCCGGGCCTTTCGCAGCAGCTGGCCGTGCTGCGGAAGGCGGAGCTGGTGGTGACCCAGCGGACCGGCAAGCAGGTGTTCTACCGCGTCGATGGTGAGCGCATGCAGGCACTCGCGCACTATCTCGGAGGGCGGCTGGGAGGCGCCGGTCCGGCGCTTCCAGCCGGTGGCGACTCGGCGGTGGCAGGCGAGACGGCGGTCACCGTGAGGGGCGGCGCGGCAGGCTTTGCGCGGGTCCTGAGGTGATCCAGACGGCGGACCACCCGTCCCACGCCGCCTAGCAGAGTGCGCGAACCTCGATCCGCGAATCACACAGGACAAGCGGTGCAGGGCGGTGCGAAACGAGGACAAGGCCCGTTTCCGACTGTGCCAGCCAAGAGGACAGGGCCGTTACCAGCGCCGCTTCCGTCTGTCCGTCAAGCCCTTCGGTCGGTTCGTCCAGCAGCAGCCAGGGGCGATTTGCCAGCAGCGCGCGCGCGAGCGACAGGCGTTTGCGTTCGCCGCCTGACAGGATTCCGCCTGCCTCGCCGATGGGGGTGGCAAGGCCGTGTTCGCTGCGTGCGACGCGGTCCTTGAGCTGGGCCACATCGAGCGCGGCCCACATTTCCGCCTCGCTCACGCCGGGGCGGGCCAGTCGCAGGTTGTCGGCGATCGTGCCGATCAGTAGCGGCGCATCCTGCGGCGCCAGCGCGAACTGGGCGGAAAGGCGGCGCGCCGCGCACTGGTCGACCGGGGTGCCGTCCACGCTCAGCGGTACGGTTGACGCGCGCATTCCTGCCAGGGCCAGCAGCACCCGGGTCTTGCCCGAGCCGGAAGGGCCCGTGAGGGCGATTCGCGAGCGTGCGGGAAAGTCGTGATGGCCGATGCCTAGCATCGCGGGCGGTGCCGATTCCTGCGGAGCCAGCACCGGGTCGAGCGCGTTGATCGCGGCAATCCGGTTCAGTCCGGCGTGGAGCGAGGCGCGGCGCAGCAGGCTGCGGGCAAAACCTCCCATGGCCTCGACCGCGGCGGCGGTTGCCAGCATGGCCAGTGCGACAATCGGGGCAGGCGCTGTTGCGAGCAGCAGGAGACCTGCCATCGCGAGGGCGCCGTAGAGTGTCATAAGCCCGCCTTGCAGCGCTTCGGCGCGAAACAGCGCGCTGCGGGCGCGATCGAGCTTGCGGGCCAGCGGCTCCAGCTCTCCGAACGCTCTTTCCGCGAGCCCGTAAGCGGTGATTTCGGCGCGCGAGGCGGCAAGCTCGATGTATCGGCTGCGCAAGTCGCCAAGCGCTTCGGCGGCCTGTTGTGCCGGTGCCCGGGTGAGTGCTGCCGAGATGCGGCCGAACAGCAGCGGCAGCAGGCCTAGCGCGGCCAGGAGGAACAGCAGGGCGGGAAGACCGGCAAGGCTTGCCGCGACGAGTCCCACGGCCGCCGACACAAGCGCCGCGTGGCGCGCCGGCTCACGGATGACGAGGTCTTCCAGCGCGGCGACATCGTCGATGAGGCGGGAGGCGGCCTCGCCAGGAGAAGCATCGGCAGCCTTGCGGCTGTCTTGTGCGGCCAGTTTGTCGAACAGCGATCCGCGCAGGTCCGCCATGCTTTCGAGGGCGACCTTGTGCGAGAGCAGCCGTTCTCCATAACGGGCCAGCGTGCGCACGATCGCCATCAGGCGAATGAGGGCGCTCGGGATCAGGTAGTTGAAGGCGGCCACGGCGAGGGTGCCTGCCGACCCGGCCAGGGCTGCTCCGGTCAGGAACCACCCCGAAACCCCCAGGAGGCCGATCGCCGCCACGGTCGCAAATCCGGCGCAGAGGCTGGCGAAGAGCAGCCGCCGGCGGGGCAGGCCGGCAATGGCGAGAGGATTTTCGGACGAGGCGGAAACGGAGGCGTTCACAGCGCGATCTCCTGCCGGGCGGCGGCGGTCATGGCGGGGTCATGGGTGGCCACGAGGATGCAGCGGCGACGTGACAGGTCGCTCAGCAGGGCGACGATGGCGGCGGCGGAGGCGGTGTCGAGGTCGGCGGTGGGCTCGTCGCAGAGCAGCAGTGGACGGTCCGAGAGGATCGCGCGGGCGAGGCCGATGCGGCGCCGCTCGCCGCCAGAGAGACCTGAGCCGTTATGGTCGATCGCCATGTCGAGGCCGCCGCGCCGGGCCAGCATGGCGCCGAGGCCGACACGTTCGGCCACCGCGAGGATCTCCTCGCGGGGGGCATCGGGGGCCGCCAGCGCCAGGTTTTCGCCCAGCGTTCCCGTCAGCAGCAGCGGCCGCTGGGCGGCCCAGGCGATCTGGCTGCTGACCAGCGGGGCACCGACCCGGTCGCATATCTGCCCGGAGTTGGGGGCGACCTGTCCGGCGATGGCGGCCAGCGTGCTGGTCTTGCCGCTGCCGGTGGGGCCGGTCAGCGCGACAAGGTCGTGACGGGACAGGCTGAAATCGAGGGGGCCGACGCTGATGCCGGGGAAGGCCAATGTCAGGTCCGCGACGCGCAGGCCGCTGAAAGGGGCGGGGGCGTTGCCCGGAAGGGGGCTGGCCGGCAAGGCATCGCGCAGCGGCTCGAGCGCCGTTTCGGCGGCCTCGCCCAGCTGCTTCTCGTGATAGGCGGCGGCGAGGCGGCGCATCGGCAGGTAGAATTCCGGGGCCATGGCCAGAACAAAAAAGGCGGGCACCAGCGTCAGCGTTTCCGGCGCGCGGAACGGCAGCAGGCCGAGCAGCGAGAAACCGCAATAGACCGCCACCAGCGCGATCGAGAGCGCGGAGAAGAACTCCAGCACGGCGTTGGAGAGGAAGGCGGCGCGCAGGACGGAAACCGTGCGGTCCGCAACTTCGTGGGTGGCATCGCGGACCTGGCGCGAGATGCGGGCTTCGGCGCCGAAATGGCGGATCAGCGGGAGATGCGTGAGACGGTCGACAAACAGGCCGGACAGTGCGGCGAGGGCTGCCAGTTGCCGCTCGGACGCCCGGCGCGCGGCGGTGCCGGCAAGGATCGAGCCCAGCACGAAGGGCAGCAGCGTTGCCAGCATGATCAGCGCGGCGACCCAGCTTGCGGGGGCGACGATCGCCGCCACCACCAGCGGGCCGATCACGGCATTGAGCCGCACAGGCGAAAAACGGACGTCGCGATTCTCGATCGCCATGGTATGGTCCAAGGCAAGTGTGGCGCTTTCTCCGATGCTTAGCGGCTTTGAAAGGCGCGATCCAAGGAGGGAAGTCCACAAGCCGCGACGGCGCTCGCGGCTGTTTGCCTGCGCGGCAGCCACGGCGTGGCGGTCAAGAGCGAAGGCGGAAATGGCGCGCAGGCACGCCCCTCCCAGGATGAGCGCGGCCGGTGCGAGCAGCGGGGCCTGCGTCGCGACGTGTCCAACGCCGCTGGCGAGACCCCAGGAGAGGACGGCGGCCCCGGCAATATCAAGCAGCCAGGGTACAGCCAATTTGACATAGATCAAATTAAAGAAACCATGTAAGTATCGTTTGACAGCCCTCTTGGGCGGGCCTAACGCGACCCTACGAAACCAACCTGCCCGAGGCAACCTCTCTCTCCCTCTCGGGCCGCTAAAAAGGCGGGATTCGACATGATCGACATGGCAGTTGTTGAATTGTCCCGGCTACAGTTCGCCCTCACGGCGCTGTACCATTTTCTCTTTGTACCCTTGACCCTCGGGCTTTCCTTCATTCTCGTAATTATGGAAAGTGTTTATGTGATTACGGACCGTCCCATCTGGCGGGACGTGACCCGTTTCTGGGGCAAGCTTTTCGGCATCAATTTTGTCCTCGGCGTGGCCACCGGCCTCACCATGGAGTTCGAGTTCGGCACCAACTGGGCCTACTACTCGCACTACGTCGGCGACATCTTCGGCGCTCCGCTGGCGATCGAGGGCCTGATGGCCTTCTTCCTCGAGGCGACTTTCGTGGGCCTGATGTTCTTCGGCTGGGACCGGCTTTCCAAGCGCGGCCACTTGCTGACGACCTTCATGGTTGCGCTCGGCTCGAATCTGTCGGCGCTCTGGATTCTCGTCGCCAACGGCTGGATGCAGCATCCTGCGGGTGCGGTGTTCAACCCCGAGACGATGCGCATGGAAGTCTCGAACTTCAAGGACGTGATCTTCAATCCGGTCGCGCAGGCGAAGTTCGTGCATACCGTGAGCGCAGGCTATGTCTGCGCCAGCCTCTTTGTGCTGGGTGTCTCGGCCTATTACCTGCTGCGTGGACGTCATCTGGAGCTTGCCAAGCGCAGCTTCACGGTGGCGGCGGCCTTCGGCCTTGCCTCCTCGCTCTCGGTCGTCGTGCTGGGTGACGAAAGCGGTTATGCCGTTTCCGACAACCAGAAGATGAAGATGGCGGCGATGGAGGCCATGTGGGAGACCGAAAAGGCTCCTGCCGGGCTCACGCTGGTCGGCTTGCCGTCGAACGAGAAGCACGAGACCGCTTACGAGATCCAGGTCCCCTATGTTCTCGGCCTGATCGCCACGCGCAGTCTGTCGGGCGAAGTGACCGGCATCATCCCGCTGGTCGAGCGCGCCGAACAGCGCATGCGCACCGGTATCGTTGCCTATGACGCGGTCGAGAAGCTCAAGGTCAACCGTAACGACCTTGCCGCGCGCGAAGCATGGGAGCGCAACAAGGACGATCTCGGTTACGCCCTGCTGCTCAAGCGCTTTGTCGCCGATCCGCGCCTGGCCGACGAGGCGACCATCACCAAGGCAGCCTGGACCACGGTTCCCAACGTGCCCGCGCTGTTCTGGATGTTCCGCGTGATGGCGGGGCTGGGCTTCTTCTTCATCGCCTTCTTCGCCACCGCTTTCGCCTTCTCGGTGCGCCGCCGGTTCAACGCCAGGTGGTTCCTGCGCGCCGCGGTGCTGGTCATGCCGCTGCCGTGGATCGCGATCGAAGTGGGCTGGCTGGTTGCCGAACTCGGGCGTCAGCCCTGGGCGGTGGACGGGGTGCTGCCGACGTTCCTGGCCGCATCGAGCCTGACCGTGCCGCAGATCTGGACCACCATCATCGGGTTCACGCTGCTCTATGGCACCATGGCGGTGATCGAGGTGAAGCTGATGCTGGCGACGATCCGCAAGGGTCCGGAAGTCTACGAGGGCCATGAAGGCGCGCCGGTTCGCGAACGCGCACCTGCCAGCACCTTCACTGCCATCCCGGCCGAGTAAGCAGGAGGCAAGAATGTCCATTCCCTTCGACTATGAAACGATGCGGGTGATCTGGTGGCTGCTGATGGGCGTGCTGCTCATCGGCTTCGCCCTCACCGACGGTTTCGACCTGGGCTCGGCTTCGCTCCTGCCCTTCGTCGGCCGCAGCGATGCCGAGCGCCGCATGGTGATCAATGCCATCGGTCCGACCTGGGAAGGCAACCAGGTCTGGTTCATCCTGGGTGGCGGCGCGATCTTCGCGGCATGGCCTTACGTCTATGCCGTCAGCTTCTCGGGCTTCTACATCGCGATGTTCCTGGTGCTGGCGGCCTTCATCCTGCGGCCCGTGGGCTTCAAGTACCGTTCGAAGAAGCCCGATCCGGCCTGGCGTTCGCGCTGGGACTGGGCGCTGTTTGTCGGCGGTTTCCTGCCTTCGCTCGTGTTCGGTGTGGCGGTCGGCAACGTGCTGCTGGGCGTACCCTTCCGGCTCGATAGCGACATGCGCAGCTTCTACGAAGGCACGCTGCTGGGCCTGTTCACGCCCTTCGCGCTGCTCTGCGGCGTGGTGTCGGTGGCGATGATCGTGCTGCACGGTGCCGGCTGGCTGACGCTCAAGCTCGAGCAGGGGCCGGCGCGTGACCGTGCGCAGCGTTATGGCCAGGTCGCGGCGCTGGTGGCCTTTGTGCTCTACGCCCTTGGCGGCGTCTGGCTGGCGATGGGCGATCTTGGCTACCAGTTGGTCGGCGCCGTCGATCCGCAAGGGCCGTCGAACCCGCGCTTTGCCGAAAGCGCCCACGTTGCCGGAGCATGGCTGGCCAATTACGCCGCCCATCCCTGGATGATCCTGGCCCCGGCGCTGGGCCTGGCCGGGCCGCTGGTGGCACTGGCGGGCATTCGCGGGCGCAAGGACACGCTGGTCTTTGCGGGCTCCTCGCTGGCGAACCTGGGCATCATCGCCTCGGTCGGCCTGTCGATGTTCCCCTTCATCCTGCCCAGTTCGATCGATGCGCGCTCCAGCCTGCTGGTGTGGAACGCCTCGTCCAGCCACACGACTCTGTTCATCATGCTGCTGGTGACGGTGATCTTCCTGCCGCTGGTGCTGACCTACACGGCCTGGGCCTACAAGGTCATGTTCGGCCGCGTGACCGAGCGTGAAGTGGGCATGAATCCCGACTTCTATTGAGGAACCGACTATGTGGTACTTTTCCTGGATCCTTGGCGTCGGCCTGGCGGTCGGCTTCGGTATCATCAACGGGGTGTGGCACGAGTTCCACACCGATCCGGCCGAAGAGAAGACGGTCCTCGACTGACGTCATGACAGCGGCGGCGCTCCACCAGGGAGTGCCGCCGTTTTCCTATCGGCGCGCCAGCCCATCCATGCACCAGGTCCGGGGCGATGCCGCAAGCGCCAGATGAGTCCGGAAAACGTGCCGAAAAATGTGGCTACGCTCCCGGCTTCCCCCGTCAATCGACCACGAGGTAGTAGTTCGCCAGATACTGGCCGCCGTTGTGGACCTCGATCCGGTAGCGCTGGGTGAACAGCGGCACCCAGTTGCAGGCCGGACCGTCCTTGCCGGACTGGCAGACGATACGCTTGTCGCCGTCGGTCACGCGCAGGCTGACGGGCTTGCCGCCTTGCGTGGCGACCGAGACGCTGGCCTTACGGCCGGAGAGGAACACCTGTTCGAAACTATCGCTCTGGCCGGCCGGGACTTTGCCGAGCCGGTAGCCGGGGCCGAGCGGGCTGCCGCGCAGCGGCGAACCGGCGGGGGCGACGGTGCTGCGCCATTCGGGCACGGGGTCGGCGCCGGTCCAGCCATCCAGCGGATGGGCGCCGGACCGATCGATCACGCCGAGCGCGCGGGCCAGGGTCTCGCTGTCGCCGCCGTCGCGGGCGGCCTGCGCCTGGGCCAGTGCCTCCGCCACGCGCTGTCCGCTAGTGGGGGCGGCGGCATAGGCGCTGGGCGCTAGTGACGTCATGGCGGCAACGCTGCCCATCAGGCTGCCCACCAGTCTGCCCATCAGGCTGACGGCCAGACAATCGCCAACAGGCAGGCAGAAACGCAGGTAACCGGTCTTGCTCACGGGCTATCGCCTGGCTTGCGGGGCTACCTTGAAGCAGGCGCCGCGCGTGGAGGGCAGGAGGGTGATTTCAAGCTGGTGGCGCTCGGCAATCGCCCGGCACAGCGCCAGCCCGAGGCCCGCGCCGTCCTGCGTTCCGGGCTCGCTGCCGCGGGCGAATTTGTCAAATATCTTTTCGCGATCGGCCAGGGGTACACCGGGACCGTCGTCGCAGACCGTCAGGCTGGGGCCGGGCGCGAGCCGAAGTTCGACGGTGCCGCCGACCGGTACGAACTTGAAGGCATTGTCGAGCAGGTTGGTGATGAGGCGGGTGATCTGCATTTCCTCCCCCTCGATCATGACGTCGGGGGCGATCGCCAGTTTCAGGGTGTGGCCCGATTCCTCCGCGCTGTCCGCGTAGAGTTCGCCGAGCCGGAGCGCGAGGGCACTGAGATCGACGGGGGCAAGGCCGTGGCGGTCGCCGCGGCGGGCCTGGCTGGCGGCAATGTCCAGCAGCGATTCGAGCATGCGCACGATGTGGCGGATCTCCTGCCTGGCATCGGCGATCCGCGCCGCGGTTTCCGCCTCCGGTGCGGCGGCCAGTGCCTTTACCAGCCGGTTGTCGAGATGCATCAGCGGGGTGCGCATCTCGTGGGCAAGCTGATCGGTCGTCTCGCGCTGGGCGCCCGCGAGGCGGCCCAGCCGGGCCAGTGCTTCGCTGGAATGGCGGGTCAGTTCGTCGATCTCGTCACGGTCGAGCGAGCCCTTTTCAAGCCGGGCCAGCGCTTCGTCGTCGGGATGGCGGAAGGCGGCATTGATGCGCTCGATCCGCGTGCGCAGCCGGTGCGCGGCGGTCATCCCGATCAGCGCCACCGCCAGCGTCGCCAGCAGGCCGCCGGTCACGTAGACCAGCGCCACTTGCCGGCGCAGCGCGTGGATGTCGTGGTCCTCGTGGGCTACCAGCAGCCTGAGGTCCGGGCCAAGCTGGGTGGCACGCGCAAAGGCGCTGCCGCCACCGGGAAGGGCAATCGGACCCGATTCCGAAACCCCGGCATGAAGCCCGGGCCACTGGCGCAGGTCGCCCGCCAGGCGCCGACCTGCCGTGTCGGCCAGCAGGTAATGCGCCAGCTGGCCGTCGCGCGGTTGCAGGGCGAGGCGATCGGCGATCCGCCGCGCCAGTTCCTCGCGTCCGCCGCTGGCGTGGATATCGACCATGCCGGCAAGATCGAGGTCGACCGCACGTTCCAGCGCGATCTGGTTGGTATTGCGGATGGTCGCGTCGGTCAGCAGCCAGAGACAGGCGGTGATGGCGGCGGCAATGATGATTGCCCAGAGCACGGTCCGCGCGAAGATCGAGCGGTGGAAGCGGGTCGGCGGCGAGGTGGACTGGTGCGGCACGCGCTTATCGGCGGCCGTCGAGCAGGCGATAGCCCGAGCCCCAGATGGTTTCGAGGGCAGGCCCGTCGAAGCCTTCCTCCAGTTTGCGGCGCAGACGGCCGATGTTGACGTCCACCACGTTGGTCTGCGGGTCGAAGTTCATCTTCCACACGTCGCGCAGCAGCATCTCGCGGGTCAGGACTTCACCGGCATTTTCCATGAAGTAGCGGAACAGCTCGAATTCCTTGGGGCTGAGCGCAAGGTGGCGGTTCTCGCGAAAGGCGGTGCGGGCCTTCACATGGCATTCGAAGGCGCCGTAGAGGATCACCGCGCTATGCGTGCGGCCCGAGGCCCGCCGGTGCAGCGCGCGCAGGCGGGCGAGCAGTTCCTCGGCCTCGAAGGGCTTGGCCAGATAGTCGTCGGCACCGCCATCGAGCCCTTCGGCGCGGTCGGAGCTGCGCCCAAGCGCGGAGAGCATCAGCACCGGCGTGCCGACCCCCGATTCGCGCAGGCGTTCGAGGATCGTCAGTCCCTCCAGATCGGGCAGCATGCGGTCGAGGATGATGACGTCGAAACGCTCCACCCCGGCGAGCTTGAGCCCGTCCTGCCCATTGGCCGCCCAGGTCAGTGCCAGGCCTGCTGTTTCGACGACTTCGCGCACCTGCCGGGCGGCGCGGGCATCGTCTTCGATGTAGAGGATGCGTGCGGCGCTCATGATCCCGTGCGCCGTGCCTGTGATGCCGAATTGCCTGTCAAAACCTGAGCCCCGTGATGACGGGGCCCCGGCATGGGCCGGGCCCCCGATCAGATAGCCATTGGCGGATGGGATTTCCGCTGACAATGCCTGTTATAGCACGAAATTTCAGGATGTTACTTCGCTGGTGGGGCTGCTGCCGAGGCGTTTTCGGGAAGCCCGCCGAGCTGGCTGACCAGCTTGGTATAGGCATCGAGGTAGGCGAGCACGATGATCTGGCCGATCTGGGTGTTCTGGTAGCCACCCCCGCCGACGCCGCCGAAGGTGCCCCCGAAGAAGCCGCCGCCGCCCGCGCCGAAGCTGACGTCGGACTTGCGGGCATAGCCCTCTGTCAGCGCCTCCTCGACCGTGGTGCGCGAATTGACGATCGAGAGGGTGACGTTGGCCTCGCCCTTCTTGATGTTGAGTCCGCCGGCGATCGCGCCGACGCCGTGGCCGAACAGACCGCCCACCCCGCCCAGCACGCCGCCGATGCCGCCGCCGCCGGAATTGTTGTTGGTCGAGACGATGTCCGGCTGGAGGAAGTAGTCCGCTGCCTTGATCTGGCCCTTGCCGATGTTGGAGCCGCCCTGCAGCTCGCCTTGTTCGGCCAGCGCGCGTTCCATCGCGCTGTTCTGGAGCGAGCGGCCGCGATTGACGAGGGTGAAGCAGCGCGACTGCTGCACGAAGACGCGCAGGATCGCCTCGGGACTGCCGAGGTTGAACTCGCGCCACCACTGGTTGTCAGGCTCGATGATGGCGACGGTGCCGAGATTTTTGCGGCAGACGGGAATCTGCCGGGTGCCATTGTCCTGGGCCTTGCGGGCCGATGACCGGTCTTCCGCAAAAGCTGCAGGAGCACTTGCCACGATGGCAAGCGCGGCGAGCGCGCATGCGAACGTTTTCATCGTTCTGGTCCCTCCGTTACGCCGCTCGGGCAATTGCCGCTGCGGCGATCTGGTCTCCGGCCGGTACACGGCCGGTATTTGGCCGTTTCACTGGAATAGTGTCGGCGCCAGACCTTAAGATGGAATCGATTGTGGGCAAATGACTAATTCTGTCAGATTCGATCCTTGAGGCCGGTGTCCATGCACCGAAGGGAGCATCAGCGCGGGGCGACCGCCATGTTGTCGATCAGGCGGGCCTTGCCGATCCGGGCGGCAACCAGCAGCCGCATCGGCCGGTCGGAGCGGGCATCGAGCAGGGCGAGATCGTCCGCGTCGCGCAGCTCGGCATAGTCGAGCGAGGCGAACCCACCGGAAAGCAGGGCCTTTTCGAGGTCCGCGAGCGCATCGGCAACGCGGGTGTCGCTTTCGATGGCGGCGATGGCGGCCTTCATCGCGGTGGGCAGGGTGACTGCGGCGGCGCGCTGCTCGGCGGTGAGGTAGGCATTGCGCGAGGACCGGGCGAGGCCGTCCGTCTCGCGCACGGTCTCGACGCCGATGATGGCACCGGCATGCGGCTGGGTCAGGTCGAGGTCACGTGCCATGCGGCGGATCACCGCGAGCTGCTGCCAGTCCTTGTCGCCGAACAGGGCGACGTCGGGCAGCACCTGGTGGAACAGCTTGCACACGACCGTGGCAACGCCGTCGAAATGGCCGGGGCGGGCGGCGCCGCACAGGCCTTCGGACACACCCGTCACCGAGATGTTGGTGGCAAAGCCCTGCGGGTACATTGCCTCCACGGTGGGCGCCCAGATCAGCGCCACGCCTTCGGGTTCCAGCAGGGCGCTGTCGCGCTCCAGCTGGCGCGGATAGGCGTCGAGATCCTCGTTGGCGCCGAACTGCAGCGGGTTCACGAAGATCGAGACGACCACGTGATCGGCGTGCTTGCGGGCCTCGCGCACCAGCGTCAAATGGCCTTCATGAAGCGCGCCCATGGTCGGCACCAGCGCCACGGTCCCGGTCTCTCGCAAGGTCGCGACGGCACGCCGCAGTGGATCAAGGCTGTGGACGGTTTGCATTGGGGGTGGCTGCTCCGTTAGAATGGACTTGACCGGTTCTCGCGCCCGCCCTTAGCGCCGGCGTGCCCCGGGCGGCAATTGATATCCGCTTCCGGTGGAAGCAGATCGGTATTCGCCAGTCAGGCAGGACCGGCGGCAACAGGGAAAGCGACAGGGTCCGTGACAACGCATCGCATCGTCTTCGCCAATGAAAAGGGCGGCACCGGCAAGTCCACGACGGCGGTCCATGTCGCCATCGCACTGGCCTATCAGGGCGCCAAGGTGGCCGCGATCGATCTCGATCCGCGCCAGCGCACGCTCTACCGCTATCTCGAGAACCGCATGGAGACCGAGCGCCAGCGCGAGATCGCGCTGCCCGGTGCCCGTTTCGCGGTCTACGACGGCGAGGATATCGACGAACTCGACGATCTTGCCGAGCAGATCGCCGAGGGCTACGATTTCCTGATCTTCGACACCCCCGGCCGCGACGACCAGTTCGCGCGCCACGTCGCCGCCACCGCCGACACGCTGGTGACGCCGCTCAACGACAGCTTTGTCGACTTCGACCTGATCGGCCAGGTGGAGAGCGATACCTTCCGGGTGAAGAAGCTCTCGTTCTATGCCGAACTCATGTGGGAAACCCGCAAGAAGCGCGGCCTCAAGACGATCAACGAAGGCCGCCGCGAACTGGACTGGGTGGTGGTGCGCAACCGTGTCCAGCACGTCGAGGCCAAGAACATGCGTCGCCTCGAAGGCGCGCTCAAGGAACTGTCGAAGCGCGTGGGCTTCCGCATCTCGCCGGGGCTTTCGGAACGCGTCATCTTCCGCGAGCTGTTCCCCTCGGGGCTGACCCTTCTCGACAAGGGCCACCTTGGCGAACTGGGCACCAGCCATCTGGTCGCCCGCCAGGAACTGCGCGGCCTCGTGGCCGGGCTTAACCTGCCGATGCCCGCGCGCCGCGAAGCGCAGCTCGCACTGAGCGACGAGGGCTGACGCTGCCGCCATGAAGCTGATCTGGCTCATCGCGCTGGGCTGCATTGCCTGCAAGATGCTGACGGGCCGCTGGCCTTGGAACTATCTGGGCTACGACTGGCCGGCGTCCGGGCGGCGCAAGCAGGGGGGCTTTGCCCGGATCCACGCCGAGGCGCAGGCGCGGGCTCTGCTGGGCCTGTCCGAAGGCGCCAGCCGCGAGGCGATCCTCGAGGCGCATCGCCGGCGGGTGGTCCAGGTCCATCCCGATCGCGGCGGCTCGAACGAGAAAGTCCACGAGGCCAATGCCGCGCGCGACCTGCTGATCGGCGCGCTGGATCAGGACACAGGATCCTGAGCGGCAGCGTACAGCGCGGTGAACTGCAGGGCTACCGCATCGACCCGACGATCCTGCGCGAATACGACATTCGCGGTGTGGTCGGCGAGAAGCCGGGAGGCAACCTTGGAGCCGGGGATGCCCGTGCCATCGGCCGCAGCTTCGCTACGCTGGTGCGGGCGCAAGGCGGCGGCAAGGTCGTGGTCGGGCGCGATGGCCGGCTCAGTTCGCCGATACTGGAAGCGGCTCTGGTCGAAGGGCTGACCGCCAGCGGCGTCGACGTCGTGCGGATCGGGATTTCGAGCAGCCCGATGCTCTATTTCGCCGAACTGTCAGCCGAAGATGTGCAGGGCGGCATTCAGATAACTGGCAGCCACAATCCCGCCGATCAGAATGGCTTCAAGATGGTAATGGCGGGTCGGCCCTTTTACGGGGCGGCGATCCAGCGGCTGGGGGAACTGGCCGCCGCCGGGGAATGGAGCCGCGGTGCCGGCCGCGTCGAAGACCGCAGCGTCATCGATGCCTATGTCGAGGGCATGCTGGGCGCACTTGCCGACTTGCCCGCCGACCGTCTTGCGGCGCTGAAGATCGGTTGGGATGCGGGTAACGGTGCCGCCGGTCCCGTGCTGGAACGATTGACCGCGCGATTGCCTGGCGAGCATCATCTTCTCCACACCGACGTTGACGGGACCTTCCCCAACCATCACCCGGATCCGAGCGAGGAGGCCAATCTTGCAGACCTGCGCGCGCTCGTCGCGGCGAAGAAGCTCGATTTCGGAGTGGCCTTCGATGGTGACGCCGATCGTATCGGGGTGATCGACGGGCAGGGGCGGGCATTGGCCGGGGATCAGTTGCTGCTGATCTATGCCGAGGATGTCTTACGCAAAAACCCGGGGGCGCGGGTGATCGCCGACGTGAAGGCCTCGCGCGTGCTGTTCGATCGGGTCGCGGCGCTGGGCGGGGTGCCGGACATGTGGAAGACCGGGCATGCGCTGATCAAGTCCAGAATGAAGCAGACCGGCGCCGTGCTGGCGGGTGAGATGACCGGGCACATGTTCTTCGCGGACGACTATCACGGCTTCGACGATGCCTTCTACGCGGCGCTGCGCCTGATGGCGGCCATCTTGCGGCTGGATCGCAGCGTCGCCGAGTTCCATGACGCCATGCCGCAACTTGTCTCCACGCCCGAACTGCGCTTCGCGGTTGGGGAAAGCCGCAAGTTCGCGGCCGTCGAGGAAGTGCGGGGACGACTGGCCGAGGCGGGCGCCGAGGTGGTCGCGGTCGACGGAGTGCGGGTGACGACGGCGGACGGCTGGTGGCTGCTGCGTGCGTCGAACACCCAGGCCATGCTGGTCGCACGGGCGGAAAGCGAAACGCCCGAAGGTCTGGCCCGGCTGGTCGGCGAGATCGACCGGCAACTCGCGGCCTCGGGGCTGTCGCGCTGATCGCACGCGACGATGACGTCAGGTCAGGGGAGGGCCAGCGCGGCGATGCCGATCCCGGCGGCGCTGGCGATGAGCGGCAAGGCCGCGGCCCGCCCCTGCTGCCATCCCGCCAGGCTGATCGATAAACCTGCCTTGAACAGGGTGTTGAGCGCGACGGGAACGGCCAGGACCAGTCCTGCCGTTCGCGCGTCGAGCGACTGTCCGGCAAGACCGCCCATAGTGATGATCGCGGAATCGACATCGACGCTTCCCGATATCGCCAGCACGACCGCAAGGCCGCGTTCCCCGAAGGTGTTCAGAACCCAGAGCGAGGCGACCGTCAGGACCATGACGAGGCCGGCCAGCACCAGCGCCGGTCCGATGTCGAAGGGATTGCGCACCGGCATGTCGCTCGCTGCCGGGGTGGGCGCCGGCGGTGCGGGCAATTGGAGGGCCGGAGATGGGAAGGCTGGAGATGGGGAGGCTGTAGATGGGGAGGCTGGCGCGGCCTTGCGGGTGCGGTGCAGCAACAAGGCCGCAGCGACCAGCGCGATCACCAGGCCCGGGACGACCAGCCGTGCGAACGTCGGCAAGGCGGCGGGGGCGAGGGCACTTGCCAGTAGCAGGACACGCACGAACATGATGGCCGAGGCGCAGGCGATCCCTGCCGGCAGCGCCGCATCGGCGTCGCCGGCCTGTTTCATCCGGCTGGCGAGCGAGGCGGTCACCGCGGTCGAGGAGACCAGCGATCCGGCGGCGGCGGTGGCGATCACGCCGCGCGTGGCACCCAGCAGGCGGGCGGCAAAATAGCCGGCGAAGGAGAAGCCGGAGACCAGCACGACGATCAGCCACAGCTTGCGGGGGTTCCAGGCCTGATAGGGGCCGAACGGCTGGTCCGGCAGGAGCGGCAGGATGACCAGCGCGATCAGCGCGAAGCGGGCGATCGACAGCACTTCGCGCTGGCTCAGCCGGTCGATCCAGCCATGGAGCTGATCGCGCAAGGTCAGCAGCAGCACCATCACCACGGCAATGGCCGTGCCGGTCAGCCGCTGGCCGAGGCCGACATAGAAGCCACTCGCCAGGGTCAGCAGTGCGACCAGGGCGCCGGTGCCGCTGACCGTCGCATTGATCCGGCTGTCCTTGAGATAGCCGATCAGCACAAGCAGCGCGGCGGCGGCAAGGACGACCGTGGACGGCCCGGGGGCCTGGATAAAAAGCTGACCGGAAATGCCGCCGCTCAGGCCCATCAGCGCGAATGTGCGCACGCCTGCAAAGCGGGTGCCGGCAGCCTGTTCGCGCAGTACCCAGCCGCGCTGGATGCCGACCAGCAGACCCAGCGCCAGCGATACGGCCAGCAGGGCGAGATGGGATTGGGCAAGATCGGTCGGCATGATCGGTCGGCGGGGGCCTTGCCTTTCGTGACACGGAAACGGTCATCGTGGCGGCAACGGGCGGCCCAGGCAACTCTTCGTTTCGGCGGGCTTTTCTCGGCGTGCGGGCTATGCTCCAAGGGACGGGTGATGGTTGTGAGACAAACCTGGCGATGACACCCGCGCTGCCCGCCGAGATTGCCGCTTGGTTCGCCGCGCGTGGCTGGCGCGTGCGGCGCCACCAGGCCGAGATGCTGGCGGCCTCCGATCGCGGCAACCACGTGCTGCTGGTCGCCGATACCGGTGCGGGCAAGACGCTGGCGGGGTTCCTGCCGACGCTGGCCGATTTCTGTCCCTCGCGGCTGGACGGTGGCTCGCCGCCCGAGGGCCTGCACACCATCTACGTCTCGCCGCTCAAGGCGCTGGCGCACGATGTGCAGCGCAACCTCTTGGCGCCGGTCGAGGAGATGGGCCTGCCGGTCCGCATCGAGACGCGCAGCGGCGATACCCCGTCCGACCGCAAGGCCCGCCAGCGCGCACGGCCTCCGCATGTCCTGCTGACGACGCCGGAATCGCTTTCGCTGCTGTTGACCTATCCCGAGGCGGGAGAGCTGTTCTCAGGGCTCAAGCGGATCGTCGTCGACGAGATCCACGCTTTCGCCACCGGCAAGCGCGGCGATCTGCTGGCCCTGTCGATGGCGCGGTTGCAGGCCTTGTCGCCGGGGCTCCGGCGGGTGGGACTGTCGGCGACCCTTGCCGATCCCGACGGGTTCCGCGGCTGGCTGGCGCCCTGGGGCGACATCGAGGCGGTGGAACTGGTCGAGGGCGAGGAGGGGGCCGAACCCGACGTCTCGATCCTGCTGCCGCAGCAGGAACGTATCCCATGGAGCGGTCATGCCGCGACCTGGGCGATCCCGCAGCTCATCGCGCAGATCGCGGCGCACCGCACGACGCTGATCTTCACCAACACCCGCTTCCTGGCCGAATATATCTTCCAGGAACTCTGGAACGCCAACGAGGACAACCTGCCGATCGGCATCCATCACGGCTCGCTGTCCCGGGAAGCGCGGCGCAAGGTGGAAGGCGCGATGGCCGAGGGGCGGCTTAGGGCGCTCGTGTGTACCGCCAGCCTCGATCTAGGTGTCGATTGGGGGGACATCGATCTGGTGGTGCAGATGGGGGCGCCCAAGGGCTCCTCGCGCCTGCTCCAGCGCATCGGGCGTGCCAATCACCGGCTGGACCAGCCGAGCAAGGCCATGCTGGTGCCGGGCAACCGCTTCGAGTTTCTCGAGGCTTTCGCCGCGCAGGAAGCGCTCCGCGAGGGGCAGCGCGACGGGGAACCGTTCCGACCGGGCGGTCTCGACGTCCTGGCGCAGCATGTGATGGGAAGCGCCTGTGCGGGGCCGTTCCGGGAAGCGGAACTGGCGGCGCAAGTGCGGTCCTGCTCGGCCTATGCCTGGGTGGACGACGCCAGATTCGCGCGGGTCCTCGAATTCGTCGCGACCGGGGGCTACGCCCTGCGCTCCTATGACCGGTTCCGGCGCATCGTGCGGGAAAAGGACGGTGCATTGGGCTGGCGCTGGCGGCTCACCCATCCCGAACACGCCGCCCGTCACCGCCTCAATGCCGGGATCATCGTGGATGCCGAGATGCTGGAGGTGCGCTTCCGCAATGGCCGCTCGCTGGGCAAGGTCGAGGAAGGTTTCGGTGCCAGCCTGAAGGCGGGCGATACCTTCCGCTTTGCGGGCATGGACCTGGAGGTCGAGGCGCTGCGGGAACTGGAACTGATCGTGCGGGCCGCCAGACGCTCGGCAACGATCCCCAGCTACATGGGCCAGCGCATGCCGATCTCGACCCATCTTGCCGACCGGGTAAGGGCGATGCTGTGCGATCGCGCGGGCTGGGCGCGGTTCCCGGACGACGTGCGCGAATGGCTGGAAGTGCAGGACTGGCGTTCGCACCTGCCGGCACCGGGACGGTTGCTGGTGGAGAGCTTCCCGCATCAGGGCTGCGCCTATACCACGTATTATACGTTCGAGGGCTGGCCGGCGAACCAGTCGCTCGGCATGCTGATTACCCGGCGCATGGAAGAGCGCGGGCTGGGGCCGCTCGGCTTTGTCGCCACCGACTATGCGCTGGTGGTATGGGGGCTGCGGCCGGTGGAGGACCCCGCCGCGCTGCTCTCGCCCGATATCCTGACCCACGAATTTGTCGACTGGGTTGAGCAGTCCTACCTGCTGCGCCGTGCCTTTCGGGAGGTGGCGGTGATTTCCGGTCTTGTCGAGCGCCAGCAGCCCGGCACCCGCAAGTCGGGCCGGCAGGTCACGTTCTCGACTGACCTGATCTACGACGTGCTGTGCAAGTACGAGCCGGATCACCTGTTGATCGAGGCGGCCTGGGCAGATGCCCGCGCGCGCATGACCGACGTTGCCCGTGTCGCCGATGTGCTTGATCGGGCGGCCAGGGAGGTGGACCATGTCCGTCTGGACCGGATCAGCCCGCTGTCGGTGCCGGCCCTGTCGATGATCGGGCGCGAATCGCTGCCGGCAGGATCGGCGGACGAGGATCTGCTGATGGAGGCGGAGAGCCTGGCCTCGCTGGCGATGCGGGTCGATCCGCCCGCCAGCAAGGACTGAGCGTCTTGCAACGGCCGGCTATTGTTCGAAGTGGCCGAAACGATCGTTGTCGACGAAGCCGAAATTGGTCACCCCCGATGCCTTGATGGCGGCGAGCACTTGTGCGGCGCGGTCGTAGCTGGCGCCGGCGTCGGGCCGGAAACGGAGTTGCGGTTCGGTCGGCATCCGGGTGGTGCTGTAGAGCAGTTTGGCCAGGTCGGCGCTTTCCACCGCCTCGCCGTTCCAGCGTATCGTTCCATTGGCGTCGAGAGAGACGGTGTTCTGCAGCGGCTGCACCACCTGGGTGGTCAGGCCCGAAGGCAGGTCGATGGGAACAGAGTTGGTGGCAACCGGGATGGTGATCACGAACATGATCAGCAGCACCAGCATGACATCGATCAGCGGGGTGGTGTTGATGGTGCTGATCGGGGTTTCTGAAACGGCCTCTCCAGTGGTCAAAGTCCTCTCTATCGGGTCTTTTCCGCACTGGCATGAGATCTAACGCGAAACCGTCAGGGCTCCAAGTGAACATCCTGTCCGCGCGCCGACTTGGAGGCGGCCACGGATCGCGGACATAGAAAGCGCACATAGAAAAAGGGGCGGATTTCTCCGCCCCTTCCCTGGTCCCGAAGGTCCTGTTCGCGCTTTCGGCTTACTTGCCGAAGGTGCTGAACTGTTCGTTGCCGACGAAGCCGAACTTGGTCACGTTCGCAGCCTTGATGAGCTGGAGAACCTGAGCCGAAAGTTCGTACGACGCCTGCGGTTCCGGCTGGTACTGCAGTTCGGGCTCGACCTTGTAGGTCAGCGACTGCGCCAGCAGGTTCTGCAGGGTGCCCTGGTCGACGGCATTGCCGTTCCACAGGATCCGCGCATCCGCGGTGAGCACGATCTTGTTCTTGATCGGGTCCACCGGCGGCGGGTTGTTCGTCGGAGGGGTTGCAACCGGCAGGTCGATGTCGATCGAGTTGGTCGCAACCGGAATGGTGATGATGAACATGATGAGGAGAACGAGCATGACGTCGATCAACGGCGTCGTGTTCATTTCCATCATCGGCGCGCCATCATCCTTGCCGCCTGACATTGCCATGGAATGTTACTCCTTCTCGAACGTCAGGCGTTCGGGTCGACCGGGTTGGAGATGAAGCCAACCGTCGGGTAACCCGCAATCTGAACGTTGTAGATCGCGCCGGCCACGCAACGCCACGGGGCGTTCACGTCACCACGGATGTGGACCTGCGGGACCAGATCCGGGTTGTCCTTCAGGGCTTCCGGACCACCAGCACGCTTCACGATAGCGTCGAGACGCTTGAAGGCCTGGTCGTAGAGTTCCTTGGAGGTAACCGGCGTGATGTTGTTGAAGTAAACGCGGCATTCGCCATTGCGCGAAGCGCCCTGGTAGCCGGGTTGACCCGCGCTGAGACCCGCATCGTCGGTGGTCGTGACAGTGAGGAGGAGGTTCTCCACCTTGTCCTTCGATTCTTCCGACTTGATGATGGGGATCTTCAGCTTTTCGATCGTCTGGATCGCGACCGGGACCGCGATCAGGAAGATGATCAGAAGCACCAGCATGACGTCGACGAGCGGCGTCGTGTTGATGTCGGACATCGGTGTTTCGGCACCGCCTCCGCCCGAGGATATCGCCATAGTCTTATCCTATTCCTTGCGTTGCCCTGGGGAGGCGGCGGACGCAGCCTGCGCCGCCACCTGGGTTCCCCGTGGGCACGCCGCCCTGAAGCGGCGTACCCCGTGCTGCTTACGGCTTGGCCGGAGCAGCAGCCGGCTTGGCCGGAGCAGCGGCGGGCTTCGCCGGGGCAGCAGCAACCGCGGGCTTCACAGCGCCCTTCGAGTTGATGTTGGCAAGCAGATCGCTGGAGAAGCCGGTCAGCACTTCGGCGATGCGCTTGTTGCGGCTCTGCAGGTAGTTGTAGGCAAGAACGGCGGGAACGGCGACGATCAGGCCGAGGGCGGTCATGATCAGCGATTCACCGACGGGGCCGGCAACCTTGTCGATCGAGGCCGAACCGGCGATGCCGATGGCGATCAGGGCGCGGTAGATGCCGACGACGGTACCGAACAGACCGATGAACGGAGCGGTTGCACCGACGGTGGCGAGGAAGGGCAGGCCCTGGGCCAGGCGCGAGTTGATCGAGGCTTCCGAACGCGCGAGCGAAGCGTGCATCCAGTCGTGGGCTTCGAGCGAGTCGGTCATCTTCGAGTGCTGTTCTTCAGCAGCGATGCCGTCGTCGACGATCTGGCGCCATGCGCTGTTCTTTTCCAGCTTGGCAGCGCCTTCACGAAGGGTCGGGGCCTTCCAGAACTGGGTGCGGACGGCACCGAACTGGCGCATGATCTTGGCCTGTTCGAACCACTTGGTGAACAGGATGTAGAACGAACCGAACGACATCACGCCCATGATGATCACGGTCGCGTACGAAATGAAACCACCGGCCTGAAGAGCTTCGACGAAGCCGAACTTGTTCTGCGGCGCGGCTTCGCCAGCGGCGGCAAGGATGTCAACGATAAGCATGCGAATTACCTCTCAAGAAGAATGCAGGATTTGGCGGGACCCAGCGTCTGGTAGTCCCGGCCGTGCCGTGGATTAACTGAGCTTGTAGACGATCGACGTCGCGAAGGAGCCGCTGGTCGGGTTACCCGCGTCATCAAGAGCGGGGTTGAAACGACCGAAACGGTTCATACCTTCACAGGCGGCGGAATCGAGCTCGGGGCTGCCGCTGGAGCTGGTGACGGTGCAGCTCGAAACACGGCCATCGGGACCGATGCTGACACGCACGCCAACACGACCTTCACGTTCTTCGCGCAGGGCCTTTGCAGGGTATTCCTGGTTGAAACGCTGGGTCCAGTTGCCCTTGACCGAAGCGCCACGCGCCTTGGAGGGAGCCGGGGGAGCCGGAGGTGCCGGCGGGGCCGGAGCGGCCGGAGCCGGGATCGGAACCGCGGGCAGCGGAACCGGCGGCGGCGTGTTGACAGTCGTCACCGGCGGCGGGGCCGGCGCGATGTTGATAGGCGGCGGCGGCGCCACGATCGGCGGCGGCGGCGTATCCTGCTGCTTGGGAGGCGGCGGCGGGGGCTCTTCCTCCTTCGGTTTCTCTTCCTTGATGTCGACTGTGGTCACCTTGTTGATGACCTTTTGCGCGGCTTCGTATGCCAGACCCGTGACGAGTGCATAGCCTACAAAGACGTGAATCAGCGCGACAATGACAAGCGCGGTAATCTTGTTACCGCTCATTTGCTGGTCAGCGTAAGCCATTCAAACGCATCACTCCATTACCAAGCCCAGAACCCGCCCGGGTGCGGGACAGGTCCAAAGGCGCCCATGGCCCGCCCCGTGAGGAGAGGTCCATGACGAAACTCCAAATTACCCACCCTGACGGCTAACAGTCTGCCGATCCGTAAACGATGCAACGGGTTGGCGAACCGCGGGGCATTTTCGTTTTTTTGCCCCATTTTGCGAGTTTCCTTAGCGGTACCGTTGCTCCTGTGCAACGCCTTATCGGCAGCGGAACCGTTAACGCCCGATTCAGGGCATATAAGTTCCAAGGGTAAAAAGGGGATTTTGTCTGAGGAATGCGGCGACGAATTTGTGCCGCATGTCCCTGGCGGCTATGGCCAGCCCCCAACGTTTCCCAGAGTGAGACACCGATGCCTGCGAATCCGACCCGCGTTGCCCTCAGACTGGCATGCCTTGCCCTTGCCGCGCAGACGCTTCCGGCCCATGCGCAAGTGCAGGTCGGTGCGGCCGTGCCGGCGCGCGGGGAGCCGACTTTCGCGGATGTCGCCGATCTTGCCGATTCGTCGGCTCTGGTGGTGCGCGCGACGGTCCGCAAGATCGTGCGGGTCGAGGATGCCCGGGCGCCGGGACTGACGGCGGGCATGGGCCGTTTCTACATCAATGCCCAGACCGTGGCCTTGCTGACGGGCTCCTCGCCGATCGGCGAATCGATCGCCTATCTGGTCGACCTGCCGCTCGATGCCCGTGGCAAGCCGCCCGCGCTCAAGAAGCAGGACGTGCTGCTCTTTGCCCGCGCCGTGCCCGGCCGTCCGGGCGAGCTGCAGCTGATCACGCCGACCGCTCAGCAGCTCTGGAGCGAAGCGGCCGATGCGCGCCTGCGCGGCATCCTCAAGGCGCTCATTTCGCCCGATGCGCCGGCGCGAATCACCGGCGTGCGCGAGCTGCTCTATGTCCCGGGCAATTTGGCCGGGCAGGGCGAGACGCAGATTTTCCTCAACACCGCCAATGGCTCGGCAGCGTCGATCACCGTCGTTCACGCGCCCGGCGCGGCCCCGGCATGGGGGGTGTCGTTCTCCGAACTCGTGGCAGACGTCGGTCATCCGCCGCAGGCCGACACGCTGGAATGGTACCGCCTGGCCTGCTTCCTGCCGGCCAATCCGCCCCCGCGCGCCAATGTCTCGGAAGGTGTCGAGGCGATGCGTCAGGCCGCTGCCGACTACCGCCTCGTCCTTGCGCAACTCGGCGGTTGTCGCCGCAATCTTCGCTGAGGGCGGGGGAAGAGGCGTGAAGGTACTGGAATTTCGCGTGCGGCTCGCTTAGGGCCCGCACGCGAAAGGGAAGTCCATGGTTGAACCGCTGAATATTGCGCTGGCCGGTCTCGGCACGGTCGGGGCGGGCGTTGTCCGTCTCATCGAGACCAATGCCGAACTGATTGCCCGGCGTGCGCGCCGCCCCATCCGTATCGCCGCCGTGAGCGCGCGTGATCGCAGCAAGGACCGCGGGGTCGACCTCTCGGGCTACGACTGGGTGGACGATACCGCTGCCCTGGCCGCCCGGCCGGACGTGGACGTGGTTGTCGAGATGGTCGGCGGCTCGG
Source organism: Novosphingobium sp. KA1 (assembly GCF_017309955.1). Taxonomy (NCBI): domain Bacteria; kingdom Pseudomonadati; phylum Pseudomonadota; class Alphaproteobacteria; order Sphingomonadales; family Sphingomonadaceae; genus Novosphingobium; species Novosphingobium sp. KA1. The sequence continues at coordinate 1,203,491 of NZ_CP021247.1, read as the reverse complement.
ACGGTCCGGCGCTGGCGCTGGCCCGCAACGCCATTGCGCAGGGCAAGGGTTTTGTCACCGCCAACAAGGCAATGATCGCGCACCACGGCCTTGAACTGGCCTCGGCGGCGGAGGCCGCGGGGGTGGCGCTCAAGTTCGAGGCGGCGGTCGCGGGGGGCATTCCGGTCATCAAGGGGCTTGCCGAAGGGGCCGCTGCCAATGCCATAGAGCGGGTCTACGGCATCCTGAACGGCACCTGCAACTACATCCTTTCGACCATGGAAGACACCGGGCGGGACTTTGGCGACGTTCTCGCCGAAGCCCAGCGCATGGGGTATGCCGAGGCCGATCCCACGTTCGACATCGAAGGTGTCGACGCCGCGCACAAGCTTTCGATCCTGGCCGCGATCGCCTTTGGTTCGCGCCTGCGTTTCGATGCGGTGGAGACCTCCGGGATCTCGCGCGTGAAAGCGGCGGATATCGAACAGGCGCGCTCGCTTGGCTACGTGATTCGCCTGATCGGCATGGGCGAGATCGACCGGACCGGTGGCGCGCCGCGCCTGTTCCAGCGGGTGCGCCCGCACCTGGTGCCGTTCGACCACCCGCTGGCCAGTGTCGACGGGGCGACCAATGCGGTCGTAGCCGAGGGCAACTTCATGGGCCGGCTGCTGTTCCAGGGGGCCGGTGCCGGCGACGGTCCGACCGCCAGCGCGGTGGTTGCCGACATCATCGACATTGCGCGCGGCGAAAAAGGCGCGGCGTTCTCCATGCCGGCAGGCGAGCTCGAGGCGATGGAGCCGGCCGAGACCGGCCATCGCCGCAGCCGCAGCTACATCCGTTTCACCGTGCCGGACCGTCCGGGCGTGCTGGCCGACATCACCGCGGCCATGCGTGATGCCGGGGTGTCGATCGCCAGCATGATCCAGAAGGGGCTCGCCGGGCAGGAGGGCGAGGTGATCCTTGCCATCGTCACCCATGAAGGGCCGGAATCGGCGGTCTGCGAGGCGATGCGGGTGCTGGAGGGGTCGCAGAGCCTGACCGCCGCGCCGCTGGTGATGCAGATCATCGAGGGATAGATGGGCCGTTTGGAAATTCGCTGAAGGGCGATTTTCGACGGGCCGGTCCAGAACCGTCGCGGACGCCCCGGCTCCTCCCAGAGCCGGGGCGTCCGTCCTTCCGGCGGCGCCTCAATGCGCGCGCAGTTCGCCCTTGGCGACGAGATCGGCGTCCGATCCGGCAGGAGCCTCGGGAATCTGCGAAAGGTCGATGATCAGCGGCTGGGCGGGCGGGCAGGGCGGAATGAAGCAGCCCTTGGCCACCGTCACGCCGGGCATGTGCTTTTCGAAATCGGGTGCGCGCAGCCGTCCGTCGTTGGTCCCGGCCTTGCCGGTCGGATCGCTGTCCGCCGTCGATTCGACGCGGAACTGGTCTTCATCGGGGGCGCAGACGACGATTTCCCCGGCGCGCGTGTTGCGCACGCAGGCGCGGTGGCTGCGATCCGGGGTGATCCGGCCGCCACCTGCCATCATCTTTTCGGCGATGGCCTTGTCCGCATCCGAGATGGTGCTGCCCGTCGTCGCGGCGGTGCCGGACGAGGCCGTTGCGGCCGCCGAACCGGCCGGGTTTTCCTGCGCCATCGCGGCAGCGGGAGAGAGGGTCGCGATTGCGAATAGCGCGCGCCATATCCTCGACAAGTGGTATTCCTCTGTCTAATCCCCCTCCCCGAACCTTATCCCTCCACGCCTTCATGCGGAGTGTTCATGCCCGAAGCAAGCAAAGTCCTCGATCGCGTCCTCGTTCTCGAGATGGTGCGCGTGACCGAGGCGGCGGCCATCGCGGCTTCGGAGCTGGTCGGCAGGGGCGACGAGAAGGCGGCGGACCATGCCGCGGTGGAGGCCATGCGCAAGGCCTTCGACACGCTCTACATGGACGGCACCGTGGTGATCGGCGAGGGTGAGCGCGACGAGGCGCCGATGCTGTTCATCGGCGAGAAGGTCGGCGGCGCTCCCGGGCGCGGCCCGAAGATCGACATCGCGCTCGATCCGCTGGAGGGCACCACGATCACTGCCAAGGCCGGTCCCAATGCGCTGGCGGTGCTGGCGGCGGCGGAAGAGGGCGGCCTGCTCAACGCGCCCGACGTTTACATGGAAAAGCTGGCGATCGGCCCGGGCTATCCCGAGGACCTGATCGACCTCACCAGGAGCCCGACCGAGAACGTCCAGGCGGTCGCCGCCGCCAAGGGCGTGAAGCCCGAGGAAATCATCGTCTGCGTGCTCGATCGTCCGCGCCATGCCGGACTGATCGCCGAACTGCGCGGTATCGGCTGCGGTGTCGTGCTGATCGGCGACGGCGACGTCGCCGGGGTGATTGCGGTGACCGACGAGAACACCACGATCGACATGTACATGGGTTCGGGCGGGGCACCGGAAGGCGTGCTGGCGGCCGCGGCGCTGCGCTGCGTCGGCGGCCAGATGCAGGGGCGCCTGCTGTTCCGCAACGACGACGAGCGGGCCCGTGCCCGCAAGTGGGGCATCGAGGACCTCGACAAGATCTACAAGCTGCGCGATCTCGCCAAGGGCGACTGCATCTTCGCGGCGACCGGCGTGACCGACGGTTCGCTGCTGGCGGGCGTCAAGCGCCTCAAGGGCGGTACGATGACGACCGAGAGCGTGGTCATGCGCGCGAGCTCCGGCACGGTCCGCTGGATCAAGGGCGAGCACCGCCTTCGCGGCTGAATTTCAGGTGCTTGACGGCAGGAAGGCCGGCCCGCGCAAGGCTGCGGGCCGGCCTTCCTGCGTCCGGGTCACGGTGACGCGGCGTCGCTTTGATGTTGCAATCCGATGACTCATGGCTAGAGGCGGGCGCGTTCAGCCACCCATCACTTCCACGCCGTCTCGGGGATTCGCCATGAAGATCATGTCCGGCAACAGCAACCTTCCGCTCGCGCGGGCCATCGCAGCCTATCTCGAGCTGCCGCTGACGGACGCGGCCGTACGCCGCTTCGCCGACGAGGAAATCTTCGTCGAAATCCACGAGAACGTCCGCGGCGAGGACGTGTTCATCGTGCAGCCGACCAGCTATCCGGTGAACGACAACCTGATGGAGCTGCTGATCTGCATCGATGCGCTGCGCCGCGCGTCTGCCAAGCGGATCACCGCCGTGGTGCCTTACTTCGGTTATGCCCGCCAGGACCGCAAGCCCGGCCCGCGTACGCCGATCTCGGCCAAGCTGGTCGCCAACCTGCTGACCGAGGCGGGTGCCGACCGCGTCCTCTCGGTCGACCTGCACGCCGGCCAGATCCAGGGCTTCTTCGACATCCCGACCGACAACCTGTTTGCCGCGCCGGTCATGGCTGCCGACATCCAGGCCCGCTACGGCGACCAGTCGCTGATGGTGGTCTCGCCCGACGTCGGCGGTGTGGTTCGCGCCCGCGCGCTGGCCAAGCGTCTCGACAACGCCCCGCTCGCCATCGTCGACAAGCGCCGTGACAAGCCCGGCCAGTCGGAAGTGATGAACATCATCGGCGACGTGAAGGGCCGCGCCTGCATCCTGATCGACGACATCATCGATTCGGGCGGCACCCTGTGCAACGCGGCCCAGGCGCTGATGGACGAGGGCGCCACCAGCGTCACCGCCTACATCACCCACGGCGTGCTGTCGGGTGCGGCGGTCAGCCGCGTCACCAACTCGGCGCTCAAGGAACTGGTCATCACCGATTCGATCCAGGCCACCGAGGACGCCAAGGCTTCGGACAAGATCCGCATCCTGACGATCGCCCCGCTGATCGGCGAGGCGATCCGCCGCATCGCCGACGAAAGCTCGGTCTCGAGCCTGTTCGACTGAGGACCGGTCTCCGGATCGAAGGCATTCAGGGCCCGGGACGCAAGTTCCGGGCCTTTCCTTTGTTGGCTACTGCCAGGGGCGCGTCTGCCCCGGCTGCAGGCGCTTGAGCATTTCCAGCCGCCGCGCCTGGCGCGCCTCCAGGATCAGCGTGAGGATCGGCTGCGGGCGCTTCACGAATTGGCTGGGCGACATGCCGAACAGTTCGGTGAACTCGTGGATCAGGTGGCTTTCGTCGTAATAGCGCAGGGCGATCTCGTCGGCCTCCTCGGCATCGACAACACCGCGCAGATAGCTTGCCATGTCCAGCGCGCGGGCGCGGCGCAGGACCTGCTTGGGGGACATCCCGAAGTCACGGTTGACCACACGTTCGAGAGTACGCCGCTCCACCCCGCATTCGCGCGCGGCATCGGCGACGGTGATCGAGGGGGAGCGGTAAGTGATCGTCTCGAAGCGGGCGGTGACCGGATCGGGCGGCGGACAGTCCATCTGCTCGATGCGGTGGCGGAAGGTCTGCTCCAGCCGTTGCAGCCATGCCTCGGGACATCCATCCGGCCCAAGCATCGCCAAGTAGCATTCCGAGGGAATCGACACCGCGCTGGTCGAGACCAGCCTGTCCACGTAGTCGCTTATGCGCGGGCCCTGCATGGCGGTGCAGGCACCGGGGCGAAAGGCAATGCCCACGCTGGTGAAACTGCCGGTCACCGTGATCGGCATGCGGTGGGTCTGCGGGCCGAGGAACAGGGCGGCCTTCTCGAATGCATGTTCGCCGTCCGCTGCCTTGGCGGTCCACTTGCCGTCGATCTGGATGCGCAGGGTAGCCGTGTCGCTGAACAGCCCGCACGACAGGGTGTATCCGGCGGGGGCGGCGACGCGCGACACGTAGAGGCGCGCGATCCACGGCGCGAGGTCGACTGCCGGGGCGCGATTGTACGACAGTGGCTGGCCGTTACGGGCAAACCCCTGCTCCGGCGCCAGGGCCGGGTCGACGGCTGGAATGGATCTTTGCAGCATGCCCCTACTCTTGCAGAAGGTGTGCTTCTGCCATGCCGGGATAAATGGGGCGGCATGGCGCTGCAATGTGTGAAAAACACATAAGGTCCGGTTCAGGGGTGATTTCCGGGTGCGGGGATGCGGCGTGGGGACGGGCTCGACGCTGGCCGGACGCTGGCCCGATGCTGGCTGGGAGGGGATCGCGTGCCGCTTGACCGCGCCGGGCTGGAAAAGGCACAGGAGCGGCATGAAACTCGATCAGGATATCGCTCTCGCCATGCGACTCGCCGATGCGGCGGGCGAGGCGATCCGCCCGCATTTCCGCTCCGGCCTTACCGCCGAGCGCAAGTCCGACGCGTCTCCCGTCACCATCGCCGACCAGGCGGCCGAGGAGGCGATGCGCCGCATCCTCAAGGCCGAGGTGCCGCAGGACGGGATCATCGGTGAGGAGTTCGGCACCGAGGAAGGCACGTCGCGGCGGACCTGGGTGCTCGATCCGATCGACGGCACCGTCTCGTTCATTGCCGGGCGTCCGATCTTCGGCACGCTGATCGCGCTGCTGGTCGACGGCTGGCCGGTGCTGGGGGTCATCGACCAGCCGATCCTGCGTGAGCGCTGGGTCGGCGCCAGCGGGGCGGCGACGACGTTCAACGGCCAGCAAGTGCGCACCCGCGCCTGCCGCGAACTGTCGGAGGCGATGCTGGCGACGACCGGGCCGCAGTACTTCAACGACCACGAGGGCGAGCACTTCATGGCGTTGGCCGCCAGAACCGATCACAAGCGCATGATGATGGGCGGCGACTGCTACAATTATGGCCTGCTTGCCTCGGGCCAACTCGACCTGATCTGCGAAGCCGGGCTCAAGCTGCACGACTGGGCGGCGCTGGTGCCCATCGTCGAGGGTGCGGGCGGGACGATGTGCGACTGGAACGGCGACCCGCTGCATCAGCAGTCCGAAGGCCATGTGCTGGCCATCGGCGATGCGGCGCGGCTCGAGGATGTGGTCGAGGCGATGGCCTGCCACCACCACTGAGCCGATCTTGGCGCAGGACCTGTTTGTCTACGGTACGCTCCAGCCCCATGCCGGAACGCGCATGGGGGAGTGGATCGCGGCGCGCTTGGTCCATGCCGAGCCGGCATGGGCGCCGGGCCGGATTTTTGCCGTGAAGGGCGGAAATGGCTGGTTCCCTGCGCTTCTGCCGGCGCGCTCCGGCGCCAGGGTGCGGGGCACGCTGTGCCGACTGGACTTGCGGCCGGGCGATCTTGCCCGGCTGGACCGCTACGAGGGGCGCGAGTATCGCCGGATCTGCCTGCCGGTACGTCTTGCCTCGGGGCGCCGGGCGCCGGCGCAAATCTATGTCTGGCGTGCCCCGCAGCCCAAGGCCGCGCCGGTGATCCGCGATGGGGATTACCTCGGCTGGCTGGCCAGGACCGGCCGGCAGCCTTTCACCACGCTGCGCAATGGCACCTGAGGCCGCGAAATCCGCGAGGACGGCGCGAGATGGTCGGCAGGGCTTGCGCTGCGGGCCATCTCCCCCTAAAGGCGCGCCCTTCAATCGACACGGTTGAGTCTCCGCAAGGGGATTCGCTCGTCCGCCTGGCGAAAAGGGCTGCCATGGCTGACTGGACGTGTCTGCTGCGAAAGGAAACGAAATGCCCAAGCTGAAGACCAAGAGCGGTGTGAAGAAGCGCTTCAAGCTCACCGCCACCGGCAAGGTGAAGCACGGCGTCGCCGGCAAGCGTCACCGCCTCATGAGCCACAACGGCAAGTACATCCGCCAGAATCGCGGCACCGAAGTCATCTCTGACGCCGATGCAAAGACGATCAAGAAGTGGGCGCCCTACGGGCTCAACTGAGGAGTACTGACCTATGAGCCGTATTAAGAGGGGTGTTACCACCCGCGCCAAGCACAAGCGTATTCTGGACCAGGCCAAGGGTTACCGCGGCCGTCGGAAGAACACGATCCGCGTTGCCCGCCAGGCCGTCGAAAAGGCTGGCCAGTACGCGTACCGCGACCGCAAGGTCAAGAAGCGCACCTTCCGCGCCCTGTGGATCCAGCGTATCAACGCTGCCGTCCGCGCCGAAGGCCTGACCTACTCGCAGTTCATCCACGGCGCCAAGCTCGCCGGTATCGAACTGGATCGTAAGTCGATGGCCGACCTCGCCATGAACGAGGGTTCGGTGTTCTCGGCCGTGATCGCTCAGGCAAAGGCTGCTCTGCCGGCCTAAGTCGATCGTTTCGGGGCCTTTCGAGGCTCTGAAATCGCGATCCGCGAAACAGTTACGGGGCGCGGGCGCTATGGCGTCCGCGCCCCGAATTGTTTCTGCTTTCATTGTTTTAACGGCACGGGCGCGCCGAATTGCTTTGCGCGCTTGGTCAAGAGCCTGTAATTTTTCGGCGCGAGGGGCAGTCGACATTGCCGTGACGACAAGCAGGGGCAGTGACAAGAAGCAGGGAATGGCAGCCAGGCGGGTCATCATCCAGTACTGCCCGGTCCCTCCGGGGCTTGAGCGCTACGTAACCGCCTTGTTCTACTGCGACGTCGATCTCGGCGCCGATGAGCGCCTGCACGACGTCCTGTGCCCCGATTGGGCGACCTTCCGGTTCCATTATGGCTCACCCGTGCGGGCAAGCACCCGATCCGGCTGCCGGATCGATGGCAGTCGCTTCACCGTGAGCGGGCCGCGCGCCCAGGAAGTGCGTTTCTCGATGGGAACGGCGCGGCAATGGGGGTTCCGGGTAACCCCGCTGGGTTGGGCCGCCCTCATCGATGCCCCGGCCTATCTTTATGCCGACAGGTTGGTGGACGGCGATGTCGATGCGGTATTTGCGCGGTTCCTGCCGCTCCATGGCCTGCTGTCCGATGTTGATGTTTCGCCCGGGGTCCATCTCGATTGCCTGATCGCGTTCCTGGCCGGGCTGGAACTGCGGGAGGTGGCGCACGAGGCGTTGATCGTCGCGATCGGCGATGCCGTCCTCGATCCGGAGCTGCGCACCGCGGTTGACCTTGCCGCGGCAGTGGGCGCGCATCCGCGCATGGTCGAGCGGGTGTGCCGGGCCGCTTTCGGTTTCTCGCCCAAGCTGCTGCTGCGTCGCCAGCGTTTCCTGCGCAGTGTCGAGCAGTTTACCGAGGCGCCGGCGCTGAAGTGGATCGGGGCGATGGACGAGGCCTACCACGATCAGGCCCAGTTCGTTCGCGATTTCAAGGCCTTCATGGGGATGACCCCGCGCGAGTATGCAGCGCTTGAAAAGCCCTTGACGGAAACGCTCATGCGCGAGCGGGTTCGGCTCGGCCGGACGGGCATGGGGCGGCGGTTCCGGGCGGGCTGATCGGGGGGCAGCCATGCTGCCCCTGCAGGCGCGGCGCGCTCTCGCCGTTGCGATTCTCGCGCGCTCCCCCTAAGGACCGCGCTTCCAGATATCAGCAACAGTCAGGCAGACACCAGTGGACTACGCAGCAACCGGCCAGGAGGCGCTCTCGCGGATCGCGGAAGCATCCGATCTCGATACGCTGGAGGCACTGCGTGTCGAGTTTCTGGGCAAGCAGGGTTCGATCTCCGGCCTGCTCAAGACGCTGGGCAAGCTCGATCCCGAAGAGCGCAAGGTCGAAGGCCCCAAGATCCATGGTCTGCGCGAGAGCGTGAACGATGCGCTCGGCGCCCGCAAGGACGTGCTGGAGACGGCGGCGCTGAACGCCCGTCTTGCCTCCGAGACCATCGATCTCTCGCTGCCCGCGCCCGAAGCGCCGCGCGGCACCGTTCACCCGATCTCGCAAGTGATGGACGAGATCGCCGAAATCTTCGCCGACCTCGGCTTCTCGGTCGCCACCGGGCCGGAGATCGAGGACGACTGGCATAACTTCACCGCGCTCAACATGCCGGAAAGCCATCCGGCACGCGCGATGCACGACACGTTCTATTTCCCGGACCGCGACGCCAAGAACCGCGAGATGCTGCTGCGCACGCACACCTCCCCGGTGCAGATGCGCACCATGCTCGCGCAAGGCGCCCCTCTGCGCATCATCGCGCCGGGCCGCGTCTACCGTTCGGACAGCGACGCCACCCACACGCCGATGTTCCACCAGGTCGAAGGTCTGGTGATCGACAAGGACGTCCACCTCGGCCACCTCAAGTGGACGCTGGAGACCTTCCTGAAGGCGTTCTTCGAGCGTGAGGACATCGTCCTGCGCCTGCGCCCCAGCTACTTCCCCTTCACCGAGCCTTCGGTGGAAGCGGACATCGGCTTCACCCTGATCGACGGCAAGCGCGTGATCGGCGGCGACCCGTCGAAGGGCGAGGGCGGCTGGATGGAAGTGCTCGGCTCGGGCATGGTCAACCGCCGCGTCATCGAATTTGCCGGGCTCGATCCCGACGAATGGCAGGGTTTCGCCTTCGGCATCGGCATCGATCGCCTTGCCATGCTGAAGTACGGCATGGACGACTTGCGCGCCTTCTTTGACGGCGATGTGCGCTGGCTCTCCCACTACGGTTTCTCCGCCCTCGACGTGCCGACCCTTTCGGGCGGCGTTGGCACTCCGGCCTGAGCGCGGGAAGGATCTAGAAAATGAAGTTCTCGCTTTCCTGGCTCAAGCAGTACCTTGAGACCGACGCCTCGCTTGAGGATATCGCCCTGAAGCTCAACGCCATCGGCCTTGAGGTCGAAGGCATCGAAGACCCTGCCGCCAAGCTGGCCGGTTTCCGTGTGGCCAAGGTGCTGACCGCGGACAAGCATCCGCAGGCGGACAAGCTGCAGGTCCTCACCGTCGATACGGGTGAGGGCGTGCTGCAGGTCGTCTGCGGCGCACCCAATGCGCGTGCGGGCCTTGTCGGCGTGCTGGGCCTTGCCGGTGCGACCGTGCCCGCCAATGGCATGGTGCTGAAGGTCGCCGCCGTGCGCGGCGTCGAATCGAACGGCATGATGTGCTCCACGCGCGAGCTGGAGCTTGGCGAAGACCACGACGGCATCATCGAACTGCCCGAGGACGCGCCGGTCGGCACGCCTTTCGCGGACTACCACGGCGCCGATCCGGTGATCGAGGTCGCCATCACCCCCAACCGCCCGGACTGCATGGGCGTCTACGGCATCGCCCGCGATCTGGCCGCCTCCGGCCTCGGCACGCTGAAGCCGATCGAGGTGCTGGACATCGCCGGCAGCTTCCCCTGCCCGGTGGACGTGCGCACCGACGATGCCGAGGGTTGCCCGGCGTTCTACGGCCGCGTGATCAAGGGCGTGAAGAACGGCCCTTCGCCGCAGTGGCTGCAGGACCGGTTGAAGGCGGCAGGGCAGCGTCCGATCTCGGCGCTGGTCGATGCCACCAACTACCTGATGCTGGCCTATGGTCGCCCGGCCCACGCCTATGACTTTGCCAAGCTGAGCGGCGCCGTCGTCGCGCGCCGCGCCAAGGACGGTGAGACGGTCGTCGCGCTGAACGAGAAGACCTACACGCTCGACGCCGAGATGACCGTGATCGCCGACGATTCAGGCGTGCACGACATCGCCGGGATCATGGGCGGCGAGCATTCGGGCTGCGGCGACGAGACCACCGATGTCCTGCTCGAAATCGCCTATTTCGATCCCGAGCGCATCGCCAAGACCGGCCGCAAGCTCAACCTCACCTCGGACGCGCGCAGCCGTTTCGAGCGTGGGATCGATCCGAATTTCCTCGATACCGGCCTCGACCACCTCACCAAGCTGATCCAGACGCTGTGCGGCGGTGAAGCTTCGCAGGCGGTGCGCAGCGGTGCGGCTCCGTCGACGCCGAAGATCGTGCACTTCGATCGGGCGCTGACCGAGAAGCTGGGCGGGGTGGCCATCGAGCCGGCCGAACAGCAGCGTATCCTGGAGAGCCTTGGCTTCGCTGTCGTCGGGCAAGAAGCCGGCTTTGATAAGGCATGGGCCGTGACCGTTCCCGGCTGGCGTCCCGATGTGGACGGCGCCCCCGACATCGTCGAGGAAGTCGTCCGCATTCACGGTCTCGACAAGGTTGCCAGCGTCGCCTTGCCGCGCGTTGACGGCGTTGCCCGTCCGACCGCCACGCCGACGCAGGCGCTGGAACGCCGCGTTCGCCGCGCCGCTGCCGCGCGCGGTCTGCACGAAGCGGTTACCTGGTCGTTCCTGCCCTTGGCCGAAGCCGATGCTTTCGCGGAAGGTAACGGCGCGCTCTGGACGCTGGCCAACCCGATCAGCGAGGACATGAAGGTCATGCGGCCGTCGCTGCTGCCGGGCCTGCTGATGGCGGCCAAGCGCAACCTCGATCGCGGTGCGGCCTCGCTGCGCCTGTTCGAACTCGGCCGTCGCTATCTGCGCGGCGAGGGCGGTGCGAGCGACGAGCGTCTGGCGCTGGGCTTCGTGCTGGCCGGCGAGAAGGTCGCGCGCGGCTGGGCAACCGGCAAGGCGGCGATGTTCGACGCCTACGACGCCAAGGCCGAAGTCACCGCGCTGCTGGCTGAGGCCGGTGCTCCGGTCGAAAAGCTGCAGGTCATGGGTGAGGCTGGTTCGCAGTTCCACCCCGGCCAGTCGGCCACGCTGCGCCTTGGGCCCAAGAACGTGCTGGCGCGCTTCGGTATGCTGCACCCGGCGGTTGCCAAGCAGTTCGATATCGAAGGCCCGGTGGCGATTGCCGAGATCTATCTCGACGCCATCCCCGGCAAGAAGGGCGCCGCCACCTTCGCCCGTACCCGCTACGCGCCCCCGGCGCTGCAGGCGGTGACGCGCGACTATGCGTTCCTGGTGCCGGCGGAACTGCCCGCTGGTGACCTCGTCCGCATGGTTGCGGGTGCGGACAAGGTGAACATCGTCTCGGCCCGCCTCTTCGACGATTTCCGCGGGACCGGCGTGCCGGAAGGGCAGAAGTCGCTCGCGCTCGAAGTCACTCTCCAGCCGCTCGAAAAGAGCTACAAGGAAGAGGACCTCAAGGCGATCAGCGACAAGGTGACCGCCGCCGCCGCCAAGCTCGGAGCCGTGCTGCGCGGTTGAACGGGCGGCTGAAGGGGCTGCTGGGGAAAAAGGGAAGATCGCCGGTGACAGACGTGGAATTCGTGACCATCACCGCCGGCGATCTGACCGCGCGCATCGCCACGTTCGGGGCGGAACTCTGGTCGCTGGCCGACCGGACCGGCCGCGAATACATGACCGATGCCGATCCGGCATTCTGGACCGGCCATGCGCCGATCCTGTTCCCGATCGTTGGCGCGCTCAATGGCGATCGCTATCGGCTGGACGGGCAGGATTACAAACTGCCCCGCCACGGCTTTGCCCGCCATTCGACCTTCGAAGTGGTCGAGCAGGACGAGGGCGCGGTTCGCCTGCGCCTGCGCGACAGCGAGGGCACGCGCAAAGCTTATCCTTTCGCTTTCGTGCTCGACCTCGTGTTCCGCATCGACGGCGCGACGCTGCATGTGGCGGCGGAAGTCTCCAACTCCGGCGATGCGCCGATGCCGTTCAGCCTTGGCTATCACCCCGCCTTCGCCTGGCCGCTGCCCGGCGGCGCACCCAAGGCGGAACACACGATCGCTTTCGAACAGGCCGAACCGCAGCCGGTCCGCCGCATCGATCCGGCCACCGGCCTCGTCCTGCCGGAGCCGGTGCCGACGCTGGTGGAAGGCCACCTCTACCGTCCCGATGCCGTGCATTTCGTCGAGGACGCGGTGATCTGGGACCGGCTTGCCAGCCGCGCGCTGACTTTCGGCGCGCCCGGTGGCGGCCAGCTTGCGGTGGCTTTCCCGGACATGCCGATGCTGGGCATCTGGCAGAAGCCGGGCGCCAATTACCTCTGCATCGAGCCCTGGCAGGGCCACGCCGACCCGCTGGGCTATTCCGGCGATTTCCGCGCCAAGCCGGGCATGCTCTCGCTGGCGCCCGGCGCCAGCCGCCGTTTTCGCATGGACGTGACCGTCCTGACCGCTGATTGAAGGAGACCTCCATGAAGACCGCACTCGTAACCGGCGCCACCTCCGGTATCGGCGAAGCCTGTGCCCGCGCGTTCGTGGCGGCGGGCTGGCGCGTGATCGGCACCGGCCGCCGGGCCGAGCGCCTGGACGCCCTGAAGGCCGAACTGGGTGCGGACAAGTTCGACGCCGCCGTCTTCGACGTGCGCGATGAAGCGGCGCGCGATGCCGCGCTGGCGGCGCTCCCGGCGGAGTTCGCCGGTATCGACTGCCTCGTCAACAATGCCGGCCTCGCGCTCGGCACGGAACCGGCCCAGAGCGCCTCGCTCGACAGCTGGAAGACGATGATCGACACCAACGTCACCGCGCTGGTCTCGCTCACCCATAAGCTGCTGCCGGCGCTGGTGGAGCGCAAGGGCGCGATCGTGAACCTGTCATCGGTGGCGGCGACTTATCCTTACACCGGCGGCAACGTCTACGGCGGCACCAAGGCTTTCGTGCACCAGTTCTCGCTGGGCCTGCGTTCGGACCTTGCCGGGACCGGCGTGCGCGTCACCTCGATCGAGCCGGGCATGGTGGAAACCGAATTCACGCTGGTACGCACGGGCGGCAACCAGCAGGCCTCGGACACGCTCTATGGCGGTGCCAATCCGATGACGGGTGAGGATATTGCGCAGACGGTGCTGTGGGTGGCCACGCTGCCGGCGCACCTCAATATCAACACGCTGGAACTGATGCCGGTTAGCCAGTCCTTTGCTGGTTTTCAGGTTGCTCGCGCCGGATAAGGCTCCGGCAGGGGAGGGATGAGCGAGGGAGGGCGCCGCCGCCGCGCGTTCCCTCGATCCTCTTTCCTTCTGGGGCAGTCCCCAGTAAAGGGCGCCGATGACCAATTCCCGCCGCACTTTCGCAATCATTTCGCACCCTGACGCCGGTAAGACCACGCTCACCGAAAAGCTGCTGCTGCAGGGCGGCGCGATTCACCTGGCAGGTCAGGTCAAGGCACGCGGCGCGGCCCGGCGTGCGCGTTCGGACTGGATGAAGATCGAGCAGCAGCGCGGAATCTCGGTCACCAGCTCGGTGATGACCTTCGAGCGGACCGATGCCGATGGCAATACGGTCACCTTCAACCTGCTGGACACGCCGGGCCACGAGGACTTCTCGGAAGACACTTACCGCACGCTGACGGCGGTCGATTCGGCGATCATGGTCATCGACGCGGCCAAGGGCATCGAGCCGCAGACACGCAAACTGTTCGAAGTCTGCCGCCTGCGTTCGGTGCCGATCATCACCTTCATCAACAAGGTCGACCGCGAAGGCCGTGCCTGCTTCGACCTGATGGACGAAGTGGCCGACATGCTGGCGCTGGATGTCTGCCCGATGTCCTGGCCGGTCGGCATGGGTGGCATGTTCGAGGGCATTCTCGACATCGCCAGCGGACGGATCAGCCGCCCGGAAGGGCCGAGCAAGGAATATCTCGGCCATGTTGACGAAAACGCCGCGCTCCCCGATGCGGTGGCCGAGGAACTGGAGCTGGCGCAGGCCGGGTATCCGGAATTCGACGTCGAGGCCTATCGCGGCGGTGACCTGACGCCGGTCTACTTCGGCTCGGCGCTCAAGAACTTCGGTGTCGCCGAGCTTATCGATGCAATTGCCAGGTTCGCCCCACCGCCCCGCCCGCAGCCTTCGGAGGCAGGCACGATCGAGCCGGACAACAAGGAAGTCACCGGCTTCATCTTCAAAGTCCAGGCCAACATGGACCCGATGCACCGTGACCGTATTGCCTTCATGCGTCTGGTCTCGGGCACCTTCAAGCGCGGCATGAAGCTGACGCCTTCGGGCCTCGGCAAGCCGATCGCGGTCCATTCGCCGATCCTGTTCTTCGCGCAGGACCGCGAGATCGCCGACAGCGCCGAGCCCGGCGATATCATCGGCATTCCCAACCATGGCACCTTGCGGGTGGGCGATACGCTTTCGGAGAAGAATCAGGTTCGTTTTACCGGCTTGCCGAACTTTGCCCCGGAAATCCTGCGCCGCGTCGCGCTCAAGGACCCGACCAAGACCAAGCAGCTGCGCAAGGCGCTGGACGACCTGTCGGAAGAGGGCGTCATCCAGGTCTTCTATCCCGAGATCGGCTCGCAGTGGGTCGTGGGGGTTGTCGGCCAGCTGCAGCTTGACGTGCTGATCAGCCGCCTCGAAGCCGAATACAAGGTCGAGGCGGTGCTGGAGCCTGCTCCCTTCGATACGGCCCGCTGGCTCAAGGGCGATGACAAGGCGCTGCGCGATTTCGGCGAATTCAACAAGATGAACCTCGCCCGCGACCGGGACGGCGACCCGGTGTTCATGGCCCGCTCGGCCTGGGACGTGAGCTACCAGCAAGAGCGCAATCCCGACCTGACTTTCAGCGCCACCAAGGAGCGCTGACGGGAACCGCGAGGACACCTTGCGGATTGGACTTATCTCCGCCTTGGCAGTGCCGCGGCGGTCGGCTTAAGTTCCGGTAGCCAAGCTCTCGCGAAAGTTCCCCGTGCAGATCACCTTCGCCAGCTACAATATCCGCAAGGCCGTGGGGTTGGACCGGCGGCGCGATCCCGAACGGATTCTCTCGGTCCTGCGCGAGATCGATGCGGATGTCGTTGCGCTGCAGGAGGCGGACCGCCGTTTCGGCCGCCGGATGAGCGCCTTGCCGCTCGATGCGATCCATACCTCCACCGACTATGTGCCGGTGCCGCTATCGATGAAGCCCGACAGTCTGGGCTGGCACGGCAATGCCTTGCTGGTGCGCAAGGGCATCGAACTGCTCGATGCTGCGCCGGTGCCCTTGCCGGTGCTGGAGCCGCGGGGCGCCGTTCGCGCTGACCTTGCGCTGGACGGAACCCGCTTCCGGGTCGTGGGCATGCATCTCGATCTGTCGGGTCTGCGGCGCCGGTTGCAGGTGCGAAGCGTACTCTCGCACGTCGAGGACTGTGGCCAGCCGATGCCCACCGTCTTGATGGGCGACCTCAACGAATGGTCGGCCCACGGCGGTTGTTTCCGGGAGTTTCAGGCGCCTTGGCAGGTGCTTTCACCTGGCCGGAGTTTCCCCTCTCGCCGGCCACTGGCGCTGCTGGACCGCATCATAGTGTCCGAACAATGGGCGGTTCGTGGAACAAAGGTCCATCATAGCCCATTATCGGCGATAGGATCTGACCATCTGCCGGTATTTGCTGCGCTCGAACTGCCTAAAAAATAGGCAGTTGCTCAGGAATCGGGCGATGGCCCATGCTGCAGTTGACCGCATCTTGTAAAAATGTGGCGGAATCTTGCCTTTTGGTAAATTGGCACGCCCCTTGCTTTACCTAGGAACGACCGGTGCTGGGACCGGTGGCAAGCAGGGGATAGGCATGAAGTTCATCATAGCCATCATCAAGCCCTTCAAACTCGACGAAGTTCGGGAAGCTTTGGGCGCGATTGGCGTCGCCGGCATGACCGTGACCGAGGTGAAGGGCTTCGGCCGTCAGAAGGGGCAGACGGAAATCTATCGTGGGGCCGAGTATTCGACCAACATGCTCCCGAAGGTGAAGATCGAGGTCGCCGCGCCGGACGATCTGGCGCCCAAGATCGTCGAGACGATCCAGCAGGTCGCCAGCACCGAAGCCATCGGCGATGGCAAGATCTTTGTCCTCGATCTCGCATCCGCGGTGCGCATCCGCACCGGCGAATCCGGCGATACCGCGCTTTGACCGGCGCCTCCCACAGAAGGGATTCCACGATGAACCGCAAACTTCTTTGCGGCGCCGGCGCTCTGGGAGCGTCGCTGTTCGCCGCCATGCCTGCCTTTGCGCAGGCCGCTGCCACCCCTGTCCCCAACCCCGGCAACAACGCCTGGATGATGACCTCGACCCTGCTGGTCCTGCTCATGATCCTGCCTGGCCTTGCGCTGTTCTACGGCGGCCTGACCCGCTCGAAGAACATGCTCTCGACGATGACGCAGATTGGCGCCGTGGCGTGTCTCGCCATGCTGCTCTGGGTGATTTACGGCTACGGCCTCGCCTTCGGTCCTGAAGGCAATGCCTTCATTTCGTGGGGCAAGTTCTTCCTCGCCGGCGTTACGCCTGAGAGCACGGCGGCAACCTTCACCAGCGAAGTGATCAGCGAATATGTGTTCATCTGCTTCCAGATGACCTTTGCCGCCATCACCATCGCGCTGGTGCTCGGTTCGACGGTTGAGCGCATCAAGTTCTCGGCGGTCATGGTATTCGGCCTGGTCTGGCTGACGATCACGTATTTCCCGATCGCCCACATGGTCTGGGCTGCCGGCGGCTTCCTGTTCGCAGGCAAGATGTTCGGTACCGATCTGCCTGCCGCGCTGGACTTTGCCGGCGGTACTGTCGTTCACATCAACGCGGGCGTTTCCGCGCTGGTCCTCGCCATGATCCTCGGCAAGCGCAAGGGTTACCCCTCGGAGCCGATGCCGCCCCACTCGCTGACGCTGACCATGGTAGGCACCGGCCTGCTCTGGGTGGGCTGGTTCGGTTTCAACGCCGGTTCGGCACTGGAGGCCAACGGCTCGGCTGGCCTTGCCATGATCAACACATTTGTCGCCACTGCTTCGGCCGGCCTGTTCTGGATGCTCGCAGAGCGCTTCAGCGGCCACAAGGGGTCGGCTCTGGGCTTCTGCTCGGGCATCGTCGCCGGTCTGGTTGCCGTGACCCCGGCTGCCGGCAATTCTGGCCCGTTCGGTGCGATCGTGCTCGGCGCCGTGGCTTCGATCATCTGCTTCTTCGCCGTCAGCAAGCTCAAGCCCGCACTTGGCTATGACGATGCCCTCGACGCCTTCGGCGTGCACGGCATCGGCGGCATGGTTGGCGCCGTGGGCACCGGTATCGTCTACGCTCCGAGCCTCGGTGGCCCCGGCGCCGCTGATTTCTCGATGGGCGCCCAGGTTGCCACACAGGTCATCGCGGTTCTGGTCGCTATCGTCTGGGCTGCAGTCGGCACCGTGATCGCCGCCTATGTCGCCAAGGCTGTCACCGGCCTGCGGGTTGCACCGGAAGTCGAGCAGGAAGGCCTCGACATCGGTGAGCACGGCGAGCGCGCCTACAACTAAGTTCTCGAGTTTGGCGGCGGCGGGATCTTTCCTCTCCTCCTTCCCGTCGCCGCCTGCCAGTGTTCCTCCTGCGAACACAAACTTAAAGGGCCGGAGCCAGCCGCTCCGGCCCATTTTTCTTTGTCGTGGAGGAGGGTTTGTGGGATGCTTGCGGCATCCGCCAGCCGGCCAGGGAGATACGCGTGAAATACATCGTCGCGATCATCAAGCCGTTCAAGTTCACCGAAGTGAAGGATGCGCTGGCCAGTGCCGGAGTGTCGGGCCTGACGGTTTCCGAGGTGAGCGGCTTTGGCCGGCAGAAAGGGCAGACCGAGATCTATCGCGGCGCTGAATACGCTTCGAGTCTGGTGCCCAAGATCAAGCTGGAAATTGCCGTTTCGGACGCCTTTGCCGATACCGTTATCGAGATCATCGGCAAGGGCGCGAGTACCGACGAGATCGGTGATGGCAAGATCTTCGTGTTCGAACTCGCCGAAGTCCTGCGCGTCAGGACCGGTGAGCAGGGCGATATCGCCCTTTAGGTCTCAGCCGCCGGCCGAAAGCATCTCGATCAATTGACGGACCGGCGATACGTCGTAGCCTGCGGCGGCGGCTTTCGATGCGATCACGGCGGGATTGTCACCGGCCTTGGCGCGGGCGAGCGCCCAGAGCAGGGTCGAGCGGGTTCCCGATCGGCAATAGGCCAGGACCGGACCGTCCAGACCGTCGAGAGCGGCACTCATGGCGTCGACTTGTGCCTGGCTGAAACCGCCGTGGCCCACGGGAATGGCCACATAGTCGATCCCGGCGGCGCGCGCTGCCGCCTCGATTTCGGCGCCGGGCGTCTGGTCGTCGCTTTCGCCCTCGGGGCGGTTGTTGATGATGCGCACGATCCCCAGGTCCTTGGCTTCGGCAACGGCCTCCACGGTGATTTGCGGGCTAGCGAAGACGGTTTCGGTGACCTGGCGGAACATCAGACTTTTCCTCGCGATCATGCGGTTGTCCGGCAGCGGTTGAGCCTGAAATTATCTGCCGTCAAGCGCATAGTTCAGGCAACAGGATCACGCGCGAGCCATAGAAAAGCGGTGTTTCGG
Source organism: Novosphingobium sp. KA1 (assembly GCF_017309955.1). Taxonomy (NCBI): domain Bacteria; kingdom Pseudomonadati; phylum Pseudomonadota; class Alphaproteobacteria; order Sphingomonadales; family Sphingomonadaceae; genus Novosphingobium; species Novosphingobium sp. KA1. Next base: position 1,184,632 of record NZ_CP021247.1, on the reverse strand, counting down.
TCAGATCGCCGGAAAATCCCGCTTATTTGTATTCGCAATGGGCATATGAGTCGTGTATGAGTCACCGCTGCAGGTACCGGGAGAGTTATGTCTCTTCCGCTCGTCTGACAGTCGGCACGGCTCGTCCACGTGTCCGGGTGAATACTTTTTGGGGCGCAGCGAAGGTACGTTCGTAAACATGGGTTTTGACAGAGGTCGTCGCGGAAGGGGACGCGACAAGCGAGATCGGTTTGGAGAGGACGAGTTCGACCCGTTCTTTGCCGGGCAGGATCGTTTCGGTGGCGGTGACCGTTTCGGCGGTGGCGATCGCTTTGGCGGCGGTGACCGTTTCGGCGGCGGTGATGACCGTGGCGGTTTCGGCGGCGGCGCTCCTCGTAGCGGCGGCTTCGGCGGCCCGCGTGGCGGCGGCGGTGGTGGCTTCGGCGGTCCCCGCGGCGGCGGCATGCCGGCCCAGGTCGTCGGCCAGGGCAAGGGCGTCGTGAAGTTCTTCAACGGCGCCAAGGGTTTCGGCTTCATTCAGCGCGATGAAGGCGGCGAAGATGTGTTCGTGCACATCAGCGCGGTCGAGCGGGCAGGCCTCGAAGGTCTTGCCGAGGGCCAGCAGCTCGAATTCCAGCTTGTCGATCGTGGCGGCAAGATCTCGGCCAGCGACCTCGTTGTGGTCGGCGACGTGATCCCCGTCCAGAAGCGGGAGCCTGCGCCGCAGCGTCAGCTGACTGGCGAAAAGGCCAGCGGTACGGTCAAGTTCTTCAACTCCATGAAGGGCTTCGGCTTCATCACCCGTGACGATGGCCAGCCGGATGCGTTTGTTCACATCAGCGCGGTTGAACGCTCGGGCCTTGCCGGCCTGAACGAAGGCGATCGCGTGGAGTTCGACATCGAGGTCGATCGACGAGGCAAGTACTCGGCGGTCAACCTTTCGTCGCTCCAGGGTTGATCAAGCCTGCACTCCCCCCGGGCGTTTGACCGGGGGGCTGCAAAAGCCTAGAAGCGCGCAGATGGCGGTCCGACAGGGCCGCCATTTGTCGTTTTCAGATTCCCCGTTTTTCGCTTCACAGATTTGTTTCGAGGAATAACGTCATGTCGATCACTCCACTGATGCCCGTGTACCCCCGGTGCGGCGTTCGGCCGGTTCGCGGCGAGCACTGTCACCTGATCAGTGAAGACGGTCGCCGATTCCTCGATTTCGCCAGCGGCATTGCGGTCAACCTGCTTGGGCATTCGCATGCCGGTCTGGTCGGTGCGATCCAGAAGCAGGCGGAAACCCTGATGCATGTCTCGAACCTGTACGGCAGCCCGCAAGGGGAGGTGATTGCGCAGCGGCTTATCGATCTGACTTTTGCGGATACGGTTTTCTTCACGAATTCGGGCGCTGAAGCCGTCGAATGCGCGATCAAGACGGCGCGCGCCTATCATCAGCATGTCGGCAATACCGAAAAGTATGAACTGATTACGTTCAGCAACGCTTTTCATGGCCGGACGATGGGCACGATCAGCGCGTCCAACCAGGAAAAGATGCACAAGGGCTTCCTGCCTCTGCTACCCGGTTTCAAGTATGTCGAGTTCGACGACCTGGAGGCGGCAAAGGCAGCCATTGGCCCGAATACGGCAGGCTTCCTGGTCGAGCCGATTCAAGGTGAAGGCGGCATTCGCATTGCTTCGCAGGCGTTCCTCGAAGGCTTGCGTGCGCTCTGCGATGAGCATGACCTGATTCTGGTGCTGGACGAAGTGCAGAGTGGCGTGGGCCGTGCGGGAACGTTCTATGCTTACGAGCAGTATGGGATCGTTCCCGACGTGGTGGCGACCGCAAAGGGTATCGGCGGCGGGTTCCCGGTCGGCGCTTGCCTTGCCACCGAAAAGGCGGCTCGCGGCATGGTCGTGGGAACGCATGGCTCGACGTATGGCGGCAATCCTTTTGCCATGGCGGCGATCGGCGCTGTGCTCGACGCGGTCGCCAACGAAGAGTTTCTTGCCGATGTGCGTGCCAAGGGTGAGCGCCTGATGGCGCGCCTTGAGCAATTTATCGGCAATTACCCCGAACTGTTCGACTCGGTGCGTGGCAAGGGGCTGTTCATCGGCCTTAAGATGAAGGTCGAGCCGCGGGCCTTTGTTGCGCATATGCGCGACAATCATCAACTGCTGACGGTTTCGGCTGGCGACAATGTCGTCCGGGTTCTGCCGCCTCTCGTTATCGACGACAGCCACATGGACGAATTCATGGAAAAGCTCTCGGCTGCGGCGGCCAGCTATCAGCCGGAAGGAGTTGCCTGATGGCTCGGGATTTCCTCAACCTGGGCGATGCGGGCGGCGATGGAATCGCGAGCATGATCGCCGACGCCATCGACCGCAAGGCGGCGCGTAAGACCTGGCCGAAGGCGCAGCCGGATGCGGACCAGCCGCTCGCGGGACATACCCTTGCCATGATCTTTGAGAAGAATTCCACGCGTACGCGTGTTTCTTTCGACATGGCCATGCGGCAACTGGGCGGAAGCGCGTTGATCATGGAGGCGGGCAGCACCCAGATCGGCAGAGGGGAGACGATTGCCGATACCGCTCGCGTGCTCAGCCGGATGGTTGATGCAATCATGATCCGGACCGACGATCATGCCAAGATCGAGGAACTTGCCCATTACGCCGAGGTGCCGGTCATCAATGGCCTGACCGACCTTTCGCACCCCTGCCAGATCGTCGCGGATCTGCTCACGATCGTGGAGCAGGGGTTTGCGTTGCCGGGTCTGCAACTGGCGTGGCTGGGCGATGGCAACAACGTCGCCAATTCGCTGATCGAGGCTGCAGGCCTGATGAAGTTCACGATCCGGATCGGTGGGCCTGCCGGTTATGAGCCGGACGCCGGTTTTGTCGCACGTGCCCGTGCTGCCGGCGGTGAGGTGATTCTCACGCAGGATCCCGCAGAGGCGGCTGCAGGTGCGCAGATCGTTGTCACCGATACCTGGGTTTCCATGGGGCAGGCGGGCGGCGAAAAGCACATCGCGGCCATGCAACCCTATCAGGTCAATGCCGGACTGATGGCAAAGGCTGCGCCGGGAGCCAAGTTCCTGCACTGTCTTCCCGCCCACCGTGAAGAGGAAGTGACCAACGAGGTTATCGATGGGCCTGCTTCTGTAGTATGGGATGAGGCCGAAAACCGGATTCACGGTCAGAAGTCGGTTCTACTTTGGGCATTGGGCAAGCTGTGACGGATGACGTGCTGACGCGGGATGACGATACCGGGTTCGACCGGGTGCTGGCCTTCACGGTGCCTGCGCGTCATGCGCGGGGCCGTGTGGTCAGGCTGGGGCCGGTACTCGAGACCGTGCTTTCGGCTCACACCTATCCCAGGGTGGTCAAGCATGTCCTGGCGGAAGCACTCGTTCTGACAGCCTTGATGGGCTCGTTGCTCAAGGAAGACGGTGCGCAATTGACCTTCCAGGCTCAGGCCGAGGGCGGCGCGGTCGATCTTCTGGTCTGCGATTACCGAGACGGGGAGTTGCGGGGATACCTGCGGCATGATCCCGATCTCGCCACGCGTCTTGAAGAGGATTGTTCGCTCGAGGCGATCTTCGGCAAGGGGTATCTGGCGATCACTTTCGACCTTGCGGTTTCGAACGAGCGTTATCAGGGGGTTGTTCCTCTTGAGGGGACTTCGCTGGCGCATGCGTGCGAGAGCTATTTCGCCATGTCCGAGCAAGTTCCGACACTCATCCGGGTCAGCGTGCGCTCCAGCGATGCACGCTGCGTCGCTGGCGGGTTGCTGGTCCAGCACTTGCCGGACGGCGAGGAAGGCAAGGAACGTCTCCACGCCAAGGAACAGCATCCCGACTGGGAGCATGTTTCGATCATGGCGGGAAGTGTCCGTCCGGAGGAACTGGTCGATCCGGTCCTCAATCTCGAGCAGCTGGTCTGGCGGCTCTTCCATGAGGAAGAGGAGGTTCGCGTCGAACCGCTGGAGCCGCTTCAGCGCGGATGCCGCTGCTCGGTATCGTATTACCAGAACATCCTGTCCCGCTTTCCCGAAAGCGAACGCATCGATATGCGGGATGAAACTGGCCTGATACCGGTGGATTGCGCCTTTTGCTCGAAGATCCTTCATATTCCGGCCTGAAACCGACACCGAAACCGAAATCGGGGCCGGTCCGGGCAGGCCGGCCCTGCTTCTTTCAGAGGTCAAAACGTATGAAGCATCCAGCACGTGCACTACTTGTGGCGGGGTGTGGAATTACCCTCTGTTCGGCCGCTGTCTTCGCTGAAACGCGCCCGCTCCTGATGCTTGATCAATTGGCTGCGGGGCAGTGGGAGCTGCGTGAGCATGGCGAGGGCATCCAGCCCAGGAAGGTTTGCTTGCACGGCGGGCGAGACCTCATCCAGTTGCGCCACCCCAGGGCGGCATGCAGCCTTGTGGTGATAGACGACAGGCCGAACGAAGTCACCGTGCAGTATACATGTGCCGGGCGCGGATATGGGCGTACCCACGTCCGACGCGAAACCAATGGATTGGTGCAGATCGATGGGCAGGGCATTGCCGGTGGCCAGCCTTTTGCCTTTGCTGCCGAGGGTCGACGGACAGGCGCTTGTGGCGGTTGAAGGTTGTCAGCGCCGGTGAGAGCGCCTAGCGCAGAGGTCATGCAAGACACGTCTATAGCGACTGAGGGCAGGAAGGCTGTGGTCCTTCTGTCCGGTGGTCTCGATTCGATGGTATCCGGCGGACTGGCCCGTGAGGCGGGCTATTCGGTCAATGCCTTGACCATCGACTATAATCAGCGGCACCGGCGCGAGATCGACGCTGCGCGGCAGATCGCGCAGGTGCTGGGGGCGGAGCGCCATGTGGTGTTGCCCCTCGATCTTCGCCAGTTCGGCGGATCGGCGCTGACCGACGATATTTCGGTTCCCAAGGACGGACTGGAGCCCGGGATTCCGGTGACGTATGTACCGGCCCGCAATCTGGTGTTCCTGTCGCTCACGCTGGCCTGGGCTGAGGCGATCGGTGCCTCCGACATCTTCATCGGCGTCAATGCGCTGGACTATTCCGGCTATCCCGATTGCCGCCCCGAATTCATTTCCGCATTCGAGAACATCGCCACGCTGGCAACCAAGGGGGGGGATGAGGGGACCAAGTTCCGTATCCATGCACCTCTGCAGTTCATGGGGAAGGCGGATATCGCGCGCGAAGCCTATCGCCTGGGCTTTGACGTAGGCATGAGCTGGTCGTGTTATGATCCTCAGCCGGACGGGAGCGCTTGCGGTCTGTGTGACAGCTGCCGGTTGCGGCGAGCGGGTTTCGCCGATGCAGGATTGGAAGATACCACGCATTACGCGGCCTGATCCAAGCTTTCCGTACGACTCCAAAAACAAAGCCCCGCTCGATCGAGCGGGGCTTTGTTTTTGCCATCGGGCCATCGCCATGTTCGATGGCAAAAGAAAAGGGGGCGGATCGCTCCGCCCCCAATCCATTTACCGTTACCGGTACACTTACATGCCCGAACCCGGACCGTAGGTGATTTCGACGCGACGGTTCTGCAGTTCGCGCACGCCGTCGGCGGTCGGAACGCGGGGCTGCGTCTCACCGAAGGCCTGGCTCGAGATCGCGCCATCGGGCACGCCGTGGCTGGTCAGGTAAGCGCGGACCGAGTCGTTACGACGGCTCGAGAGACCCATGTTGTACTTGGGCGTACCCGAACGGTCGGTGTGGCCGGCCAGCATGATCGGCACGCTGTTGCAGTTGCCGTAAGCGGTGATCGCGCTGTCGAGGATGGTTGCAGCCTCAGGCGTGATGTCCGACTTATCCCAGTCGAAGAACACGATGTACGGGCCCTTGTTGCAGACCACAGCCGGGGGCGGCGGGGGCGGCGGGGGCGGCGGAGGCGGCGGCGGCGGCGGGGGCGGCGGCGGCGGCGGAGCGGCCGGTTCGCCGAAGTTGTACGCCAGCGTACCCATCAGCGAGTGCGAGCGCCAGCGGGTCTTGTACGACGAACCGTCGTCACCAACCAGCTTGACGTTGTCGACGTTCATGAAGCGGTACTTCAGGCCGACATCGACATGGCTGGAGATCGGCGCGCGAATGCCCGCGATTGCCTGCCAGGCGAAGCCGGTGTCCGAATCGTCGATCGCGTCGACGTCGACGCGGCCAACGCCGGCACCACCGCCGACAAAGCCCTGAAGGCCGTCGTCGGGACCGAAGTCGAGCAGGCCGTTGACCATGAAGGTCAGGTTGCTGGCGTGACCGCCAACATACTTCACCGCAGCCTGACGATAGCTGGCTTCGGTTTCAAGACGGAACCCACCGAAGTCGTAACCGATGGTGGCGCCGCCATCCCAACCGGTCTTGAAATCAAGCTGGTCGTCAGCCTTGACGCCGTCGACCTTAACGCTGGCGTCTTCGACGATCATCGGGCCGAAGTCGAGTTCCAGATACCAAGCGTCGTCGCGTGCGAACGCGGGCGTGGCGATGGCTGTCGAAGCCAGCGCCAGTCCGATGACGAGTTTCCTCATACGTTTCCCCTACTAAGAGATTTGGAGCCACCGAGTGCCGTAAGTGTCTACCCCCTCAATAAACAGCGTGCAAGCGCACAATGACGACATGTGTTGCAAGAATGTCGCGTTTTCGGGGCCTTGGCGCCGTCTTGTGACTCCGTTCTTCGAAATCGACGACATCTTGTTGACCCCGGTTGCATTGGCACTTGTCACGCCGAAGGCAGGATACCCACGGCTTGCAGGGAAACCATCAGTTCAGTGATGGCTGCCCGAGCTTGGACGTCAACGGTCGTACCGCCAAGTGGTTCCACGAATTGCGAAGCTTTTCTCCAGATGCCGAAAAAAAGTCGCTCCTGACTGCTGGCCTTGTCAAACACCCGCAGCCCGTCACGCGGCTCCAGGAACAGCCAGGCGCCGTTCTGGCGACAGGCGAGGCTTGCCGGGTGGCCGGTCCATTCGCCGGTCGGGTTTTCTCCCACCAGCCAGACATCACCCTCGGCCGCTTCTTCCGCGGGTTCGTCGCGCTCACCTTCGACCGCGCAATGGAGCAGGGCATCGGTGCGGGAGAATGCTTCGTTGACGAAGGCTTCCTTGCCGGCTTGCCCGGTGTGGAGCAGCGGCAAGGCAAACTTCGCGGTGACGGTCTCGAAGGCGAAAGGATCGGTCATGTCATGTCTTCCCGAGATGGCGGATGGAGGTTGCCGCAGGTCGCTGCGCGTCAGGCTATGGGGCCGAGATCCAGTTGATCGGACAATGCGAAAGTTCCCTTTTGCACCACATGGAATCGTTCATCCGGGGCCTGGGCGGCGAGCGCGGCATGGACCTGCGGTGCGATGTCGAGCGAGGCCTGGCCGGTCGTCCATTGGGCAAGGGGGGAACCGGGAGGGCCGTAACTGACAATATAGCTCTCGGTTTCCTCGATCAGCGGAACGTCGACGCCGTCGCGCCAGTCATGCAGTCCGCGCGCGCGCCGGGTCCATTCGAAGCGCCGGGTGCCATCGGCGAGGATACGCTTGCGGGCATGGACGGGGGCGGGCGGGCGCAAGGTGAGACCGGACAGGGCCACGCCCGTTCCCACGCCTTGCGGATCGCCCAGGCCGATCGCCACGATCCGGCGCGTACTGTTGCTGCCAAGCTTGGCCGGATCCAGCGATGTCAGGCGCGAGTCGACCAGGACGAACGTTTCGCCTGCCGCGTGTGTCGCAATTCCGTTCTCGGTCGCGCCGCGACCACGCAGCAATCCGGTCAAACGCCATGTCCCGCCGGAGAGGAGTGTCGCTTGCGCGAACTGGATAAGCTCCTCGCCGACAAGCGCCACGTTTGCGCCTTCGGCAAGCTGGCGTGCCGTAGCCGAGGCCAGTTGCATGTCATTGTCGGCCAATTGCACGATGATCTCCGAGCCCCGGTCGTAACGAAGCGGCGATGCGGCGGCCACCAGGTTCGTGACACGTCCCATGACGCAGCGGGTTCGCCCGCTCGGCCCGAGCGGCAGCAGGGAACCGTCTCCTCGGTCGGCATATAGCGCCGCGCCGTTCCAGTTGGCTTGGCCGGATGATACGGCGGCGAGGGGCCGCGCCGTAGCGGGCGAACCGATCGCCGGATCATAGGGCAATTCGAAGGCGGCAAGCAGGGTCGGGGCGGAAGGCAGGTCTTCCTGCTGGTGCGCCTGCCCAGGATCCGTGGGCAACGCCAGAGACCAGGCGCTTTCGGTCGGAGGCATGCGCTCGGCGGTGATTTCAATGCCGGTATCGCGCCATTCCCATTCGCGCACGCGCCATCGTCCCGGCATCTGGTCGAAACTGACGCAGGCTCCAGGCGCAATGTCGCCATCGAGTTCCGCGGTGCGCCAGGTGACCGTGTCACGGCTCCAGTCGAGCCGGCCGGAAACACGTTCGACAAGCGCGCGCGCGCGGGATGCCTCGAGCGCGGCAGGAAGTTCGAGGGTGCGGGGCTGTCCCGGCGTTGCCCGGCCGGTCGCGTGCTGGACGCCGGGAAGATAATCGCGCGACACGTCATAGTAGCGCAGGCTCGACACCGGTTGCTCGGCGCGCGGCGCACGGCGCCGGGACATGCCGGTGGCGGCGCTGAATTCGTCATCGCCCACAGCGCGCGTCGCTTCGCTGACGGTTTTGGGTGCGCTCTGATAACGTTCGCGTGCAATGACGAGGCGTGTGCCGGCACAATCGATGTCGAGCGGATAGACGCAATCAAGCGTCGCCAGCGCATCTGCCAAGGCGCCGTCACTGGTGAAACCGGCCAGTTCGTCGAATGTCGTTTGCGTGTCGACCTGGTCGATGACCTCGCCGAGAATGTCGGCAAGGTCGAAGCCTGCGTCGGCGATGACCTCGAATGTCAGCGACGGGATGTGATTGTAGAATCCCGAGAGGTCGAGATCCTCGAAAACGACATAGGCAAGGTCGCGGTGGGCCGGGCACTGTCCGGCACCTTGTGCCGCAGCGAGCAGGGGGTCCAGTTCGCCGTCACCGGTTCCGCGGTGGATGCGCAGGGTGCCGCCGGCCTTGAGATCGCCGGCTTCGCCGCGCAGCAGCTTGCCATCGGCCCAGATCCTGCCGAGGCCGAGAATCGGGCGGCTGGACAGGGCAACCGCGAAGCTGGCCGTATAGCTGTAGGCCGTGACCGATGCGGCACCCTTGCCGCCGCCGGTGACTTCGCTGTGTTCGACCAGGTTGGCGGCCCAGATCATCTGTCCGCCGACACGCATGCGGCCGAAATGGCGGGCGATCGGCTGGCCATAGCTGGACGTGGTGACGTCCAGTTCCTTGAGCCGCGCGCCCTGACGATTGGGGGAGCCGAACAGGGCGGCGTCGACCTGGCTGCCCACCAATGATCCCACGGCCCCTCCGACCGGACCGGCGACCATCGTGCCGACCGCGCTGAAAACGAGCGTTGCCATTTCAATTCCTCGGATTTTGCACGCGCCAATGGCCGATCAGGGGCCAGTGGTCGGGGCAGGGGCCTGCGACCACCCGGCGCAGACCGGCGTGGGCGTGAACGATGAGGTTCCCCTTCGCGGCGATCGCGAAATGGAACTGGGCGGGGCCGGGGCGGAACAGCAGCACGTCTCCGGGGAGGACCTTGCCCCCGGCTGGTACCAGCCCCAGCGCCGATGCCAGGCGCTCGATCGCCTCCAGGTTTCCTCCGCGCAGGGCATAGCCGTTGGGGAAGGCGGCAGTCCTGCCGATGGCGAGAGCCAGCACGCCGACACAGTCGAGCCCGCAGCGGGGATCGCGGCCATGCAGACGAAACGGCGTGCCCACGAGGGCCGACGCGGCGCGAGCTATCTCGTCACCGGTCATGAACCGGGAGTTGGATAGCGGGTCAGCAGATCGTTGCCGGGCAGGAATGGCTCGCCGCGAAAGTTCACGGCATTGCCGAAACGCGATGCGCAGGTCGCCAGCGTGTGGTCGCAGCCTTCGCGGACAAGCGCCCGCGCACCCGCGGGGATCGGCGGGACGAGCGGCGTGTCAAGTATCACGCCCTGGCCGGTGCTGGCGGCCTGGATGCCCATGGTCATGCCTGCCATGGGCCCATCAAGCCAGCGCAGCGTTCCCCCGGCATGGCCGGTTGAATCGAAGGCACCACCGAACAGGACGGCATTGCTGTCCAGATCGACGTCCAGAACCTGCCGCTCGCGGGTGAAGGCGGCCGGGGAAAGGTTGCAGCCCGGTCCGCAGAACCGGGCGCGGCAGGTGGGGCTGGTGCGCGGCACCGGATCGCGCAGCAGTTCGGCCTTGCGCGAGACGAGTTCGGCGCCAAAGCGTCCATCCTCTTCGCGGACCGTGCCGATGGTTCCGGCGTAGAGGACGCTCGCCTCCAGGGTTTCCCAGTCGACGAGGCCGATATGCACGCCGGCGTCGTCGAAACGGCCCGCCGCAAGGTCACCGGCTGCAATGGCATCGTGGGTGAGCGTTCCCTGCACTTCGGCGCTGTCCGCCTCGAAGCCTGCCGATTTGCGGATCGAGGAGGGGACCATGCCGGGGGAGGCGTGGTGGCGGACACCGTCGAACCACAGGTCGACGTCGTGCGTGGTGAAACCCAGCGTCACGCCGTCGCTGCGCAAGATGCGCCAGAACGTCGCGACGGTTTCGAGCTCGGTGGCGAACCAGGCGCGGGTCATGCGGCCTCCCGGATCTCGACGACGGGAACGCTGGGGGCCTCACCGGCCGCAAAGGCGGACCCGGCGATTTCGAGGCTGTCCTCGGCAAAGCGCACCGGCACGTCGAACTCGAAACCGGCGCTGATGCGGGCGCCGGCCGGGGGCGCCGTTTCGAACACGATCACGCCGAGCGGCAACAGCCTCCAGTTGCCGACCTGCACGGTGCCGTCGAGCGCAACGGTCAGGCTGGAGACATCGGGCCGGGTGATGCGGCGGACCTGCAGGGCCTCTTCGCTTCCATAATGCTTGATCAGCGCAAAGTCGGCGCGCAGGCCGTCGCCGATACCGAGCAGCTGATCGGCGGCGGCGGGCAGGCCGGTCATGCCATTGGAGCTGAAGTCGCTGGGATCGCGCAGGCGAAAACCGCGGGCCGGGCCCCGGCGTGCGCGGAAGAAGGCGATCAGTTCGCCCAGTTCCGCATCCGAGCGAACGCCGGGGCCGACATCGAAGCGCAGGCGCGCGTTCGACCAGAGGCTGTTACGACGCTCGAAACCGGAGGCGGTGACCGAGATCGTCGTCGAAAATTCGGGTATCACGGTGGCGTCGCGGCCCAGCGCGATCGGATAGAGTACATCGTCGAAGGCCTGCATCGGATCGGTTCCTGAACTGTCGGAGGGTGGCGGCGGCAGGCGGACAAAGCCGTCGCGGGCGATCTGGGGGAGCGCCCAGACCACGATTTCGTGGGGGGCGCGGGTGAGGGCTTCGTCGATACCGGCATCGATGCGCTGCCATTGGGCGGCCTCATCGCCGCTCAGCACGAAGCCGGCGAGGTAGTCCTGCTGTTCCGGCGGGTAGCCAAGCCGGGCATCGATGGTGGCATAGGCTTCCCGCCGCAAGGCATCGGCACCGGCGGTGAGCCAGTCGTAGTCTTCCACCTGCAGCCGGTCGAAGGCCGGGGCTGCCCAGCCGACCGGCAGATTGGCGCGGCGCAGTTCGGGCATGGCCGGATCCAGCACGGTCGGCGTGAAGACCAGCGCCAGGGCTTCCACCGGGGAGGGCGCCACATCGGCGCGGATCGCGGCGACAAGGGCGGCGGTCGACTGGGCCAGCAGCGCGCCGGCGGCATCGAGAAGCGCGGTCTGGGCGCCATCGAGCGGCGCGCGCATGTCGGTGATGGCGGGCGGGGAACCGCCGAACGCGCTCCGGGCCGCTTCGTCATAAAGGCAGATGCGGCCGTCGGCAAAAGTCCACCACCAGGGTTCGCCGACCTGGAAGCGGACGGGGGCACCGGCTGCCACCATCAGCCCGGCCACCGCCTTGCCGACCGACTGGAGCCAGAGCATCGCCGGCGCGCAAGCGGGCGAAAGCAGGGTGGAGGGCGGATCCCAGCCGGTCAGCGCGGCATGGCCGTCCAGATCGCGCTGCTTCCAGCCGGCGGGGGCATGCTGGTCGAGCACTTCGTAGGACAGCGAGGCAATCGGGCTGAGGCCCCGGGCGACGCATTCGGTAAAGAAGGCCTTGTGCCAGGCACGGGTCGGGGTGTTCAGCGGATCGCTGCCGGTGCCGACACGATAGCCGCTCTCGCCATGGGTGAGCCGGAAATGGTGGCTCATGCCGAGGTAATGGACGATCGAGCCGCGATAGCCGAGCTGGACGGCGTTGCGGATCAGCCGTCTTGGGCATTGCACGCCCTGATCGTCGAAACCGGTGGCGATGGCGAGGCCGTGCGGCGGCACGATCACGTCGCCGATCTCCAGCATGGCGCGGGCACCGTCGGCGCGGATTTCGCTCAGTTCGATCCAGCCTTCGGCTTCGGCGGCGAGCGGCTCGGTGCTGGTGCCGTCGTAGCCGGGCGGGGCGAACGAGATGAACAGGCGCTCGATCGCGCGCGGCCAGACCGGATCGGCTTCGGCCGGAAGCATGAAGCCGCCGTCGAGGTCGGAGAATCGCAAGGTCACCACGGCATCCTCGCCGGTGCCCTCGGCATAGTTCCAGAGGCGCACGTACCAGGTGCGCGCGGTGCCGGTCTCGTCGCGGCCCTCGATGGTCAGGGTCGGGCCGTTGACCGCATCGAGCGGCACCACGCCTGCCGAGCGCCAGCGGAAACGCAGCGCGGTATGGGCATAGTCGCGGTCGGTGCGGTAGGCGAGCAGGGGGTGGTCGAAGCGGTCCTCGCTTTCCCAGATCAGCCCGCCAAGGTCGGCCTTGCGCAGGAAGGCGGCATCGACGCGCAGGCTGTCTGCGGACGTCGAGACCAGCGCGGCCATCATCGGGCGGGGGAAGTTGACCGTCCAGAAACGCGGATCGAAACGCTGGATCCAGTCGCTGGCCTGCCCTTCGCGCCTGTTCGCGAGCCAGAATGCCATGGGAATTCTCCGGTATGTCAGCGGGTGGAAAGCGCGCGGCGCACGGTGCTGGCGACCTGGCGCGAGGAGCGCTGCAGCGACTGCGGAACGCTGCTGCCGCGCGGGCTGGAAAGGTGGATCGAGACTTTCACATCTCGACCGGCGCCGCTGCCGTTCCCGGTCTCGATCCGACCCGCCGACGTCGGCACGAACATTTCCGGTCCGCGTTCGCCGACGATATAGCCCCGTCCTGGAGAGACATTGCCGCCGGTCGCGCGGCCCGGCAGGCCGAGCAGGCCCGAGAACAGACCGGACAGGCTCGCGGTGCTGCTGCCGGGCGAGGAGGAGCCGCCCAGCGAGGAGAACAGGCCCTGCACCGACTGCGCGGCGATGTCGGACAGCGTGCCGAGGGCCACGCGCTTGAGATCGTCGAAGCCGAGACTGCCGCGTTGGATGGCGCCGGTCAGCCCTTTTTCCAGGGCCTGTCCGGCCTGGGTGAATCCGGAGACGAGGTTGCTATCGACGCTGGAACGCATCCGGGCGATGTCGCGCGTGAAGCCATCGGTGCTGGCGCGCACGTCCACCAGCAGGCTGTCGATTTCATCGCTCATGGTCGTTTTCCATCAGTTTCTGGAGGGTCTCGCGGTCGATTCCGGGGGCGTCGGTGACGGCGGGCAGGCCAAGGGCGGCGGCGAGTTCGGCGGGGGTGGCTGCCCAGAACTCGCCGGGGCGCCAGCCGAGCGTGCGCGCGGCGAGACCGCAAAGGGCAAGGGCTGCCGAAGCGAACCGCTCCCCGCTCATCCTGCGCCCTTGAGAATCTGGCCGAGCAAAGTGCGCAGCGGCGCGGCGCAGGCGGCAAGCCCGGCGGCGAGGACGGCTTCGCCTACCGCCTCTCGTGGCGGTCGGCCCTGTGCATCGAGGCAGTGCCAGAACAGTGCCGCCATCTCCGAAAGGCGCAGCTGCCCCGCCCCGGCCCGCTCGACGAGGGCGAAAAGCGGGCCGAGTTCCTCTTCGGCGGCCACCAGCGCGGTGAAGGTCGGTCGCAGCCGGTGGGAGGCATCGCCGATGGCGAGCATGGCCTCGCCGCGCAGGCCATTGGCCGGAGACGCGGCCCCCGTCATCCCGAGTTCCGTCATCCCGAGCTCCGTCATGCCGATGCGACCGTGCCGGAGCTTTCGAGCTGGATCGTGTAATTGCGCTCGCCGTTGAAGTCGCCGGCGTAGTCCAGCCGCTGGACGAGGAACTTGCCGCGCAGCTTGTCGCCGTCCTCGAAGCTCAGTTCGTAGTCGGCAAGCGTGCCCGCCATGGCATTGGTGCGGATGCGGGCTTCGGCGGCGCTGCCGAGGAAAATTCCCGCAGCGCTGACCGAAACCGAACGCACGCCCGCGCCCGACAGCAGTTCGCGCCAGCCGCCGCTGTCCTTGCTGGTGATGACGACAGTATCGCTGGTGACCGACATCTGCGTGGTGCGCAGACCGGCGACGGTCTGATAGACGGCGGGCGTTGCGCCGTCGGAGATCTTGAGAAGGAAGGCGCTGCCTTTCTGGGCGGGCATGGAATGTCTCCTGTGATCGGGGCTGGATCGGTGAGGCTTCGACAGGCTCAGCCTGAGCGGGAGGAGAGCAGGCACCCAGCTCCGCTCATCCTGAGCTTGTCGAAGGATTGCCTGAGGGTCAGGCCGCCATGAGGCGGAAGCGGTATTCGAGCAGGATCGCGCGGCGGCTTTCGCCGCGCTGCTCGGCGCGGGCGCGCAGGAACTGGGCGGTGACGATCTGGAACGCGGGCTGCGTGCGCGGCAGGCTCTCGACCCGCGCTTCGATTCCACGGACGAGGGTTCCCGCGGCATCGGGGGCATCGCCCCGGCAATGGAGCTCCAGCGCCACGCGGATCTCGCGGCCGGGAGCGGTCTTGCAGCTCCAGTCGGCACTCGCGCTCGAAGCGATGGCGAGCCAGGGCAGGCTGGTGCGCGCGGGGGCTTCCTCGGCCACCGCGTTGAGTTCGGCGGCCAGCACGGGATCGGCGGCAAGCCAGTCGATCAGCGCGGCGCGAAGGGCGATTTCCATGGACTATCCTTTCGCGAAAAGCGGCCAGAGGAGATCCGCGCGGCGCCACCGGCTTTTGTCCCCGCGCGCGGCGAGGGCCTGCGATTCGGCGTTGGCGGCGGTAACGGCAGTCGCGATGGCGGCGGCGCGGGCGGTGAGGCGCCGGGCGAGGGCGTCGAAGGCCTTGTCCACCCGGGTCTCGATCAGGCCGCTGCTCATGCCAGCCGCATCCGGCGCCAGGGCCGCCAGAGCGCGGCGACCGAGGCGGGCGGCAGCGGCGAAGCGCCCTCGTTCTCGCGTTCGCGGTGCTGGTGGGCGGCAAGGCGGATCATGCCGTGGCGCAGGGCATCGGGCAGGCCATCCCAGTTGGCGGCGAGGCCCGCCGTGAAGCGGACGGCGACGCGGCTGGCTGCGGCGGGCATCGGCAGCCGCACCCGGCCGCTGCCATCGGCACCGAGGTCGACCTCGTACATGCCGGAGGAAAGCGGAAAGCGAGTGCCGTCGGCGGCAATTCCGTCGAGCGCGGCGATGGCCTGAACCGGACGCGTGGCCAGTACGTTCCAGCCGGGGTAGGCAGGCAGCGTTTCCTCGCACGAGGCGGCGAGCGGCATGACGCCGGTAAAGGCCTCGAACATGTCGAGTGTGCTCGCAAGGAGCTGCGCAAGCGGAGCGTCGTCGCGCGCGGTGGTGATGCCGAGCCACTGCTTGAGCTCGGCAAGCGCCGAGGACGGCAGGGTGGCCGGCGTAAGGATGACCCGGTGCATGGGTGTCTCCGATCAGGAGGAAAACAGGCGCAGGGGGCGGCCCGGTGAGGGGCGGCACCAGACCACCCCCTGCGTGAAAGCGGGGCCTCGGGGAGGGAGGAGGGCCCCCCGAGGCATGCCGCTTCCGTCAGGCCGAGATCTTGAGCAGCTTGATCGCGTCCGAATCGAGCACCTGCCCGCCGATCCGCTTCGTTGCGTAGAAGTTGACGAAGGGCTTGTTGGTATAGGGATCGCGCAGGATCGAGGTCGTGCTGCGCTCCGTGATCAGGTAGCCGGCGCGGAAGTTGCCGAAGGCGATCGGGAAGGCATTGGCGGCGACATCGGGCATGTCCTCGGCCTCGACCACCGGATAACCCAGCAGGCGGTTGGGCTGGCCTTCCATCAGCCCGGGCTGCCACAGGAACGAGCCGTCGGCGGCCTTGAGCTTGCGCACCACCGCCAGCGTCTTGGAGTTCATCACCCAGCTGGCGCCCTGGCGGTGGCCGCCCTTCAGTGAATGGACAAGGTCGATCAGTTTCAGTTCCGGCGCGGTGTCGAAGCCGCCGGCATTGCCGGAGACGAGGAACTGCAGGGTGCCGAACGCGCGGGCGCCGTCAGCCGTCGCGGCGGTGGGAGCGGCCAGAAAGCCCTTGGGCTGGTTGGTGCCGGTGCCGGTGATGAAGGCGGCGCCTTCGGCGCGGGCGAATTCCATCGCGATCTCGTCCGCCAGCCAGGTCTGGATGTCGAACATGGCATCGTCGAGCATGGCCTGGCTTGCCGAGGGATTGGCGTAGAGTTCGCCGGAGGGCGGCACGATCTCGGCAAGGCTGGGGCTGGCGGTCTCGACGCGGGCGCCGGTCTCGCTGACCCAGCCCGAGGCGGTGCCGCCGGTGTTGATCAGCTTGCGATAACCGGCCGTACCGGTCTGCACGACCTGGGCGATCGAGCGGATCGGGCTGACGTTCTTGAGGCGGCTGGAAATCAGCGCGTCGATCTCGCGCGGGACCGCATAGCCGCCGTCCGCGGCGACGAGGCCCGACATCGATTTCAGCTCGGTCTCGCGGCCCATGCGCAAGTAGCCGTCGACAAAGCCCTTCACTTCGACCGAGGCGGCGGTGGCGGCGCCCTCGATCAGCGGGCGGGCGGCGGCGCGGCCGACGCGGTCGAGCCGCGACTTCACGTCCTCGACATCGCCGCGCAGCGCTTCGACGGCGGCTTCGGTGGCGTCCTGGCGGGTGACAAGATCGAACGAGGAGTCGAGCGCTTCGACCGGGTTCGTGGATTCCATGGGGCATTCACCTTTCGCTTGGGAGCCGCCGGACGGGCGGCGGAAAACTGTCGGGAGGACGGGAAGGCAGAGTCAGGAAACGAGGTGCACCCGCGCGCCGTGCTGCATCGGGTGGGTGACGAGGCTGACTTCGAACAGTTCGAGGTCGAGCAGTTCGCGTCCCGCCGCATCCTGGCGGCTGGAGCGCGCGCGGTAGCCGAACGACAGGCCGTTGACGGTGCCGCGCCTGAGCGCGAGGCCGGCGGCGCCGTCGGGATTGTCGATCCTGGCCACCACCCGCAGGCCGCGCGCGTCCTCGGCAGCGGTCTCGACCCAGCCGATGCGCACGTCTGGCCGGTGCTGCCAGTAGAGCGGCAGCGGATCGCGGCGCTCGGCCAGGGTGCGGGCAAAGGCGCCGGGGCGGATGGTGTCGCGGCCGGAATCGCGCCGATCGAACAGCGCGGCATAGCCAGCGAAGCGCAAGTCGCGGCTCAACGCAGCAGCTCCGTGGTGCCGCAGCGCACCGCCAGGCCAAGCAGCAGCGCGGCCAGCACCGCGCGCACAAACCAGCCGATGGCGGCGGCCCGGGCGCTGGACTTGGCGTCGCGCCAGGCCTGCAGCAGTTCGCGCAGTTCGGTGAGGTCGCCGGGCGCGGTGGCATCGTCGAGGCCGATCCGCGACAGCATCCGCCGCGCGCCGACTTCGCTCGCTTCCTCGACCACGGCGCGCAGGGTCACCAGATCGCCGCCTTCGGAGGCCGCCTGTGCCAGCAGACCGGCAAGCATGTCCTTCTGGTTCATGATTTGTTCTCCACTTCCTTCCCGGAATGGGGGCGTTCGGGCAGGCCGAGCAGCGCGCGCTTCTCGTCGCCATCGAGGAAATCGGCGGCGCTCACTTGCGACCAGAGCCGCTCGCGGTCCTCGGCCAGCGCGGGGACCTGATCGAGGTCGATGGCAAGGCAGGCCTCGGGGAACCACGGCGCCAGTCCTTCGCAGAGCGCCGCGAAGATCTTGGCGGCCAGCGGCAGCAGCGTCAGCCGCCAGAGCGCGCGGTTGGCCTCGCGGTAATTGGCATAGGTGGCATCGCCCGGCAGGCCGAGCAGCATCGGCGGCACCCCGAAGGCCAGCGCCACGTCGCGGGCGGCGGCGGCCTTGAGCGTGGCGAAGTCCATGTCGGCAGGCGTCAGCGCGATGGCCTGCCACTTGAGCCCGCCTTCCAGCAGCATCGGCCGCCCGGCGTTGTGCGATCCGGCATAGGCCTGGCTCAGTTCGGTCTTGAGCCGGTCGAACTGTTCGGGGGTGAGGGTATCGCCGTCCCCGGTCTCGTAGACCAGCGCGCCGGAGGGGCGGGCGGCGTTTTCGAGAAGCTGGCGGTTCCACCGCGCGGCGGCATTGTGGGTGGCGATCGCCTCGTCGGCGGCGGCAAGGCAACCGGCACCGTAATGATCGTCCGCCGGGTGGAAGTGGCGGATATGGATCACGTTGGGCGAGGCATCCTCGCCGTGCAGCGGGATGGTCATGCGCCGTCCCGCCACGTCATAGGCATAGGCGGCGGGCCAGCCGTCCTCGCCCGCGACGACGGTCACGCGCTCGGGCCTCAGCGCAAAGAGTTCGACCGGGCGCCCGCGCGCGTCCTTGAGCACCTGCACATAGGCATTGCCGTGCAGCAGCAGGTGGCAGGCGAGCGTTTCCAGCAGCGACTGCCCGGCGCTGGTCTCGCCGATGAGCGCGGCGAGCTTCGGATCGGCGGCCTTGAGCGGGGCGCCGGCGATCCCTTCGGCCACCAGCCGCACCGCGCGCTGGGCGACGGGATTCTCGAGATAGGCCCGGCGCACCGCCGAGGCATATTCGAAGGGGGCTCGCCCGCCGTCGCCTTCGGCGAAGAACCAGGGTGAGGCGGGCCCCCGCGCCAAAGGCACGCGGGCACTCTCGCCCTTGAAGGCGGCGACGAGCGTATCGATGAAGGACACGTGGGGTTCCTTTCCAGGCGGGAGGGAGCGGCCGGAGCCGCGCAAGGTTCGTGTTTCAGGGCAAGCGCACTTGCGGGGCCGAAGCCTTGCCGAGCATCAGCTCGGTGAGGGCCCAGACCAGCGCGTCGGCGCGGTCGGGCGAGCGCCCCGGTCCCTGGTAGGAACCACCGGCGACAAGCCCGCAGATCTCGTCTTCCAGCGCCGGGAACAGTCCGGCATGGCGCACGCGTCCGGCCTCGTAGAGCGCGGCCACGGGCTCGGCGCGGGCGACTTTGCCGCGGCTGGCGTGGACCAGCCGCAGCGGCAGCGAAACTTCCGCCGCGCGCAGCACCGAGGCGACCATGGCGCCGCCCTGGTTGGCCTCGGCGATGACGCGGTCGGCGGACCAGGCCGCTGCCGCCTCGGCGACGGCGCGGGCCCAGCGCTCGGGGCCGGCCTTCTCGGCCGAGGCATCGGCCAGCACATGGGCGTTGCCGTCCGCCGAGAGGCCGACGACGACGATGCCGCAGGCGTCTCCGCCCGCAGAAGCGGGCGGATCGACGCCGACGACCACGCGGCAACATGCAGGCGCGCGCGCCTCGCGGCAGCGTTCCAGCAAGGCGCGGCTCCACAGCGCGCCCTCGATGTCGGCGATCAGCTCGCCGTCGATCTCCTGCCTGCCGAGCAGGCTGCGGCCGAAATTGCGGCGCATTGCCGAGAGAAAGCGCGCGGGCAGGTTGGCGGCATTGTCGAAGGTGCTCCCCCGCGTGACGACGACCTCGCCCGAGGCGCTATCCGCCAGCAGCCGCGTGACCAGCGGCATGCTGCGCGGCGTGGTGGTGGCGACCACGCGCGGATCGCGGCCGAGGCGCAGGCCCATCAGCAGGTTGTCCCAGGCCGACGTGGCCCGCCCCGCGGCATTGTCCCACTTGGCGATCTCGTCGCACCAGGCGTGGCTGTGCTGGGGGCCGCGCAGCGATTCGGGCTCGGCGGCCGAATAGAGCGTGGCCTGCGCGCCGCCCGGCCAGGTCAGCCGCCTGAGCGAGGGTTCGAACACCGGGCGGCGCCACGGCGCACCGACCGCGAGCAGTCCGCTCTCGCCCTCGACCATGACCGAGCGCGCCTCGCCCAGATTGGCGGCGACCAGCGCGATGCGGGCATCGGGATTCTCCTCGGCGACAAGGCGCACCCATTCGGCGCCGCAGCGGGTCTTGCCGAAGCCGCGCCCGGCCATGACCAGCCAGACGCGCCAGTCGCCGGCCGGGGCGAGCTGCGAGGGCCGCGCCCGGATCGACCAGTCCCAGCGCCATTCGCGGCGCTCGTTCCGGTCGAGGCTGGCCATGAACGCCTCGATCTCCCCGCTTTCGGCCTCGGTCAGCCAGTCCAGCGGGTCGGCCTCAGCCATCCTGGGGGCCTTCCTCTGCCGCGCGGCGGGCGATAACCTGTTCGCGCAGCTGCGCGATCTTGGCCTGGAGCGAGGCGCGCACGGCGCCGATGTCCTCGTCCTCGCGCATGGCCCGCTCGCGTGCCACGGTCTCGCGGTGGAGGCCGAGCAGGCGCAGGGCATTGGCGTTGTCGAACCTCATCTCGCCGTCCTTGGTTTCGCCGAAGCGCAACCGGTGGAGCAGTTCCAGTTCGAGGTTCTCGTATCCTTCCAGCAGGGCGCCGCGCCAGTCGCGGGCGAAGTCGGGGTCATTGCGGCGCAGCTTGTAGGGGCGGCTGAGGTGGACCCCGGCGGCGAGGGCGGCGGCGCTGACATTCGAGGTTTCCGCCAGCACGGCGAGGAAGGCGGTGCGCCAGTGGCGGTTCAGCTTGTCCTCGCTCCTGGCAAGATCGGCATTGAGCCTCGTCCGACGCTTGCACGGGGCAGCAGCGGACGAAGCGCGCTTCGGCTCGGCCATCCGGAACATCCTGTTGCTGTGAGTGGGGGCGCGAAGGAGCCGCCGGAGCGACTCGGAATTTCGCGATGTTCCTGATATGTACCTAATCGGCGTTACGCTGTCAATAGGAAATAACCAAATAGGTTATTGCTTGCCGCCCGAACCCGTGCCCACTAAGCACGCGGCCATACCTTATTGCGGAGAATTCGATGCTGCGCCGCCTTTACGACTGGACCATGGCCAAGGCGTCGCACCGCCATGCCGGCTGGTGGCTGGCACTCTTCGCGTTCATGGAAGCCAGCTTCTTCCCGGTGCCGCCGCATCCGCTGCTGGGCCTGATGTGTCTGGCCGAACCGAAAAAGGCGATTCGTTATGCGGTGATCGCCACCGCGGCCTCGGTCGTCGGCGGGCTGCTTGGGTATGCCATCGGTCACTTTGCCTATGCCGCCTTCGGCGAGGCGCTGCTGCGCGCGCTGCATCTGGCCGACAGCTTCCCCAAGGCGGCGTGCTATTTGCGCGAATACGGCGCGGAGATCATCATCGTGAAGGGCGCGACGCCGATCCCCTTCAAGCTGCTGACGATCACCGCGGGGTTCATCGGCATGAACCTCTTCGTGTTCCTCGGGGCCTCGGTGATCTCGCGCTCGATCAGCTTCCTGATCGTCGGCGTGCTGTTCCGCCTGTTCGGCGCGCCGATCAAGGCAGTGATCGACAAGCACCTGGGCAAGGTGACGGTGGCCTTCGTGGTGGCGGTGCTCGCCGGGTTCCTGGCGGTTTCGCTGCTGGGCGGCGGCGCCCGGGAAGCCAACCAGAAGTGCGACATGATCGCGGCGGCGAACCAGGCCTGAGCGAGCCTCTGGCAATTCGCGAAACGCGAATTTCGCGGCACCAGCCCGCTCCCCGCTCCCCGCTCCCCGCCCCCCACTCCCGCGCATGCCGGGGGATGCCGTGCCGGGTCTCGTTCAGATCGCGTGTTCAGATCGCGTATTCAGATCGCCTGGGCAAGATGCTCGACGCAAGGCGGCGCCGTGAAGAACGGGCCCGCCAGCGAACGCCAGACCTGAAAACCCTCGGACTCGCGGAAGTCCGTCATGTGGGCCTCGACGCTGTCCCAGCCGACGACGAGGTGATACCGCGCGGGGTTCTCCACCGAGCGGTGCAGCGCGAAGGAGACAAACCCCCCGGCCGCCTCGAAATGCGGGCGCGCCTCGGCAACCGCGGCCTCGAACGCGGCGGCGCGGGCCGGGTCGATGGTGAGTGTGGCCAGTTCGTGGATCACAGGTCCGGCTCCTCGACGAATTCGATCAGGTTGCCCGCGCAGTCGCGGATGAAGCAGCCCTTGCCGAAGGCCTCGCGCACGACAAAGGCGACGTCGGCCTGCTTCTCCTCCATCTCGGCCAGGAAGGCCTCGAGGTCTTCCACCCGGAAGGCGATGTGCTTGTTGCCGTGGGTCTTGAGATCGCGCGGCGGGGAGCGGCGGTCCTCGGGGAGGGGGGCGGCGCCTTCCACCTCGAAGATCTCGAAGCGCAGCGGGCCCTTGCGGACCATGGCGGTGCGGGACCTGGCCGCTTCGATGTAGAACGTCTTCTCGACCGTGAAGCCCAGCACGCGGCCGTACCAGTCGATCGCCTCGTCAAGACTGGGAACGGAGACGCCGCCGTGGTGGAAGGTGAATTCGGCCATCGCGCTCAGCCCATTTCCGCAAAGGTTTCGGCGCACCAGTCGGCGATATAGTCGCGCATGCCGGTGCCGTTGTCGGCGCCGCAGTGCTCGACCTCGAAATCCTTCCTGGTGAAGACGCGGAGCGTGCGCTTGGGGCTGTTCACCGCCTGATCGTAGCTGAGCTGCGCATTGAAGGCGGGGATCTGGCGGTCGTTCTCGCCGTGAGTGATCAGGAAGGGCACGCGGATCTTCTCCACCTGCCCGTCGAGCGTGATCCGGTCGGCGTATTCGAGGAAGGCGTCGCGCCCCCCATTTTGGGCTTCGATGCCGAAGACCCACATGACATGGTCCCAGTAGTGCGGCACCGGGTTCTCGCCTTCGTTGGCCACGCGCTCGCGCTGGCGGCGGCCCCAGACGTGGTTGGCGCCCATCACCGCGCAGAGCGCATAGCGCGGCTCGTTGGCGGCGATGCGCGGTGCGTGATAGCCGCCGAAGGAGAGGCCGAAAATGCCGATCCGGTCATGGATCACGTCATCGCGCGTCAGCAGGTATTCGAGCGCAGGGGTGCCCCAGCGCTCGCCGTCGAACACGGCGGGAAGGCCGCGCTTGCGGATCGCCTCGCCGGTGCCGGGCTGGTCGACGAACAGGGTGTTCATGCCCCGCTCCAGATTCGATTGGCCATGGCCCGCCATGCAGACCTGCTCCTTCATCGAATCGAGCCCGTTGACCGAGACCAGCGTCGGGCGCGGCGTGCCCGAACCGTCGTGGACAAAAATGGCGGTATAGGCGCTGTCCTCGTAGGGGATTTCGACCCTGTCGACATGCAGCCCGCGCAGCTTCGCGCCCTTGTGGAACAGCTCCAGCCCCTTGTCATAGGCGGCCCAGCGCGGGGCATAGTCGCGGCTCTGCATGCGCTCGGCCGCGAGATAATAGCCCGAGGCGCGCAAGTACTTGGTGCCGGCGGAAAGCAGGTAACCGGCCGCCTCATCGCCTTGGGCATTGGCGGTGACCTGATCGGCGACCGCGATCCAGCTGTCGAACATCTGCGCGGAGCCGGCATCGGCGCCGGCCTTGCTCGCGTCCATGATCGGGCGGTTGGCCGCGTCGATCTCGCCGTAATTGCCCCCGCAGGCGAGCGCGAGGTTGGTGGCGAGGTTCCAGACGTAGTTTCCGGGGAACGGTTCGAACATGATCTATCCTGCGGGAAGTTTTGGTTTGTCGCGTTTTCCGAGGCATCAGGTGTTCCACCTGATTAGAAAACGCTTGGGGCGATTATTCGGCGGTCCAGCCGCCATCGACGACAAGGCTGGTGCCGGTCATGAGCGCGGAGGCGTCGGAGGCGAGGAACAGCACCGCGCCCATCAGGTCCTCCACCTGGCCGATGCGGCCGAGCTTGATCTTCGAAAGCACGCTGGCCTTGAAGGCTTCGTCCTCGAAGAAGGGTTTGGTCAGCGGGGTTTCGATGAATGTCGGGGCGATCGTGTTGGAGCGGATGCCATGTGGGGCAAGGTCCAGCGCCATGGCCTTGTTCATGCCCTCCAGCGCCCACTTGCTGGCGCAGTAGAGCGAGCGGTTCGGCCCGCCGACATGCCCCATCTGGCTGCCCATGTGGATCAGGCTGCCCCTGGTGCCGGTACCTGTCATCCGCTTCACGCAGGCCTGCGCCACGAAAAAGGCGGACTTGAGATTGAGGTCGAGCACGGCATCGTAATCCTGCTCGCTCACCTCCCACATCGGCTTGGGGCGGTTGGTGCCGGCATTGTTGACGAGCACGTGGAACGGCGCGCGGTCCGCGAAGAACGCGGCCACGGCGCCGAGGTCGGAAACGTCGAGCGTCGCGGCGCATGCACCATTGCCGATCTCGGCGGCAGCCGCCTCGATCTCCCCCGAGGTGCGGGCAACCAGCGTGACCTCGGCGCCCGCCGCCGCCAGCGCGGCGGCGGCGCCGAGGCCGATGCCCCGGCCCGCGCCGGTCACCACAGCCCGGCGTCCATCAAGGCGCAGGCTCGGGGTCTGCGGGATCGCCATGGTCAGGCCGCCGTCTCGGGCGTCGGTTCGGCCTGCCCGGCATAGGGCACGTTGCGCCCGCCGAAGCGCCGCACGCGGATATTCGCCTGCTCGCCGTGGCCTGCGAAGCCCTCCAGCGCGCAGAGGCGCGAGCAATATTCGCCGATCAGCGCCGAGGCCTCGTCGGTGGTGACGCGCTGGTAGGTGCAGGTCTTCAGGAACTTGCCGACCCACAGGCCGCCGGTGTAGCGCGACGACTTCTTCGTGGGCAGCGTGTGGTTGGTGCCGATCACCTTGTCGCCGAAGCTGACATTGGTGCGGCTCCCCAGGAACAGCGCGCCGTAGTTGGTCATGGTGCTCAGGAAATAGTCCGGATCGGCGGTCATCACCTGCACGTGCTCGCTGGCGATCTCGTCGGCGACCCTGACCATCTCCTCGTAGCTGTCCGCCACGATCACTTCGCCGAAGTTTTCCCAGGCCTTGCGGGCATGGTCGGCGGTGGGGAGGATCTGCAGCAGGCGCTCGATCTCGGCCATTGTGGCGCGGGCGAATTTCTCGGAATTGGTCAGCAGCACGCCGGGGCTGTCCGGCCCGTGCTCGACTTGCCCGAGGATATCGGTGGCGGCGATTTCGGGATCGCAGCCGATCTCGTCGGCAATGATCAGGGTTTCGGTCGGCCCGGCGAACAGGTCGATGCCGACACGCCCGAAAAGCTGGCGCTTGGCTTCGGCGACAAAGGCATTGCCGGGACCGACAAGGATATCGACCGGATCGATGCTCTGCGTGCCGATCGCCATGGCGCCGACCGCCTGGATGCCGCCCAGCGCATAGATCGCATCGGCCCCGGCCATGGCCTGCGCGGCGACGATCGCGCGCGCCGGCTGGCCCTGAAACGGCGGGGCGCAGGTGACGACGCGCTTCACGCCCGCGACCTTGGCGGTGATCACCGACATGTGCGCGGAGGCCAGCAGCGGATACTTGCCGCCGGGCACATAGCAGCCTGCGGAATTCAGAGGGATGTTCCGGTGGCCCAGCACGACGCCGGGCAGCGTCTCGACTTCCACGTCCTGCATCGAAGCGCGCTGGATCTGGGCGAAGTTCTTCACCTGCGCCTGCGCGAACTCGATGTCCTTGCGTTCCTGCGGGGTCAGGCTGTCGACGCAGGCGTCGATTTCGGCTTGGCTGAGGCGGTAGTCGTCGCGGTCCCAGCCGTCGAACCGGATCGACATCTCGCGCACCGCTTCGTCGCCGCGCTTCTCGATATCGGCAAGCGCCGCCTCGACGATGTCGCGAACCTTGCGGTCCGCGTCTGCCTTTGCCTCGGCAGTGGCGCCGCGCTTCAGCCAGGTGGCCATGATATTCTCCCGATCCGGTGTGACGTGATTTTCACCGGACCTAGCGCCGGGGGGCGAGCGGGGACCATCGCATGTTATCGATGGCTTGCTATCGATCCTATGCCGTTGTTGCCGCAGGAGGGCTTCGCTAGCCCGGTTCTCAAGGAAAGAGCATTCCGGGAGAGAACCAAGACATGCGCCTCGCAACCCTCGATGACGGCACCCCCGACGGGCGCCTCGTCGTCGTTTCGCCCGAGGGCGACCGTTTTGCGCCCGCGCCGGTGGATACGCTGCAGCAGGCGATGGAAAGCTGGGCCTTTGTCGCGCCGGTGCTGGCCGGGATTTCGGAGTTTCCCGAGGCGCTGGACGCCGCGTTGCTGCGCGCACCGCTGCCGCGTGCCTGGCAATGGCTCGATGGCTCCGCGTTCGCCTGCCACGGCGAACTGATGGACAAGGCGCTGGGCGTCGTGCCGGTGAAGACCGGCAAGCCGCTGATGTATCAGGGCACGTCTGACAAGTTTTACGGCCCGGCCGAGGATGTGCGCTTCCTTACCGAAGAGAACGGTATCGATTTCGAGGGCGAGTTCGGCGTGATCGTCGACGGCGTACCGATGGGGACCTGCGCCGAAGACTGCATGCAGCACATTCGCCTGATCGTGCAGATCAACGACTGGTCGCTGCGCAAGCTGGCCGGGCCGGAGATGAAGACCGGCTTCGGCTGGGTCCAGGCCAAGCCGCCCTGTTCGATGGCGCCCTTTGCGGTGACGCCGGAGGAACTGGGCGACCAGTGGCGGGGTGGCCGCGTCTGCATGGACCTCTTGGTGGACTGGAACGGCCAGCGCTTCGGCGCCGCCAATGGCGAGCCGATGGGGCACGGCTTCCACGAACTGGTCGCCCACGCCTGCGCCACGCGCGATCTGGTGGCGGGTACGGTGATCGGCTCGGGCACCGTCTCCAACGCAAACTACCGCGAGATCGGCTCCTCCTGCATCGCCGAGCGGCGCGGCATCGAGCTGGTCGATTTCGGCGCGCCGCGCACCGAATTCATGCGCTTCGGCGATACCGTGCGCATGCAGGGAACCCTTGCCGACGGCCGCGCGCCGTTCGGCGTCATCGAACAGAAGGTTGTACAGGCATGAGCGAAGTCCTTTCCGATTCCGGCCTGCCGCCCATCCAGCGTGTCGTCACCGGCCACGACGGGAACGGGCGCGCGGTGTTCCGCTCCGAAGACGTGACGCCGACGAAAATGATCCTCTCGGGCGATGCCTCGTTCCTGACGATCTGGACCACCGCCTCCGTCCCTGCCGACAACAACGACGAAACCGAAGGTCGCGAACGCCCCACTGGCACGACGCTCGAAGGCGGCTCGGTGATCCGCGTGGTGGACATGCTGCCGGGCAAGCAGAGCCCGATGCACCGCACCAACTCGATCGACTACGGGGTGGTGATGAAGGGCGAGATCGAGCTGGAACTGGAGGACGGCCGCAAGACGACCGTGCGCGAGGGCGGCATCATCGTCCAGCGCGGCACCAACCACCTCTGGCGCAACACCAGCGACGCGGTCTGCCGGATCGCCTTCATCCTGATCGAGGCACCCGCTTACCTCCATAACGGCGTACCGCTGGATGAGGCCAAGCCCGAACAGGTCGATCCCGTCTACAACGCGGCGGCAAACGAGGACTGAGCATGGTCGACCTCTCGGGCCAGTTTGACCTCGCGGGGCGGAGCGCCATCGTCACCGGCTCCACGCGCGGGATCGGACGCGCGATTGCCGAGGGGCTGATCGCGCAGGGCGCGCGCGTGGTGATCTCCAGCGAGGATGCGCAGGACACCGCGCGCGTCGCTGCCGAACTCGGCATGCCCGGGCAGCCCTGCGATGTGACCGATGACGGGGCGCTTGCGGCCTTGGTGGATCGCGCAGTGGCGGAATTCGGCGGGCTGGACGTGCTGGTCTGCAATGCCGGGATCACCGGCAGGGCAGGGGCTTTTGCCGATCTCGACATGGCTGACTATGCCCGCGTCATGGCGATCAACCTCACCAGTCAGGTCGCGCTCTGCAACCTGGCCCTGCCAAAAATCGCGGAGCGTGGGGGCGGGGTGGCAGTGCTGGTCTCCAGCCTCTCGGGCCTCAGGGGCAACGGGCGCATCAACGCCTATGCGCTTGCCAAGGCGGGCGTCGCGCAGCTGGCGCGCAATCTGGCGGTGGAGTGGGGACCGCGCGGCGTACGCGTCAACGCGATCTCGCCGGGTTTCATCGCCACCGAACTGTCCGGCCCCTTGCTGGCGGACGAGGCCTTCATGGCCCGCCGCATGGCCATGACCCCGCTGCGCCGCCCCGGCATGCCGCGGGAGGTGGCAGGCGCTGCCGTCTTCCTTGCATCGGATGCCGGGGCCTTTGTCACCGGGCACAATCTGGTGGTGGATGGCGGGACGCTGATTACCGACGGCTCGTGAGCGGCACGTTCCCCCCGCCCCGCCGCGAATCGGTCTGTCCCCCATCGAGCCGATCAACGCCGCAGCGAAAGGCTGGGCATTTCCCGTTTTGCCGGCAGCAAGCCCCGACCCATTGATGCCGCGCACCATGGTGAGCGGCACGCGCGAAAACCGCCGCGCACGCCGCACGAGGCCGTGAGAGCTCGGGAACTATCCCGCAATTTCATCGATTTGGGGAAGATTGGATGCCCCGCGAGGATTCGAACCTCGATAGACGGAATCAGAATCCGTAGTCTTACCATTAGACGACGGGGCATCGGGAGGCGCCCCTCTAGTAGCGGTCGTGATTCGGGTCAACACCCTTTTTTACCGCCCTTGCTCCTTTCTCGTCTGGGCGTTAGCATCGGCGCAGGTATCCGCCACGCATGGCGGCAGATTTTTTGAAGAGATTTTGAAATATGGCGGAGCACGATCCGCCGGCAGCAAGAGTCGACGTGCCAGGCCGCCCAAGCAGGCGGCGCAAGGCGAGGAGGGGCAAATCGCGCCCGTCCGGCCCGGGCACGGCCAAGGCGAAGGGGCAGGCAAAGGATGCCGGCGCCGTCGCGGCAGGCGGAGCGCCGCGCGAAGAATCAGCAAACCGGGCGTCGGCACCGCCGCGCCGGGCGAAGTCGCGTACGGCCCGCAAATCGGGCAAGTCGCGCAAACCCGGCAAGAAGGTTGAGGGCGCGCAGGCGCGCTCGGCCGAAGCGCGCTCCCCCGAGGTCGCCGCGCCGGCTGCCGCCGAATCGCGTATTCTCGAAGTGCGCGGGCTCGAAGTACGGGGCACCGGTGGTCTGCCGCTGATCCGCGATTCGCTGCTGGCTCATCCCGCCGGGCGTCCGTCCGGGCGGCAGTCCTATGCCGCGATCGACCTTGGCACCAACAATTGCCGCCTGCTGATCGCCCGTCCTTCGGGCGAGAACTTCACGGTGATCGATGCCTTCAGCCGCGTCGTCCGGCTGGGCGAGGGGCTGGCGCAGTCCGGGCGTCTTTCCGATGCGGCGATGGAGCGCACGCTCGGCGCGCTGCGCGTCTGCGCGGACAAGCTGATGCGGCGCAACGTCTACCTCGCCCGCTCGGTGGCGACCGAGGCCTGCCGCCGCGCGGTCAACGGGCCCGAGTTCATCGAGCGCGTGCGCGCGGAAACCGGGATTGCGCTCGACATCATCAGCGCCCGCGAGGAAGCGCGGCTGGCGGTGCTGGGCTGCCATGTCCTGCTCGAATCGGGGCTGGGCCCGGCGATGATCTTCGACATCGGCGGCGGTTCCACCGAACTCGTGCTGATCGAGAGCACCGGCACGGTGCCGCGCATCCTCGACTGGCAGTCGGTGCCCTGGGGCGTGGTCTCGCTCACCGAAAGCTGCCCGCCCGAAGGCTCGACGCTGGAAGAGCGGCTGGCGCGCTATCGCCACATGCACGGCATCGTCGCGGACAGCTTCGCCGCATTTTCCAAGCGCGTTTCCGGGGCCCGCGAAAGCGCCGCGCAGACCGGGCCGCTGCGCCTGCTGGGGACCAGCGGCACGGTGACGACGCTGGCAAGCCTTCATCTCGAACTGCCGCAGTACGACCGCCGCATGGTGGACGGCCTGATCGTGCCCGCCGAATCGATGCGCGGGATCAGCGCCAGGCTGTCCTCGATGTCGATCGAGGAGCGCCGCGAACTCAACTGCATCGGGCGGGAGAGGGCCGATCTCGTGGTGGCCGGATGTGCTATCCTCGAGGCGATTCTCGATCTCTGGCCGGCCGCCCGCCTCGGCGTTGCCGACCGCGGCATTCGCGAAGGCATCCTGCGCAGCCTCATCGCTTCGCATTCATCGAACAAGACCATGCTCGCCACCGCGGGCGCACAAGCATTGGAGGCCCGGCCGTGAGCCGATCCGGACGCGATCCCAAGGAGCGGCTTCGTACCGCCAAGAAGCGCACGACCAGTTCGGCGCGCTGGCTGACCCGCCAGCTCAACGACCCTTACGTGAAGAAGGCCAAGGCCGACGGCTATCGCAGCCGCGCTGCCTACAAGCTGGTCGAGCTCGACGAGAAGTTCGACCTGTTCAAGGGTGTCGAGCGCGCGGTCGACCTCGGCATCGCGCCGGGCGGCTGGAGCCAGGTGCTGCGCCTCAAGCGCCCGCAGGCGAAGATCGTGGGCATCGACCTGCTGCCCACCGACCCGATCGAGGGGGTGACGATCTTCGAGATGGACTTCATGGCCGACGAGGCGCCCGCCGCGCTGGAAGGTGCGCTCGACGGGCCGCCCGACCTCGTGCTGTCGGACATGGCGGCGAACACCGTGGGCCACAAGCAGACCGACCACTTGCGCACGATGGGCCTGGTCGAGACTGCCGCCGACTTCGCGATCCAGACCCTGGCGCCGGGCGGTACTTTTGTGGCCAAGGTCTTTGCGGGCGGCACCGATACCGAACTGCTGAACCTGCTCAAGCGCCGCTTTTCGAGCGTCAAGCATGCCAAGCCGCCGGCGAGCCGCAAGGATTCGTCCGAGTGGTACGTGATCGCCAAGGGCTTCAAGGGGCGCGAGGAGGCGTAATCGCCTTTATCGTCCTGCCCGTATATTCGCGGGCCGGGTTCCTGGCAGCCCCCGAATGACGAAAACGGCCCGACAGGCGACTCGGTGAAGCCTGCGGACCGTTTTCTGCCGGCCGGAGCCGGATCTGGGAATTACTGCGCGGCGGCCGAGGCTTCGCCGGCCGGTGCTGCCGAGGCATCGCCCGCAGGCGCGTCGGCGGCGGGTGCGGCAGCGGGCGCAGCGGCGGTCGGCAGCGGCAGGTTGGAGCCCTGGGCGTTGAGATAGGCGATCACGTTGGCGCGGTCTTCCGGCTTGGGAAGCCCCGCGAAGGTCATCTTGGTGCCGGGCGCCATTGCCTTGGGGCTCTTGAGCCACTGGTTCAGCTTGTCGAAGTCCCACTTGCCGCCCACGCCCTTGAGCGCGTCGGAGAAGGCGAAGCCGCCCACGCCCTTGCCCACGTCCTCGCCGACGACGCCGTAGAGGTTGGGGCCGATGCCGTTGGCGCCGCCCTGGTTGACCGTGTGGCACGACTGGCACTTGGCGAACGTGGCCTGGCCCTTGGCGACGTCGGCGCTGGCGAGCAGCGTGGCGATCGGCGGCTCGGCGCCGCCCTCGGCGGTCTGTTCCACGCCTTCGATCGCATAGCCCATCGTCGCCGGACGGTCATGCTTGTCGGCGCGAAAATACATGCCACTGGCAATCGAAAGACCGAGACCTACGACCCCGGCGAACAGAGTCCACCCGGCAATTGTATTGAAACGATCGTCCATGTCCTGTCTGCCCCGGGTATTGTTATGATGATCCTCTTGGCTTCGAGGTCGTAATGTTGCCCGCAAGTTAGCGCAAGAGCCATTGCGGTCGCGCGCAATGCCGCCTAATCGCGCGGACGCTATGAACTCCTATCCCAAACCCGCACTCGAACTCGTTTCGCGCATGGCTGACGCGGCCGCGGCAGATCCCGCCCGGGCGATGGCGTTCCAGGGCGCGCCCGGATGCAATTCGCATCGCGCCGCGCTGGAATACGATTCCAATGCCCTGCCGCTGCCGTGCTTCTCGTTCGAGGACGCGCTCGACGCGGTGAAGGAAGGGCGCGCCGAGCGGGCGATCATCCCGATCGAGAACTCGCAGCACGGGCGCGTGGCCGACATCCACTTCCTGCTGCCCGAAAGCGGGCTGTCGATCGTGGGCGAGCATTTCATGGCGATCCACCATGCGCTGATGGCGCTGCCCCATGCCGATGGCAGCACCGGTCCGTTCTCGGCCGCCTACAGCCATCCGCAGGGCCTCGGCCAGTCGCGCCATTACTTGCGCGAGCGGGGCATCGTGCCGATGGCCTATGCCGATACCGCCGGCGCCGCGGCGCTGGTGCGCGAACTGGGCGATACCGGCGCCTGCGCCATCGCCCCCAAGCTGGCGGCCGAACTCTACGACCTCAGGGTCGTCGAGGAAAACGTCGAGGACGCGGCGAACAACACCACGCGCTTCGTGGTGCTGGCGCGCGAGCCGCTCGATCCCTTCGCGCTCAAGGGCGAGAAGGCGATGACGACCTTCATCTTCGAGGTGAAGAACATTGCCGCCGCGCTCTACAAGGCGCTGGGCGGGTTCGCGACCAACGGCGTCAACATGACCAAGCTGGAAAGCTACCAGATCGGCGCCAGTTTCGCGGCGACGACGTTCTATGCCGACATCGAGGGCGCGCCGGGCGATCCGCGCGTGGATTCGGCGCTGCAGGAACTGGCCTTCCACTGCAAGTACGTGCGCCCGCTCGGCACGTATCGCCAGGCGCGCGCGCGGGGCTGAACTAAATTGAACGGGGCCGGTCCCGGACTGGCCCTGAGATTTCGCCTGCGACGCCGCCGGACAGGTCGCGGGCGTCCGGGCGAAATCATGAAAAGCGCTGTTCGGACAACTTGTTAAGCGACACTGGCTTGCCTGCCGGTCCACCCCGTGCCAATCATCGGCGCGGTGGTAGCAGATAGGGCTTGAGTGGCGGGGCAAGCAGCAGCAGCGGCGGCAGCAAAGGCGGGTGAGGACTGGGCGGAGGTGCGCGGCGCGTCCGACATCCAGTACGCGCCCTTGCCGCATGTCCGGGTGCCGCCGGCGCAGACGCCCGAATGGCTGCGCGCACTCGGCCGCTGGCTCGAATGGCTGCTGGCCCCGGTCGGGCGGGCGCTGGGCATGTCCTGGCCGATCTTCCAGTATGTGCTGATCGCGCTTGCCGCGGTGCTGGCGCTGTTTGTGCTCTGGCGGGTGCTGGGGCCGATGCTGCTGGATCGCCGGCCGAAGGACGCGGATGAGGGCGTGGCGGCATGGGTGCCCGACCGGGCCGAGGCCGCCGCCCTCCTCGAGGATGCCGACCGGCTGGCCGCCGAAGGCCGGTTCGCCGAGGCGACCCATCTCCTCCTGCGCCGCAGCGTGCAGCAGATCCGCGCCAGCCGTCCGGACTGGATCCACCCGGCCAGCACCGCGCGCGAGATTTCGGTGCTGGCGGCGCTGCCCGAGGCCGGTCGCCATGCCTTTGCCACGATCGCCGAGCGGGTGGAGCGCAGCCGCTTTGCCCTGCGCGATCTGGGCGCGCCGGACTGGGTGGCCGCGCGCGAGGCCTATGCCGCCTTTGCGCAAGTGCGGCTGGCGGCATGAACGGCAACGACCTGCATCCCGAAACCGTCGAAGTCGGCGCCAATCCCTTCTCGCGCCGGGCGGTGCTGGCGCTCGTCCTGCTGGGCACCGCGCTGTTCATGGCGCTGCTGTGGATGATCGGCACCGGTATCGGGTTCAGCGAGACCAATGACGGTGAGGCCCATGCCGAGGGACGCGGGCTCAACGGCTATGCGGCGATGGCGCAATATCTCGAACTGCGCGGCCATCCGGTGCATAAGTCACGCAATGCCGGCTCGCTCGACAAGCGGGGGCTGCTGGTGCTGACGCCGCCGAGCATGAGCGACGGCAAGGCAATCGACAAGATCGTCTCCAAACGGCGCTATACCGGCCCGACGCTGGTCATCGCTCCCAAGTGGCTGGCCTATCCCGCATCGCGCGAGCAGGAGCAGAAGGGCGCGCAGAAGGGCTGGGTCAATATCGATGACGTCGCGCCGTTCGAGTGGAAGGGTTTTCTCGACGATGTCACCGTGGGAACCGGGCAGGCGAACGGCGGCGCCCGGCCGCTGAACTGGAAGGGGCTCGGCCTCACCGGCACGTTGCCCAGCCGCAAGGCGGTGCAGTGGGGCAAGGGGGAAAACCTCGTGCCGCTGGTCGAGGATGAAAAGGGCCGGATTCTGGCTGGTTTCATTGCCGACGGCGGCGATTATCCGGGACTGGCACAGGCTGCCGGTGTCTCGCTGGAAATCGATGAAGAGGTCGGTGCCATCTACCCGATCGTTGTGGTGTTCGAGCCCGATCTCGTCGACAACTGGGGCATGGCGGACCGCCGCTCGGCGCAGCTGATCGATGCGCTGGTCGCGGCCAGCGAGGTCGGCCCCAGCCAGGACGTCACTTTCGATCTTACGCTGAACGGCTTCGGACGGGCGCAGAACCTGCTGACGCTGGCCTTCACGCCGCCGTTCCTGGCGGCCACGCTGTGTCTCCTGCTGGCCGCGCTGGTGCTCGGCTGGCGCGCGTTCCTGCGCTTCGGTCCCCCGGCGGTTTCCGGGCGGGCGATCGCCTTCGGCAAGCGCGCGCTGGTGGCCAATGCGGCAGGTCTGGTGCGCCGCACCGGGCGGCTTCACCTGATTTCCCGGCCTTATGCCGATCACGCGCGCGACCGGCTGGTGCGCGCGCTCGGCTTGCCCCGCACGCTCGACGGCGCCGATGCCGATGCCGCCATCGACCGCGCCCTTGCCGCGCGTGATCCCGGCGCCGAACCCTTTTCACGGATCGCCGCGCGCCTGAGGCTGGCGCGGCGTTCGCAGGAACTCGTCAAGGCTGCGCGCGATCTCCACGCGCTCGAAAGGAAGCTTACCCGATGACCGACGCCCAGACCCTCGACCTCGCGCAAGTCGCCGCGCTGGCCGCGGACATCCGCGAGCAGATCGCCAAGGCGGTGGTCGGCCAGCACGCGGCGGTGGAGCACATGCTGATCGCGCTGATGGCGCGCGGCCATGTCCTGCTCGAAGGCCCTCCGGGAACCGCCAAGACGTTCCTCGCGCAGTCGTTCGCGGCGGCGATCGGGCTCGATTTCGGGCGGATCCAGTTCACCCCGGACCTGATGCCGGGCGACATCCTGGGGTCGAACCTGTTCAATTTCCAGACCAGCCAGTTCACCCTGACCCACGGCCCGATCTTCTGCGACCTGCTGCTGGCGGACGAGATCAACCGCACCCCGCCCAAGACCCAGGCGGCGCTGCTCGAAGCGATGCAGGAGCGGCGGGTGACGCTCGACGGCACCGCCCATCCGCTGCCCGACCAGTTCATGGTGGTGGCAACGCAGAACCCGATCGAGAGCCAGGGCGTCTATCCGCTGCCCGAAGCCCAGCTCGACCGTTTCCTGTTCAAGCTCGACATCGCCTATCCCAGCCTCGAGGAGGAACTGCGCATCGTCACCCGCTTCGGCGAGAATCGCGGCGCGCCGAGCCCGGCGGACTGCGGCATCCTTGCGGTGGCCAGCCCCGCGCTGCTGGAGGCGGCGACCCGCGCGGTCTCGGCCGTAACGCTGGCGGAAAGCGTGACCGACTATATCGTGCGGCTGGTCCGCGCCACCCGCGAAAGCCCCGATCTTGCCGGCGGCGCCTCGCCGCGCGCGGCGGTGCTGCTGGCAGGGGCAGCCCGCGCGCGCGCCGCGCTCGACGGGCGTGACTACGTGGTGCCCGACGATGTGAAGGCGCTGGCGCCCAGCGTGCTGCGCCACCGCCTGCTGCTGAGCCCGGCGGCCGAGATCGAGGGCAAGCAGGTGGAAGCGCTGGTCGCCCACCTCGTGGAGCAGACCGAGGCGCCGCGCTGACGCGATGAGCCTGCGTTTCGCCCCCCTGGTTCCCACCGCCCGCGCGGCGGCGCTGCTGGCGATCGCCGCGCCGGTCGCGCTGGTGATCGGCGCGGCGCGGCCGGAGGCGTGGATCGCGGCGCCTCTGGTCGGTCTTGCGGTCTTTGTGCTGGTGTTCTGTGACGCCTTGCTCGCCGGGCGGCTGGAGCGGTTCCGGGTCACCGTGCCGGGCGATGTCGAAGTGGGCGCCGAGGCGGTCATCGCGGTCGAAGCGGCGCTGCGCGGCGGGCGGGCATCGCGCATCGAGGTTGCGCTGGGCTGCGATCCGCGTCTGGCAGAAGGGGGGCGCGGGCAGTTTTCGCTCCGCCGTGATGGCGAGGAATGGCGCGGAAATCTGCCGTTTCGACCCTCGCGCCGCGGCACCGGCAAAGTCAGCCGCACCTGGCTGCGCTGGACCGGACCGCTGGGGCTCGGCGCGCGGCAACTGGCGGGCGATCTCGATGAGGAGGTGCGGGTCTGGCCCAATGTCGCGGCGGTGCGTTCGCCGGCATTGCAGGTCTTTCTCAAGGACGCGCAGTTCGGCGTCCTCGCCCGCCGGATTCGCGGCGAGGGCACGCAGTTCGAATCGCTCGCCGAATACGAACCGGGCATGGATCGCCGCCGGATCGACTGGAAGTCCTCGGCCCGCCACGTCCATCTCTACGCCAAGGAATACGAGGTCGAACGCAACAACCAGATCGTCTTCGCCTTCGACTGCGGGCAGTCGATGTGCGAGCCGGTCGACGGCGTGCCGCGGCTCGACCGGGCGGTCTCGGCCGCACTGGCGACGGGCTATGTCGCGCTCAAGGGCGGCGACCGCGTGGCCCTGTTCGGATTTGCCGCGCATCCGGAAGTCTCGACGCCGTTCATCGCCGCCTCGCGCGATTTCCACCGCCTGCAGCGGGCTGCCGCCGGGCTCGAATACCGCTCGGAAGAACCGAACTTCACGCTTGCGCTGGCGACACTCGCGGCGCGGCTGCAGCGCCGCTCGCTGATCGTGGTCTTTTCCGAATTTGCCGATCCTACCAGCGCGCAGCTGATGATCGAATCGATCGGCCGCCTGGTCTCGCGCCATCTGGTGCTGTTCGTGGCGATCGCCGACGAGGAACTGGAAGGCATCTCGTCGGCGGCACCCGATGACATGGAGGCGCTGTCGATGGCGGTTTCCGCGGATCTGCTGCTGCGCCAGCGGGCGCTGGTCCTGCGCGAACTGCGGCAGATGGGCGTTGAAGTGATCGAGGCACCCTATGCGGCGATCGGCACGCGGCTGATCGATGCCTATCTGGCGATCAAGCGTTCGGGAGCAATCGGATGAACGCGATGTCGACAGGGACGGATATGGCCGCAGGACAGGCCAGCGCTATCGCCAGCGTGGCCTTGCGCTCCGACCGGTTCCGGCTCGAGCGCGAGGGCGACTGGCAGCGGCTCGAGGCCATCGTCACGCGTATGGAAAAGGGGCGGCTGCGCAGCCTTTCCGACGAGGACCTGCTGGCCTTGCCGGGGCTCTACCGCACGGTGGCCTCCAGCCTCTCGATCGCCCGCGAAACCTCGCTCGACGCGGCCACGCTGGCCTATCTCGAGGCGCTGGTGCAGCGGGCTTGGTTCGTGGTCTACGGCCCGCGTTCCTCGCTGTGGGACTGGCTGCGCGGCTTCCTGGGCGGCGGCTGGAGCGCGGCGGTGCGGGCCATGTGGGTGGACGTGCTGGTGGCGCTGGCGGTCATGGTCGCAGGGACGCTGGTCGGCTGGTTGCTCGTCGCCCACGATACCGAGTGGTATGCGGCGTTGGTCTCGCCCGAAATGGCGGGATCGCGCGTCCCCGGCGCCACGCGCGAGGCGCTGCACGCCACGCTGTTCGGCCAATCCGGCCGTTCGGGCATGAGCGTGTTTGCCGCCAGCCTGTTCAGCAACAATGCCCAGGTCTGCATCCTCTCCTTCGCGCTCGGTTTTGCACTGGGCGTGCCGACACTCCTGCTGCTGGTGCAGAACACCGCGCTGCTCGGGGCGATGCTGTGGCTCTACAGCGGCAAGGGGCTGCTGCTCGACTTCACCGGCTGGCTGGCGATCCACGGCACCACCGAACTCTTCGCGATCCTGCTGGCGGGGGCCGCGGGGCTGCATATTGGCCGTTCCATGGCATTTCCCGGACGGCGCTCGGTGCTGGCTGCGGCTTCCGAGGCTGGACGCCGCGCGGCGACGGTGATGACCGGGGTGGTGCTGATGCTGATCCTGGCCGCGCTGCTGGAAGGTTTTGCCCGCCAGCTGGTCGATCAGACGTTTGGACGGCTGGCGATCGGCGGCTTCATGCTGGCGCTATGGTGCGCCTACTTCTTCGCCTTTCGCGGCAATCACCCGCGCATCGGCAAACGGGGGCGCAAGGCGTGAGCGCGATGCCCAACCGCCATCGCCGCTCCTCGCGCGATCGCCTGCTGGTCACCCCGGAAGGCATCTCGGTGCCGGTCACCGTCGCCAGCCGGGGCGCCCGCTTCGGCGCTGTCGCGATCGACTTCATCGTCATGATCGTGCTCATGGTGGCAACCACCTGGGCGCTGATCTACATTGCCGGCGGGGTCACCACGTTCGATCGCAGGCTGGAGGAAAATTCCGCCGCCGGCCACGCCCTGCAGTTCCTCATGATCGTGTGGCTCATCGCGATCTTCCTGTTCCGCAACGCCTATTTCCTGTTCTTCGAACTCGGTCCGCGCGGTGCCACGCCCGGCAAGCGACTGGCCGGGATTCGCATTGCCGCGCGCGACGGTGGCCGGTTGACCGCAGAGATGGTGATTGCGCGCAATCTGCTGCGCGATGTCGAACTGTTCCTGCCGGTCGTCTTTATCCTCCAGGCGGGCGCGGACAGCGGCATCGGCTGGCTGACGGCCTGCGGCTGGTTCGCGATCTTCCTGCTGTTTCCCCTGTTCAACCGCGACAACTTGCGCGCCGGTGACGTGATCGCGGGATCCTGGGTGCTGGAGCGGCCCCGCCGGAAGCTGGAAGCGGCGCTGTCGCTGGAGGTGGAGCCCCGGAGCGAGGACGAGGACTTTGGCACCGCCCCGGCGCGCGAGTATCGCTTCACCGAGGCCGAACTGGCAGTCTATGGCGAGTACGAGCTTCAGGCGCTGGAACGGGTGCTGCGCGAGAACCGTCTGCAGGCGCTGGAAAGCGTCTATCAGACGATTGCCCACAAGATCGACCGCAACGATGGCTGGAACGACGAACGCGCGTTTCTCGAGGCCTATTACACCCAGTTGCGCGCGCGGCTCGAAGCGGGCATGCGCATGGGCCGCCGCAAGGCCGACAAGTTTGCAGGGGATGCCCGTTGACGCTCGCGCTCACCATTGTCGAGGATGACCTCGCGGCCCCTGCCGTGCTTGAACTGCTCCAGTTCCATCTGGACGAGATGCACCAGTGGTCGCCGCCCGAAAGCGTGCACGCCATGCCGGCCGAGCGCCTGCGCCAGAGCGACGTGACGTTCTTCTCGGCCTGGGACGGTGAAACCCTCGCCGGCTGCGGGGCGATCAAGCACCTCGGCGAAGGGCACGGGGAACTGAAGTCGATGCGGGCGGCACCGGCCTATCGCGGCAAGGGGGTGGGCAAGGCGATCCTGCTGCGCCTGCTCGAGGAAGCGCGCGCGCGCGGTTATGTTCGCGTCAGCCTGGAAACCGGCAGGCCCGAGCCGTTCCATCCCGCGCACGGCCTCTACCGCGCCCACGGCTTTGCCGAATGCCCGCCGTTTGGCGACTATGTTTCCGATGATTTCTCGATCTGCATGACGAAAGACCTGTGATGAACCTGCGACCCGCCGTTCCCGCCGATGCCGCCGCCCTGGCCGACCTTGGCCGCCGCAGTTTTGTCGTCAAGTTCGGGCACATGTACCGGGCGGAGGATCTCGCCAATTTCCTCGCCGAATCGCACAGCGAGGCCAAGATCGGCAAGGAGATCGCCGATCCGGAGATGCGGGTGATGCTGGCCGAGGCGGACGGCAGGTTGCTGGGTTTCTGCAAGCTGGTGATGACTTGCGGTTGGCCCGAACATGCGCGCGGCGGGCAGGTGATCGAACTCAAGCAGCTTTACACCGATCCCGATGCGACCGGACAGGGCATCGGCGCCCGGCTGATGGACT
Source organism: Novosphingobium sp. KA1 (assembly GCF_017309955.1). Taxonomy (NCBI): domain Bacteria; kingdom Pseudomonadati; phylum Pseudomonadota; class Alphaproteobacteria; order Sphingomonadales; family Sphingomonadaceae; genus Novosphingobium; species Novosphingobium sp. KA1. The sequence continues at coordinate 1,144,758 of NZ_CP021247.1, read as the reverse complement.
GGGCGCTGGAGGTGGCAGGCAACCACGAGGCCGACGAAGTGCAGCTCTCGGTCTGGAGCGGCAATGAGGGGGCGCAGAAATTCTATGCGCGCTATGGTTTCGCCAAGGTCGCCGACATCCACTTCATGGTCGGCGAGCAGCGCGACGAGGAATTCCTGTTCGCGCGGATGATGCAAGGATCCTGAAGCGATGGCCTATCGGACGCTGATCTCGGTTGCCGAACTGCATGCGCTACTGGCGGCGGGCGAGGAGGTACTGATCCTCGATTGCGAATTCGAACTGGGGGCGCCGGACAAGGGGCGGGAGGCCTATCTTGCCGGGCACCTGCCGGGCGCGCGTTATGCCCACCTCGATGATGATCTGGCGGCGCCTTCGGATGGCGCGAATGGCCGTCATCCCTTGCCTTCGCCGGTGGCCTTTGCCGCCTGGCTGCGCCGGCAGGGACTGAAGCAGGGGCAGCAGGTGGTGGCCTGCGATTCCAGCGGCGGAGCCTGGGCGGCGCGGGCCTGGTGGCTGCTCAACTGGGTCGGGCATGACGTGGTCGCCGTGCTTGATGGCGGCAAGCAGGCCTGGGCGCAGGCAGGACTTCCTGCCGAGACGGGGCCGGCCGGTCCGGTACGGCCGGGCGATTTCGCGGCGCAGCCGCCTCTGGTCGCCGCGCCGGTGAGCGCGGCCGAGGTCCTGGCCAATATCGAGGGCGCCGCCGCGCAAGTGCTAGATGCCCGGGATCCTTTGCGGTTCCGGGGCGATCCCAACCCGATAGATCCCGTCGCCGGGCATATCCCGGGCGCGCGCAACCGCTATTTCCGCGACAATCTCGGGCCGGACGGGCGTTTCCGTCCGGCCGCCGAACTGGCCGAGGCGTTTTTGCGACTGCTCGACGGCAAGCCTGCGGTGCTGTCCTGCGGATCCGGCGTCACCGCCTGCCACAATGCCCTCGCCATGGCCCATGCCGGGCTTGCAGGGGCGCGGCTCTATCCCGGATCGTGGAGCGAGTGGATCGCCGATCCTGCTCGCCCGGTGGAGACCGGCGCCTGCTGACTTTTCCAATCTGCCTTGCAAGCGGCTGAAATATCAACTGCTTGCGTTCTTGCTTCGGGCGGACAAAACTGTCTTCAGGCGAAGCGAGTGCCATGGCCGGTGGCGACCCTGTAAGATGGGGTTCGGCGGCGGCGTGAGGGGCGATTATGGTGCGGTTGCGGACAGGCGTTCTGGCGCCGCTACTCGGAGCAATACTGGCATTCCAGGGAACACCGGTGCGGGCGCGCACTGCGGTCGACGTGGATCTGCAGGCGCTGGCCGCCCTCGATACCTCGGGTGACCCGGCCTCCGCGCTCGCCCGCATCGATGCGGGGCTTGAACGGGCCCGCAAGGAGGCGCGGCGGGACCGCACGGCGGAACTGCTGGCCGAGGCCAACCGGGGCGAAGCGCTGTTCTGGCTGTCCCGCTACCGGGAGGCGCTGGCCAGCTTCGAGCATGTCGACCAGGGACTGGCTGCGCTTGGCGGGCCGATGACGCCGCGTTGGGCGGAAGTGGTCAACAATATCGGCTCGGTCCATTCCAGCCTTGGCGAACTCGACGAGGCGGCGCGTTACAAGCAGCGTGCGCTGGACCTCAGTGCTCGGCTGACGGGCACCGCGAGCAGCGAATATGCCGCCGCGCTTTATGGCGCGGCGCTGGTCGATTACCGCCGGGGCAGGGTGCTCGAGGCGGTGCCGCGGATCGAGCAGGCCATCGCCATTGCCGGCCCGGCCGCGCAGCGCACCGGTCACAACGTCGAATTGCCGACAGTTGCCGGGATCACCCTCGCCTCCATCGAGATGCAGGCGGGCGATTCCGCATCGGCCGTCGCGGCGGCGCGCGGTGCGGCGCTGTGGGCCGAAGCCCATCTCGGCAGCGAGCATCGACTGACCCTCGCCGCGCTCAACCAGCTTGGCGCCGCGCTCAATGACGGCGGCCTCTACGGGCAGGCGACCCCGATCCTGCGCCGCACGCTGGACTTGCGCGTGAAGTTACTGCCGCGCGATCATCCTGACATCGCCTATTCTCTCAACGCCTTGGCGTTTGCGCTGGAGCATGGCGGCTATCCGGACGAGGCGCTGCCTTTCTACGAACGCTCGGCCGCGATGTTCGAGGCGCTTCCGCGCGAATCGCAGCCGATGTCGGGTGCCAATACCTTTGGGCAGATCGGCCGCATCGCCGCGCGTAATGGCGAGACCGAGCGGGCTCTGGCGCTGTTTCGCAAGGCGCTGGCCCTCGCGCGGCGTAACGCATCGTCGCCGGACGACCTCGAGGTGCTCTGGGCCGAAGTGAACCTGGCGACGGCGCTTGGCGGCCGCGGCGAACTGGGGGCGGCGCGGGTGCTGCTTGACCATGCGGTTGCAGGTTATGCGCTGCGGGCGCAGCCGAGCAACCCGGACCGGGTGACGGCATCGGTCCGGCGCGCGGCACTGCTGGGCCCGCACGGCGCGCCGCAGCAGGCGCTGGACGAGGTGCGCCGGGCGGTGGCGCCGCTGCGCGATCACCTTCTGGACCGGGCCGATCCCCAGGCTGAGGTCTCGCGCCTGCGCCTGGATGTGGCCGCTGTCTTTGTCGAGGAAGCGCGCGTGGCACTGGCGGCAGGCGACAGCGGGACCGCTTTCGATGCCTTGCAGATGGCGACCATGGGTGACTTGCAGGCCTCGATGCTCTCGCTCGGTGCCCTCGGTGCGGATGCGGCAGGCGGTCAAGTCGGCCAGGCACTCGGCGATTACCGTGCGGCCAAGGCGCGTCTGCGCGAAGTGGCCCGTAACCGCGACAGGGCGATTGGCCTCGGCGAAAGCGCGGGGCTTTCGGCCTTGCAGCGGGAGGTCGAGGCCGCACAGGAGGACGTTCGCCGCCGCGATGGACGGCTGGCGGCGCTGGTTCCCGGTTATGCGGCGCTGACCGGATTCGCGCCGACCAGCCTTGCCGATGCACGCGCTGGACTGCGCCGCGACGAGGGCATGGTGCTTTACGGACAGGACACGCAAGGGCTGGTGGTGATGGCCGTCACCGGCCGCGGGGTGACACAGGCCAGCGTGCCGGTCGTCCCGCGTCATCTGCTGGACCTGCAGCGCAAGATACGCGCCTCGATCGACGATGGCATGCTGGCTGGTGGCCTGGCGCCGTTCGACCGGAAATCGGCCCATGCGCTCTATTCGCTGTTGTTCCCGCCACCGGTGGAGCGTGCGCTGAAGGGCGTTCGCAAGGTGCGGGTGCTGGCGGCGGGGACGCTCGCGGCCTTGCCGTTCGACGCCCTGGTGACCGCGCCGCCACGCGGGGACGACAACGATCCTGAAGCGCTGCGACGTACCGCCTGGTTCGTGCGTCGCCATGCCGTCTCGATGATCGTCAGTATGGCACCTCCCGTTCGGCGATCGGCGCGGCCACCGCGCGGCGAGGATGCCGCGACCGGGTTCGCGGGGATCGGCGCCTTGCGTTCGGGCGCCTGGAAGGCGGCGTTGGCGGGGCAGGCGGCGAAGGGAATAACCGCCGAGGCGAATCCGCGGCTGGTGCAACTGGCCGCGCTCCCCGACCTTCCCGGCGCGCAGGGTGAGTTGACGGCGATGGCTCGGCGCTTTGGCCGCGACAGCCTCCTGCTGACCGGTGACGCGGCGAGCGAGGCCGCGGTGAAGGCCGCGCCGCTGGACCGGATGCGGGTCTTGGCCTTTGCGACGCATGGTCTGGTCGGCGGGGCGCAGCGCAATCTCGTCGAACCTGCACTGGTGCTGGCACCGCCGGGCCCTGGCGATACGGGTGATGACGGCCTGCTGACGGCCTCGGAAATCGCGCGTCTGCGGCTGGATGCGGATTGGGTGATCCTATCCGCCTGCGATACCAGCGCGGGTGAGAGCGAAAATGCGCCGACCTATTCGGGATTGGCGCGGGCTTTCATAGCGGCCGGAGCGCGCGCAATGCTGCTGTCACACTGGCCGGTGCGCGATGAAGTGGCCGGGCGTATAACGCTGTATACGGTAAAGGCGGCGGGCGGCGGAGCGGTTCGTCGCGGTTCCGGGCGGGCGGAGGCCTTGCGCCGCGCCGAGCTCAGGATCATTGCCGATCGCACGCTGGCCGGTTCAGCCCATCCCGCCATCTGGGCGCCCTTCGTGCTGGTGGGCGATTGAGGGGCTGTCGCGCTGCCGTGCCGGTGGTGCGAAAACCCCTCCGCAGCGTCATTTCGCCAGTTCGGCCTCGATCGCACCGACCAGCAGCGGATCCTGCGGGGCGGTGCCCGGCGCGAACCGGCCAACGACCGCGCCGTCGCGCGCGATGAGGAACTTTTCGAAGTTCCACAGCACCTCGGGATCGTCATTGGGCGTCATGCCGTACCCCTTGAAGCGTTCTTTCATGCCCTCGACGTCGCCCTGCTTGGTGGGGATCGCTTCGGTCAGCGCGGCGTAGAGCGGCTGCTTGGCTTCGCCGGTGACGTCCGCCTTGGTGAAGAGCGGGAACGAGACTCCGTAGTTGAGCTGGCAGAACTCGACGATCTCCTCGTCGCTGCCGGGTTCCTGGGCGCCGAAGTCGTTGGCCGGGAAGCCCAGCACTTCGAAACCCCTGGCCTTGTAGTCTTCGTAGAGCTTTTCGAGGCCTTCGTACTGCGGCGTTAGCCCGCACTTGGAGGCGACGTTGACCACCAGCAGCACTTTGCCTGCGTGGTTGGCGAGCGTGTCGGCGCTGCCGTCGATGCGGGTGAGGGGAATGGCGGCGATATCGGTCATCGGGAGCAGTCTCCTTGTGAATCGGGGCGGAGACTGCCCCTGCTTGCCGGTGCGGGCAAGGCGGCGCGATCAGATGGTTTGTCCCAGAACGGGTGAACTCCATTCGGGATCATGGGCATAGGGCAGCGGATCGCCCTGGCGAAGGGCGGCGAGAACGGCCGCGAAGTCGCTCCGGGCGCGCCAGCCCAGCAAGCGCTCGGCCTTGGCCGGATCGTAGACGCGCTCGATCCGCTCGGGAAGCACCCAGCCTTGCCGGGGGTAGAGTTCGTTCGCGTCGGGGAAATGGCGCAGGATCACACTGCGGGCATCGCGGGCCAGTTCCGCTGCATCCTCGCGCGTGAAGGGCGGCGGGGCGGAGAGCACGAACGTCTCGCAGCCCTCGATCCGTTCCAGCGCGGCGAGATGGGCAAGCGCGGCGTCTTCCACGGTCAGGCGGCGATGGAGCAGTTCGTTGGCCTTGAGATTGGGGCCGGACGGCACCGCAAGGCTATCGTCGTCCTCCGGGAAGAATCGGCCGGTGGGCAGGATCGCCGCCGCCATGCCGCTGCCGCGCGAGACAACGCGGCAGAGGTTTTCGGCGGCGAGCTTGGTGGCGCCATAGATGTTGCGCGGCTCCAGCGGGCCGAATGCCTCGTCCATCCACCAAGCCCCCTTGTCGCCTGCCCCGGCCCGCACATCGGCGCGCACCATCAGCGAAGTGGTGGAGGTGAACAGAAACCGTGCGTGGCCCGCCAGCGCCGCGGCTTCCAGCAGGTTGAGCGTGCCGGTGACGTTGGTGTCGATGAAGGCCTGTCGCGGGAAACGGACGATGTCGGGCTTGTGCAGCGCGCCTGCGTGGATGACCGCCTCGATGCCGTAATGGGCAACCGTCTGGAACACGAGGCTGCGGTTCGCCACCGAGCCGAGTACGCGGGTATGCGCGCCGGGCGCGACATCGAGCCCGGTCACGTCATGCCCGCGCGAGGCTAGCAGCGGAGCGAGATGGCGGCCGAGCCAGCCCGAGGAGCCGGTCAGCAGCACCCGCATCGGGTCAGTCCTGCGAGCGGTAGTCGGCGATCACGTCGCCGCACTCGGCGAGTTCCGCCTCGTGGCCTTCCTCGCGCCAGGTTTCGGCCAACGCTTCGGTTTCCCACTGCTTCATGGCCGGGTGGTCCAGTACGGTGTCGACCCAGACCTGGCAGGTGCCGACGTCGAGACCATACGTGCGGATGCGGAAGGCGACCGGGGCAAAGAAGGCGTCGATCGCGGTGAACTTTTCGCCCGCCAGCCAGGGACCGCCGAAACGGGAGAGGCCTTCGCTGAAGATCTCCCTCAGACGGGCAACGTCGCGTACCAGCGCAGGCCGCATGGCCCTCGGTCGTACGCGCGTGCCGACGTTCATCGTGCAGTCGTTGCGCAAGGCGGAGAAGCCGCCATGCATTTCGGTGACCGCGCATTGTGCAAAGGCACGGGCGGCTTCGTCGCTGGGCCATACGCCGGGGTGACGGTCGGCCAGATAGAGCGTGATGCCCAGCGAATCCCAGACCGTCCGCTCTCCGTCGATCAGGGCAGGGACTTGCCCGGTGGGGGAAAAGCTGCGGAACGCGTCGTAATTGGCAGGCGCCGTGAAGGGCTCGATCCGATCGGCAAAATCGATGCCGAGCGCCTTCATCAGCATCCAGGGCCTGAGCGACCAGCTGGAGTAGTTCCGATTGGCGGTGATCAAAGAGTAGGCCATCCGGAACTCTCCTTTGTTTGAAAATCCGCCGCAGGCGGATTTTGCTGCACCGGCCCACTCCCCACCCGACCTCCCATCAGGATACACTCGTGGGAGGTCGGCCCCCTCAGCGAAAAGGTCCCCCGGACCTTTTCGTGTTCTTCGGGACGGGAGTGGGCCGGTGCGGCGACTCTCACGTCAAATAATGCGCCGTGGTCTTAGCGGCGACTTCTTCCGCCGTCACGCCCGGAGCCAGTTCGATCAGCTTGAACGGGCTTTGGTGGTCGGGGCGCTGGAACACGGCAAGGTCGGTGACGATCATGTCGACCACGTTCTTGCCGGTGAGCGGCAGGGTGCAGGCCGGGATGAACTTGGGATCGCCGTTCTTGGCGTTGTGCTCCATGACCACGATGATCTTCTTCACGCCGGCCACGAGGTCCATCGCGCCGCCCATGCCCTTGATCATCTTGCCGGGGATCATCCAGTTGGCGATGTCGCCGTTCTCGGCGATCTCCATGGCGCCCAGCACGGCCAGGTCGATGTGGCCGCCGCGGATCATGCCGAAGCTGGTGGCGCTGTCGAAATAGGCCGATTGCGGCAGTTCGCTGACGGTCTGCTTGCCGGCGTTGATGAGGTCGGCGTCGACTTCGTCGGGATAAGGGAAGGGCCCGATGCCGAGCATGCCGTTTTCCGACTGGAGCGTCACCGTCATGCCGCCGGGAACATGGTTGGCGACCAGCGTCGGGATGCCGATGCCGAGGTTCACGTAGAACCCGTCCTGAAGCTCCTTTGCCGCGCGGGCGGCCATTTCGTCACGAGTCCAGCTCATCAGGCGGTCTCCCTTTCGCGGGTAGTCGTGAATTCGATCTTCTTGTCGTATGGCGCGCCCAGCACCAGACGCTGGACAAAGACACCCGGCAGATGGATGCCATCCGGGTCGAGCGAGCCGGTGGGGACGATCTCTTCCACTTCGACGACGCAGATCTTACCGCACGTGGCGGCAGGCACGTTGAAGTTGCGCGCGGTCTTGCGGAACACGACGTTGCCGCTTTCGTCCGCCTTCCATGCCTTCACCAGCGACAGGTCGGCGAAAATGCCTTCCTCGAGGATATATTCCTCGCCCCGGAAGACTTTCACTTCCTTGCCCTCGGCGATCTGCGTGCCGACGCCGGTCTTGGTATAGAAGCCGGGGATGCCGGCGCCGCCGGCGCGCATGCGTTCGGCCAGCGTGCCTTGCGGGCAGAATTCGACTTCGAGTTCGCCCGAGAGGAACTGGCGTTCGAACTCCTTGTTCTCGCCCACGTAGGACGAGATCATCTTGGCCACCTGCTTGGTGCGCAGCAGCTTGCCGATGCCTTCGTTATCGATGCCGGCGTTGTTGGAAGCGAACGTCAGGCCCTTGACGCCCGAATCGCGCACCGCGTCCAGCAGGCGTTCGGGGATGCCGCAAAGGCCGAAGCCCCCGGCGACGATGAGCAGGCCATCCTTCAGCAGTCCGTCCAGCGCGGCAGAAGCGCTGGGGTAGATCTTGTTCATGCTGTTCTCCCGTTTGGAGCGAACCTAGACAGCCAATCCCATTACGAATAGCGATTGTTTTTTATCGGAATCGATAAGTCAAAATTATGAAGCGCATCGCCCTTTTCCATCTCGAAACGTTGATGTGGATCGACCGGCTCGGCACGTTCGCAGCTGCGGCACAAAGACTCAATACCACCCAGCCCGCGATCTCGGCGCGCGTGCGCGAGATCGAGGACCAACTCGGCGTGCCGCTGTTCCAGCGCGACGGACGGCGCATGGTGTTGACGGCGCGCGGGCGGCGGCTGGTGGAGACGGCGGAACCCCTGCGGCAGGGGCTGGAGCAGGTCCTGCTGGAAGCCAGCGACTTTGCCGGGGCTACCGGCAACGTGCGCATCGGTTCTGGCGAGATCGCGGCGGCAACCTGCCTGCCCGGCTACATCGCGGCTATCGAGCGCGAGCGGCCGGGGGTGACGGTGGAGATCGAAATCGACCTCACGGCGCGTCTGCTCCAGCACTTGCTGGCGGGAACTTGCGATATCGTTTTCCTGGCCGGGCCGGTGGTGAGCCCGGGCATCCGCACGGCGCCGATCGGCGCGGTCGAACTGGTCTGGGCGGCCAGCCCTGCTGTGGCCGCCGCCGGGGGCTTCGCGAGACCGCTTCCGGTCTGGTCACTGCCGGACCATTCGCCGCTGCATGCCGTGACGCTCGATGCCTTCGAGGGTGGCGCCCTTGCGGCGCGCTCGCTTGGCACCTGCAACAATGTGCGGACCCTGATCGAAATCGTAGCCTGCGGGCAGGGGGCGGCGGTATTGCCCGAGACGATGGTGCGCGGTGAACTGGCGGCAGGGGCGCTGGTCGAAGTCCTGCCCCGACCATCCCGGCGTATTCATTTCGAGGCGGCGATCCGCTCTCGCGAGCGCGAGGCGGTTGTGCTCGACCTGTTTGAACGCGCGGGGCAACTCTCCATCGACCAGGGGAGTGCCTGAAAGCCGGCAGCATGCCGGAAAGCGCCCGCGCCAATCGGCGCTTTGATCTCGGTCATGGTGGCGGCATACCCATGGGCTATGCAGGACCGGAAAAACGGAGAAATGCCATGCGCTCGATACTCGTGAACGCCGACCGCAAGCCCGCCAGCGATGCCCGTCTCGATACGGCGCTGGAACTGGCGCGCCATCTTGATGGCCACGTCACCGTGCTCGTCGATACACCGGTGTCGCGCTACATCGCGATGGACCCGATGGGCGGCAGCTATGTGATCAGCGAAGCGCTCGACCGTGCCCGGTCCGACGATGATGCTGCAGCGGATGCGGTGGAAACCCGCCTTGCCCGCGGCGACGTGCCTTTCGAAGTGGTTCGCAGCGAAGACGATCCGGTGCCCGCGCTGGCGGCCGCCGCGCGGCTGGCGGATCTTGTCGTGCTCACGCGGTCGGGCGGAATGGTGGGCCCGGTGGCGCTGTCTGCCCGCGCTCCCGTGCTGGCGCTGCCCGATGATGGCCGTCTCAGCCTGCCGATCCGCCGAGCAGTGATCGCCTGGGACGGTGGAGAGCAGTCCGCTGCCGCGCTCAAGGCTGCGATTCCGCTGCTGGGAAGCTGTGAACTGGTCAAGGTCGTCTCGGTGATCGAGAAGGTGGGCGGTTTCCCCGCGACCGATGCACTGCGTTATCTGTCGCGCAACGGCATCCACGCCGAGTTCGAGGAACTGGAGCGTCGGGGATCGACGGAGGAGACATTGGCCGTCGCGGTGGGCCAGGCCCAGGCAGACCTGCTGGTCATGGGCGCTTACGGCAAGAGCCGCATGCGCGAATTCCTGTTCGGCGGGGTCACTGCCTATTTCCTGAGCGACAAGGGCGCGCCGGCACTGCTTTTTGCGCATTGAGCGCACGGGGATGGCCGGAGAAGGCCGGGCTCGCGACTGCGAGCCCGGCCTTTCGTGTTTCCGGTTGATGGCGTTTGGTGTCCAGTCTGGAGCGGCGTCTGGCGTGGCATTGCCGCCGAATCGGTTCCTACCCGTTCTTTCGCGGAACTGTTGGGTGGGGAAGTGCTAAATAAGGTTAGGAAATTTCGCGTCGCAGCAGACAACGCTGGTCAGCGGGCACGAATCCATCGCCCTGCCGATTGCGCTGCGTTCAATCATGAGGCGTGATTCACTTTTCAATGCACTGGATTTGCACGATCTTTGCCGAATTACGCGGTGTAGTTCGATACTTCGCAACTTAAATTGCATATATTGCAACATTGCGCTGGCTATTTCGCACTTGCACAATTGGTCGCCGGGAGGCATACAGATCCTGCCTTTCAGGCATCCTCTCCCAAAACTTCCACGGCCCGGTCGGTAACGTCCGGGCCTTTTTTTGTGCCCGCGAGACGCGCCCTAATCCGGCAAAATGGATGTGCTTTGCATCGCGCGCCCGGCCCGTTCGGAGCAATCCGGCCTTTCGTCCGTTTGAAATCCCTCAGGCGCATACCTAGTTCCTTGAGCACGTTCCCATCGTCTCTGCCTTGCCCGTTCGGGGAGGCCGAAGCGCAGAACCAGCATCGGGAACTTGAAAGGACAGTCATGGCGGAAGTCCCAACCCAGGTGGACGAACGGGTGGTCAAGCTGCAGGTCGCGGCGGCCCGGCAGGAAGAAAGCGGACAGGGCATTGCCCGCCTGTCGCGCGCCTCGCTCTCGGCGATCGGCGCGATGGAAGGCGACGTGCTGGAAGTGACCGGAAAAACCGTGACGGTGGCCCGTGCCGTGTTGGCCTATCCGGAAGACGAAGGGCTCTCGGTGATCCGGCTCGATGGTCTTCAGCGCGTCAATGCCGAAGTCGGCTCGGGCGAGCATGTCAGCGTGCGCAAGGCGGAATCGCGCCCCGCGCAGCGGGTGGTCTTTGCACCCGCGCAGAAGGACATGCGCCTGCAAGGGCCGTCCGGCGCGCTCAAGCGCAACTTCTTCGGCCGTCCGATGGTGCAGGGCGATATCGTCGCGACCACCGGCCAGCAGCAGGTTGCCGACATTCCGCCCGAACTGCGCCGCATGTTTAATGCGCCGGCCTTCGCGCTGACCCAGATCCGCCTCAATGTCGTCTCGACGACGCCGCGCGGCATCGTCCATATCGACGAGAATACCGAAGTCGAACTGCGCGAGCTGTTCGAGGAAGCTGATACCACCCGCGGTGACGTCAACTACGACGACGTTGGCGGCATGGCCGACACCATCCGCCAGTTGCGCGAGATGGTGGAACTGCCGCTGCGCTATCCCGAACTGTTCACCCGTCTGGGTGTCGCGCCGCCCAAGGGCGTGCTGCTGCATGGCCCGCCGGGCACCGGCAAGACGCGTCTTGCCCAGGCCGTCGCCAACGAGAGCGAGGCGAGCTTCTTCTCGATCAACGGGCCCGAGATCATGGGCTCGGGCTATGGCGAGAGCGAGAAGGCGCTGCGCGAAGTGTTCGAGGAAGCGGCGAAGGCGGCGCCCGCGATCATTTTCATCGACGAGATCGATTCCATCGCCCCCAAGCGCGACCAGGTCCACGGGGAGGCGGAAAAGCGCCTTGTCGCGCAGCTGCTAACGCTGATGGACGGGCTCAACAGCCGTGCCCATGTGGTGGTCATCGCCGCGACCAACCGGCCCGATGCGATCGACGAGGCACTGCGCCGTCCCGGCCGGTTCGACCGCGAGATCGTGATCGGGGTGCCGGACGAGAACGGACGCCGCGAAATCCTCGGCATCCACACCCGCGGCATGCCGCTGGGCGACCAGGTGGACCTCAAGGAACTCGCCCGCACGACGCATGGCTTTGTCGGCGCCGATATCGCCGCGCTCGCGCGGGAAGCTGCGATCGAGGCGGTGCGCCGGATCATGCCGCAGCTCGATCTGGAAGCGCGCACGATCCCGGCCGAAGTGCTCGAAAGCCTGCAGGTGATCCGTGAGGACTTTGTCGAGGCGCTGCGGCGCGTCCAGCCTTCGGCCATGCGCGAGGTCATGGTCCAGGTACCCGACATCGGCTGGTCCGACATCGGCGGGCTCGACGAGGCGCAGCAGAAGCTGCAGGAAGGCATTGAACTGCCGCTGAAGAACCCCGAGGCGTTCCGCAAGCTGGGGATCCGGCCAGCCAAGGGATTCCTGCTCTATGGGCCGCCCGGAACCGGCAAGACACTGCTCGCCAAGGCCGTGGCCAAGGAGGCGGAGGCGAACTTCATCTCGATCAAGTCGTCCGATCTCCTGTCCAAGTGGTACGGCGAGAGCGAGCAGCAGATCGCCCGCCTCTTTGCCCGCGCGCGGCAAGTGGCACCCTGCGTGATCTTCATCGACGAGATCGACAGCCTCGTGCCCGCACGCGGCGGCAGCGCTATGGGCGAACCGCAAGTGACGGCGCGGGTGGTCAACACCATCCTTGCCGAGATGGACGGCATGGAGGAACTTCAGTCGGTGGTGCTGGTCGGCGCGACCAACCGGCCGACGCTGGTCGATCCGGCGCTGCTGCGTCCCGGCCGGTTCGATGAACTGGTCTACGTCGGCACGCCGGACGAGGGCGGGCGCGCGCATATCCTCGGTATCCATACCGCGAAGATGCCGCTGGCGGACGACGTATCGCTGGCGGATATCGCCGCGCGGACGGCGCGCTTCACCGGTGCCGATCTCGAGGACGTGGTGCGCCGGGCCGGCCTCATTGCCATCCGCAAGCGCGGGGCCGATGTGGAAACCGTTACGATGGCGGATTTCGACGAGGCGCTGGAAGACAGCCGCGCCACGGTGACCGAGGAAATGGAATCCGAATATGCGCGGATGAAGGGCGAACTGAAGAAGCGCGCCTTGGAAGTCGCGCCGCTCGGTTTCATTGCCCCGGGCATGGTCGAACCGACCCGGCCGAAAAAGCACGGCGAGTAATCACGGTTGAGAGCCGTGCCTGCCCTCCCTGGAAAGGGGGGCAGGCGCGGCTTCACGGACAGACCGGGGTTATCTGGTAGATCCCGAACCAGTTCTTGCCGGTCACGAAGATGCGCTTGCCCTTGGCATCCCAGGCAATGCCGTTGAGCACCGCGTCCATGCCCGAGGCCCCGTCGCCCCGGCGCAGGCCCGAAAGATCGAGCCAGGCCTTCACCTTTCCGCTGGCCGGATCGATCCGGGCGATGCGCTCGGTGAGCCAGACGTTGGCCCAGATCTCGCCGTCGATCCATTCCAGCTCGTTGAGATTGTCCACCGGCTTGCCCTCGGCGGTTACGGCGAGACTGCCGGTCTGGCGCATGGTGGCGGGATCACGCAGGCGCAGGCTGGTGCTGCCGTCGCTCTGGTAGATCACCTCGCCGCTGCGCGTCATGCCCCAGCCTTCGCCTTCGTAGTGGAAGCTGCCGACGGGCTTCAGCGTCTTGCGGTCCCAGCGAAAGCCCTGGCCGCCGCGCCAGGTGAGGCTGATGATCTGGTCCTTCCAGTCGATGATGCCTTCCCCGAACAGGCTGGGATCGATCTCGGCCTGGGTCAGCGGGGTGGGATCTTCCAGCTTGCGCACCACGATGCGCGAGGCGCCTTCGCGGCCGGTGCTCTCGTAGAGCAGGCCGTTCGCGTAGAAGAGCCCCTCGGTGAAGGCGGTGGGATCGTGGGGGAAGCTTGCTTCGACGCGGTAGCTGCAGACCGGGATCCCGGCATGGGCGGGGACCGCTGCGGCAGGCGCGAGCAGCAGGGCGAGGACGGCGGCACAAGCACGGATCATGCGCCTGCGAGTGCCGCAGTCGGGCGCCGGCCGCAAGTGCTTTAGCGGGAGGCGCGCCGCGCGCCAAGATCGGCGACGGCTTCGGAGATCGAGGGCCCGGCGGCCAGTTCGACTGGTGCCACTTGCAGCGTGCGGCGCCGCACCAGGGCTTCAGGCATCTCGCGGCGGATCCAGTCGAGCATGTGTTCACGCATCGCGCAGCGCAAGTCAAACAGCGTCGGCCCGTCGCGCGCGCTCATCAGCAGGCGTACTTCCATGGCCTGGGCGCTGTGGTCGGTGACCTGCAGCACCTGTGCGCGGCCGTCGAACAGCCTATGGGCGGTGACGGCGCGGGTATATTCTTCTCGCAGCGGCGTGATGTCTGTGGCGGGATCGAGATAGAGCATCACCGTGCCGAGCAACTGGGAGGTCGTCTTGGTCCAGTTCTGGAAGGTATCCTCGAGGAAGCGCGTGGTGGGCACGACCAGCCGGCGCTGGTCCCAGAGATTGACGACGACGTAGGTCGTGCGGATTTCCTCGATCCGGCCCCATTCGCCGTCGATGATGACGACGTCGTCGATCGAGATCGGTTCGGTCAATGCCATCTGGAAACCGCCGATCAGCGCCTTCAGGGCAGGCTGGGCGGCGGCACCGACGGCAAGCGCGGCAAGACCGGCCGAGGCCATCAACGTGGCGCCCACCTTCATCACGCCGGGAATCGAGAACAGCATCAGCGAGACCACCAGGAACACGATCACGAAAGTCGCGATGCGGCTGAGGATGGCAAGGCGGGTGCGGCGGCGGCGGGCGCTGCGGTTGTCCTCCACCGATATGTCGGCGCGCAGGGTCATGGCATCGACCAGCGCGTGGAGGATGGCAATGGCGATCCAGCCGGTCAGCAGCGGCATCACGAAACCGGCGACGCGTTCCCAGAAATCACTGAGCGCCGGGGTCTGCCGGGCGGCCAGCACGATACCCATGGCCATGAAGGCCCAGCGCGTCGGGCGGGCGAGACGGGCGACGAGAATGTCGTCGGACTGGCTGGTACTGGACGTGACGATGCGGCGCAGTATGCGGAACAGCACGAAGTGTGCCGCAAGGGCGATGGCCGCGCCCAAGGCGCCTGCAATCACCGCGATAAGGACTTGCGCGGCCCAGTCTGGCAGCACGCCGACGTAGCGTTCGATCAGCTTGGTCATGAGGGGGGAACGATGCTGCGGCGCAGCAAGTTCCCCTTGGTCCTCGTTTTAGCGGAGTTTACGACCTAGTGCGCCGCGCCCCAGCTCAGCCCGTGGCCGATCTCCACGCCCAGCGGCACGTCCAGCTTCACCGCCGGTTCCGCCGCCGTCGCCATGACCCTGCGGATCACTTCTGAGGCGGCAGCCACGTCGGCTTCGGGCAATTCGAACACGAGTTCGTCGTGCACCTGCAGCAGCATGCGGACATGGCCGAGCCCGGCCTCGGCCAGTGCCGGGTTCATGCGGGCCATCGCGCGCTTGATGATGTCGGCGCTGGTGCCCTGGATCGGCGCGTTGATTGCCGCGCGTTCGCTGCCCTGACGCTCGGCGCCGTTCTTGGAATTGATGCGCGGGAACCAGGTCTTGCGGCCGAACAGGGTCTCCGAATAGCCCTTGGCGCGCACGGTCTCGAGCGTTTCGTGGATATAGCGCTGGATACCCGGGAAGCGTTCGAAATAGCGGTCGATCATCGCTTGCGCCTCGTCGGCCTCGGTGCCGAGACGGCCGGCAAGGCCCCAGCGCGAGATGCCGTAGAGGATCGCGAAGTTGATCGTCTTGGCCCGCCCGCGGGTGTCGCGGTCGACGTGGCCGAACATCTCCATCGCCGTGCGGGCGTGGATGTCCTCGCCATTGGCGAAGGCTTCCTTGAGGCTGGGCACGTCGGCCATGTGCGCGGCAAGGCGCAGTTCGATCTGCGAATAGTCGGCAGCGAGCAGGACATGGCCGGGCTCGGCCACGAAGCAGTCGCGGATCTGGCGGCCGATCTCGGTGCGGATGGGGATGTTCTGCAGGTTCGGATCGGTCGAGGACAGGCGTCCGGTCTGGGCGCCGACCAGGCTGTAGCTGGTATGGACACGCTGCGTCTTCGGATTGATCGCGGCTTGCAGTGCCTCGGTATACGTCGAGCGCAGCTTGGACAGCTGGCGCCATTCGAGCACCTTGGTGGCGACGTCGGCGCCTTCGCCGGCCAGCTTTTCGAGCACCGACTGGTCGGTCGAATACTGGCCGCTCTTGCCCTTCTTGCCGCCCTTGTAGCCGAGCTTGTCGAACAGGATCTCGCCCAGCTGCTTGGGGCTGCCGATGGTGAATTCCTGCCCGACCCTGGCATGGATCTCGGCCTCCAGGGCGCCGATGGCTTCGGCGAACTGGCTGGAAAGCTCGGCCAGCTTTTCACGGTCGACCTTGACGCCGTGGCGCTCCATCTGCGCGACGACCGGGATCAGCGGGCGGTCGACCCGCTCGTAGATGCGCGTGCCGCCTTCATCGGACAGGCGCGGCTTGAGCAGGGCGTGCAGGCGCCAGGTGACGTCGGCATCTTCCGCGGCATATTCGGTGGCGCGCGAAAGCGGCACTTCGCCGAAGGGGATCGCCTTCTTGCCGGTGCCGCAGACGTCCTTGAACGCGATCGGCGTGTGCAGCAGGTGGCGCTGGGACAGTTCGTCCATGCCGTGGCCGCCGCCGATTCCGTCGACCGAGCGGCCCGCATCGAGGCAGAAGCTGACGATCATGGTGTCGTCGATCGGTGCGACAGCGATACCGTAGCGCGCCAGCACGTTGAGGTCGTACTTGATGTTCTGGCCGATCTTGAGGACGGCATCGCTTTCCAGCAGCGGTCTCAGCAGCGCGATCGCGGTATCGAGCGGAACCTGTTCGGGCTTTTCGGCGAACATGTCCGAGCCGCCATGGCCGAGCGGGATGTAGCAGGCCTGGTTGGGGCCGATGGCGAGGCTGACGCCGGTAAGGTCGGCCTGCATCGAATCGAGCATCGAGGTCTCGGTATCGACGGCCACGACGTGGGCGGCGGCGGCCTTGGCGATCCAGCGTTCCAGCGCTTCCACCGTCTGCACGCATTCGTAGCCGGCATGGTCGATGGCGGGCCATTCGGGCAGCGGCTGGCGGGCGGCGCCTTCGGTCGGGCCGCCAGCGGCGGTCACCGGCTTGGCGGGATTGAGCTGGGTCGCGCGTTCGGGGCTGCCGTGGCCGCCGTCGAGGCGCTTCAGCAGGCTGGTGAAACCGTGCCTGCCGAGGAATTCGGCCAGCGGGGCGGGCGGAATGGCGTCGAGCTTGAAGTCCTCCAGCGCCATCGGCAGCGTGCAGTCTTCCTTGAGCGTGACCAGCACCTTCGACAGGCGCGCCTGCTCGGCCTGTTCGATCAGGCGTTCCTGCAGCTTCGACTTCTTCATCGCGGGCGCGGCGGCGAGCGCGGATTCGAGGTCGCCGTAGTCCTGGATCAGCTTGGTCGCGGTCTTGGGGCCGACGCCGAAGACGCCCGGCACGTTATCGACCGAGTCGCCCATCAGTGCCAGTACGTCACCCACTTTTTCCGGCGGTACGCCGAACTTCTCGATCACTTCGGGAATATCGATGCGCTGGTTCTTCATGGTGTCCAGCATGTCGACGCAGCCGCCGCCGATGCCGCACTTGCCGACCAGCTGCATGAGGTCCTTGTCGGACGAGACGATAGTCACGTCCCAGCCCTGCGCGGTGGCGGTGCGGGCGTAGGAGGCGATCAGGTCGTCCGCCTCGAAGCCCACTTCCTCGATGCAGGGCAGCGAGAAGGCACGGGTGGCGTCGCGGATCAGCGGGAACTGGGGGACGAGATCCTCAGGCGGCGGGGGCCGGTTGGCCTTGTAGTCCTCGTAGATGTCGTTGCGGAACGAATGGCTGCCGGCATCGAGGATCACCGCGAGGTGGGTCGGTCCGTCGGCCTTGTTGAGGTCTTCGGCCAGCTTCCACAGCATCGTCGTATAGCCGTAGACCGCGCCCACGGGCGTTCCTTCCGGGTTGGTCAGCGGCGGCAGGCGGTGATAGGCGCGGAAGATGTAGGCCGAGCCGTCGACGAGATAGAGATGCTGCTTGGAATCCATGGCACGATCCGTAGCAGCGCCCGCGCGGCGCGTCAGCACCGCTCTCGAAAAAGGGAATGGGCATAATTCGCTATCCACCGGGAACCGGATCGCCTGTCCGCCGTTTGGGAGCGCATGCTTGAAACGCACGCGCACGAGGCCTAATCCTTGCGCGACCTGTCAGGAAGCGGAACCGGCCCCCCAGGCAGCTGCGTGCGGCCACCGGCGACGACTTCAGCAAAGAGGGAAGACTGAACACATGCGCAAGACCATGATCGCCGTGACTGTCGCTGCCGCGGCGCTTTCGCTCGCCGCCTGCTCGCAGAAGACCGAGGATGCCGCCAGCGACACCGCGACCTCGGCTGCCGAGGACGTCTCGCAGGCCGCTGACGACATGGGCGATGCGGTTGACGCCGCGGGTGACAAGGCCGCGCAGGCTGCCGACGACACCAAGGATGCCGCCAGCGAAGCCGCCAAGTCTGCCGAGAAGACCCTCGACGACACCGCTGCCGATGCTGCCGCCGCTGCGGCCGATGTCACCAATGCGGAGAACGAACCGCATGATTCCTCGGCCCAGCACTGAGGGTTAAGGCACTGAGGTGACAAGCCCGGGCTTCGGTCCGGGCAGCCAGCCCCAAACGAAAAGGCCCGCCGGAGCGATCCGGCGGGCCTTTTCGTTTGGGAATATCTACTCTCAGCGCGCCGAGGCGGTGCGGCGGTAGCTGCCGGCGTCGGCCAGGTAACCTTCGTAGAGTGTGCGGGCGATGCTGGCGATGCGTGCTTCGCGGGCCGGGCGGCTGCCCTGGCCCGTGACGTAGATGGCCACAGCATAGGCGCGGCCGTCCGCGGTCTCGATGAAGCCGATGTCGCTTGAGGTGTTGTTGAGCGAGCCGGTCTTGTGCGAGACGGTGACACCGCTGGGCAGGCCGGCGCGGATGCGGTTGCGTCCGGTGACGCAGCGGCCCATCGCGCCCATCAGCACACTGCGGCTGCTTGGGGTCAGCCACTTGCCCTGGTAGATGCCGGTCAGGAGTTCGACCATGGCCAGCGGGGTGGCGCTGTCACGCTTGTCGACTACCTTGGCGGGATTGATGGCGCCGTCGTCGCGTACCAGCGTGGCGATGTCATGGTCGATGTGCCAGTCCTCGATCCCGGCGCGGCGGACCCAGGCATTGACGGCGGCGGGGCCGCCGACGACCTTGAGCAGGGCATCGGTCGCATAGTTGTTCGACCGGGTGATCATCAGTTCGAGGAGTTGCCGGGCCGACATGTAGGCGCCGGGACGGACCGGGGCGATCGGGCTGGAGAACGGCGCCGAGGCGACCGGGATCATCAGCGGATATTCGCTCGACAGGCTCCACTTGCCTTTGTCCACGCCGTCCAGGAAAGTGGCGGCGATGGCAACCTTGCTGGTGCTGGCCATCGGGAAGCGCTGGCTGCCCAGCACATCGACGGTGCGGCCGGTGGAGAGGTCCACCGCGGCCACGCCGATGCGTCCCTGCGAGGCTTCGGCAACGCCGGCCAGACGCCGCTCGAAATCGTTCGAGAACGTTCGCGGCGCACGTTGTTCGGTGCCGAACACCGAATCAAAGGATTCCTGGAATTCGTCGATGTTGCCCGCATGGGCAGGCGCGAGCGAAACCGCGCCGGCAGCGACAAGTGTTGCGACCTTCAAGAAGCGCTGCGTGCCGGCAAGGCACCGCGCAACGAGTTTGTCTGCCCCGATCATGCAGAACTACCCTAGCTTTTTATCCGTTCCCCAAGAGTTAATACGGATTCGGCAAAACGCCAGAGCCACGCGACGAACTGCATGGTCCATGCGGGCAATTGCGGGAACCGGCATGATCCTGTCGGTTTCGCGATGGATTCGGATTCGCGTGGGCAGGATTGCAAGTCCTTCTCGGGCCTCGCCAGGCTTCGTCAGGCATCGTCGGGCGGGCGGCAAACGAAAAGGGCCGGAGAGATCGCTCTCTCCGGCCCCAATTCGCGTCGGTGACGTGGTTGGCTTAGAAGCCGCCCCTTAGAAACCGCCCATGCCGCCCATGCCGCCCATGTCGGGCATCGCCGGCATGGCGGGCTTGTCGTCGGCCTTTTCGCTGATCGCCGCTTCGGTGGTGATCAGGAGACCGGCGACCGAAGCCGCATCCTGCAGCGCGGTGCGCACGACCTTGGTCGGGTCGATGACGCCGGCGGCGACGAGGTTTTCATAAACGTCGGTCGCGGCGTTGAAGCCGAGCGATTCGTCCGAACCGTCGAGCAGCTTGCCGGCGACGACGGCGCCGTCGTGGCCCGCGTTCTCGGCGATCTGCTTCAGCGGAGCGGTGATCGCCTTGCGGACGATGTCGACGCCGCGGGTCTGGTCGTCGTTGGCGCCGGTCAGGCCATCGAGGGCGCGCGTTGCGTAGAGCAGCGCGGTGCCGCCACCGGGGACGATGCCTTCTTCGACGGCAGCGCGGGTCGCGTGGAGAGCGTCGTCGACGCGGTCCTTGCGTTCCTTCACTTCGACTTCGGTCGCGCCGCCGACCTTGATGACGGCCACGCCGCCAGCCAGCTTGGCGAGACGCTCCTGGAGCTTTTCGCGGTCGTAGTCGCTGGTGGTGACTTCGATCTGGGCACGGATCTGCTCGACGCGGCCCTTGATGTCGTCAGCGGCACCCGAACCGTCGACAATGACGGTGTTGTCCTTGTCGATGGTGACCTTCTTGGCCTGGCCAAGCATGCCGAGCGTGACGCTCTCGAGCTTGATGCCGAGGTCTTCCGAGATCATCTCGCCGGCGGTCAGCGTGGCGATGTCGCCCAGCATGGCCTTGCGGCGATCGCCGAAGCCCGGAGCCTTGACGGCAGCGATCTTCAGGCCGCCACGCAGCTTGTTGACGACGAGCGTGGCAAGGGCTTCACCCTCGATGTCCTCGGCGATGATGAGGAGCGGACGGCCCGACTGCACCACGGCTTCAAGGATCGGCAGCAGCGCCTGGAGCGACGACAGCTTCTTCTCGTGGATGAGGATGTACGGGTTCTCGAGCTCGACCGTCATCTTCTCGGGGTTGGTGACGAAGTAGGGCGAGAGGTAGCCGCGGTCGAACTGCATGCCTTCGACGACATCGAGTTCGAATTCGAGACCCTTGGCCTCCTCGACGGTGATGACGCCTTCCTTGCCGACCTTTTCCATGGCCTCGGCGATCTTTTCGCCGACTTCGGTGTCACCGTTGGCCGAGATCACGCCGACCTGGGCGATTTCCGAGGAACCGGCAACGGCCTTCGAGCGGCCCTTGATGTTCTCGATGACCTTGCCGACAGCGAGGTCGATGCCGCGCTTGAGGTCCATCGGGTTCATGCCGGCGGCAACCGACTTCATGCCTTCACGCACGATCGCCTGGGCGAGAACGGTCGCGGTGGTGGTGCCGTCACCGGCTGCGTCGTTGGCCTTCGAGGCCACTTCGCGCAGCATCTGGGCGCCCATGTTCTCGAACTTGTCCTTGAGTTCGATTTCCTTGGCGACCGAAACACCGTCCTTGGTGATGCGGGGAGCGCCGAAGCTCTTCTCGATCACGACGTTGCGGCCCTTGGGGCCCAGGGTCACCTTGACGGCGTTGGCGAGGGTGTCGACGCCGGCGAGAATGCGTTCACGCGCGTCGCGGCCGAACTTTACGTCCTTGGCTGCCATGTTTTAAATCCTTCCAGAAAATATGAAAAACGCGGAAATTCGGGTGATCAGCCGATCACGCCCAGAATGTCCGATTCCTTCATGATCAGCAGGTCTTCACCGCCGACCTTGACTTCGGTGCCCGACCACTTGCCGAACAGCACGCGGTCGCCAACCTTGACGTCGAGGGGAGTGATGGTGCCGTTTTCAGCGCGGGCGCCGGTGCCGACGGCGACGATTTCGCCTTCAGCCGGCTTTTCCTTGGCGCTGTCGGGGATGATGATGCCACCGGCCGTCTTTTCTTCGGCCTCGACGCGGCGCACGAGAACACGGTCGTGCAGCGGGCGGAAAGTCATGGGATTCTCCCTTATCCTACGAACTAAAAGGGCAAGAAACTGGAATTGGCACTCTGGCATGCAGAGTGCCAACGGCCGCGGATATGGTTCGGCCTCGGGGTCTCGTCAAGCGATGACCCGTCAAAAAATTTCAGGTCGGTGTAAGTGCGGGATGAGACGAGTGCATGACGGTCTCGCTTCCAGCCTCATAGCGGCGCGAGGTGAAACCGCTCGCGCCAGTGCCAGCGCACCAGCAGCAGGATGGCCGCGGCGGTCAGGCCGACGGCAAGGCCGATCCACACACCAACGCCTTCCAGCGGGGTGAACAGGCCAAGCGCGGCAGAGGTCGCGAAGCCCGCCACCCAGTAGCCGAACAGGGCAATCATCATCGGCACGCGGGTATCCTGAATGCCGCGCAGGGCGCCGGCGACGACGGCCTGCAAGCCATCGGTCAGCTGGAATATCGCTGCCACGAACAGGAACTGCAGGGCAAAGGCGACCAGCACCGCGTTCTCGGGGGCGCTCACGTCGACATAGGCCGAGAGGATGAAGCGCGGGAACACCAGCATGGTCGAGGCCGAGACGATCATGAACGCCATCGAGATCGCGATCGCTGCGCTGCCGGCATGGCCGACGCCGTGCCTGTTGCCCGCGCCGTAGTGATAGCCGACGCGGATCGTTGCGGCCTGGCCGACGCCGAACGGCACCTGGAAGGCGAAGGCGGCGATCTGCAGGGCGACGGTGTGCGCGGCCAGCTGCGCCTCGCCGATCCGGCCCATCAGGAAGGCGGCGCCCGAAAACAGGCCGCCCTCGGCGATCAGCGTGGCGGCGATCGGCAGACCGAGCGCGAGGATCTGGCGCATGCGTTCGGTCTCGATCCGCCACATCCGGCCGAACACGTGGTAGCGGCGCAGCTTGCGGTCGGCCGAGATGGCCAGGGCATAGGCGATGACGGTCATGCAGGCGGTAAGAATGCTCGACAGCGCCGAGCCGGTCAGGCCCAGTGCCGGGAAGCCGAAGTGGCCGAAGACCAGCGTGTAGTTGCCCAGCACGTTGACGAGGATGGACAAGGCAGTAATCGCCGTGGCGAAGAACGGCCGTCCCAGCGCGGAGACAAACGTGCGCAACACGTTGGCCACCGCCATGGGCACGATCGCGATCGCGATCACCCGGATGAAGTGGCCGGACAGTGCGACCACTTCGGGTGCCTGCCCGGTCAGCCGCATGAAGGCGCCGCCGAAAAAGCACAGGCCGATGCAGGCCGCACCGATCAGCACCGCGATCCACAGCGCCATGCGGGTAGAGCGACGCACCTCCCGCACCGAGTTGTGGCGGCGGCCGATTTCTGCGGCGATCAGCGGGGCGACCGCGCCGGTAACGCCGTTGAGGCCCATCGCCAGCAGCGCAACGATGGCAACGGCAAGGCTCGAGGCGGCCAGTGCCAGTTGGCCAAGCCGGGCGACAAAGATCACGTCGGTGGCGAAGACCGCCATCTGCAGCAGGTTGGCAAGCGCCAGCGGTCCGGCGAGGCGCAGGGTGGCCGCCAGTTCGGTGCGGAAGGTCGAGGGCAGGTCACGTGTCGCCATGGTCGCCGGGCGATAGGCGTTTGGGACCATGAACGAAAGCGGATTTGCGCTGGATCAGTCACTTCCCTTCAAGGTCCCGACATAATACGGAACGTCGCCGAAAAGGACCGACAGGTCAGGCCAGGTTTTGGAGCTTCCGCATGAAACTGAAGTCGATGATCACCATCGCGCCGCTTGCGCTGCTAGCGGCCTGTGGAGGATCGGGCGGGGATTCCGCCAGCCAATCCGGCAGCGCGTCGGGGAACGAAAAGCCGTCGGCGGCGTCTGCCACGACGACGCAGCCCGAACCTGCAGCGACCAGCAGCGCGGAGACGGCGCCCCCGGCATTCGCGATCTGCCGGTCGTGCCACTCGGTGGAGGCCGGGCGCAACGGCGTCGGGCCGACGCTGCACGGCATCGTTGGCAGCAAGGCCGGCGATGTCGCCGGTTTCCCGTTCAGTTCGGCGCTGCGCCAGTCCGGCATAACCTGGGATCGCCAGGCGCTCGATACGTGGCTGCAGGGGCCGATGAAGATGGTGCCGGGCACACGCATGGTGATCGCGGTTCCCGATCCCGTGAAGCGCGCCGAGATCATCGATTACCTCGAAAAGCAGAAGTAGTCGGGCTGCATAGGAAAAGGGCGCCGCCGCGGGGGGGATGCGGTGGCGCCCTCTCTTCCGGACCTCATCGGGGGTAGGGGATGGCGAGGCCGGGGATGATTTCGGGTTTCAGATCGTGGTGGCGGGCATGGCCTGTCTGGGTGGTTCCGCCGGCCTTTCGACCTTGGCCGGGATTGTCCTGGTAGAGGGGCTGACCGCCTCGCACCTATCCGACGCCGCCTGTGTGATCTTTGGTGCGGTGCCCGAACCGTCGGAGCTGTAGGACACCGCGCGGGTGCAGCCGTTGGCGTCGGTGCTTGTCGAATAGTACGTCACCTGCGCGCCTTTCGGCATGTCGCCGGTCATGACGCCGGTCATGACGAGGGGTGATCCGCCCGAGGGGGCGTCCTGGGCGGCGGCCTGTTGTTGCATCCTGGCCGCATGGGCCTGCATCATTGCCGCCTGTTGCATCATGTCATTCATGCGCGCGTCCATGATTGCCGCGATGGCGTCCATGGCGGCGAAGGGATCGGCCATGTCCGGCATGGCTGCGGACTGGACCCGGTCGGCGGGAACGACCTCGACTTTGGGAGCGACCTCACCGGAATACTGGACCTGCACGATCGAGCCGTCAGGGGCATTGACGTTCATCGTGTGCAGTCTTGCGGCGGCGGATTCGGCTTCGGCTGCGCCGGCGCCCAGAATGACCAGAGCGGCAGCGCCCAGCAGGTACTTTCTCGCCTGAAACCCCTTCGTCCGCATCTTGCTCGAACGCATTCGCATGAGAGGGCAAGCTCCTTTGTGACTCGTCCTTTACCGGACGCAAGCTGCGACCGGGAAGCTGAACGCCGGATGACCCGTTTCACAGCGGATGGATCATCGCGACGTTGCAGCGTTCGTAGCGCGCTCCGTAACGCTCCATGATTCCGGCATCGTGGCGGAAGCCCAGTTTTTCATAGAGATGGATCGCCGCTTCGCATTTCCTGTTGGTGAGCAGGTAGAGCGGATCGGCGCCCATCTCGCGGGCCCGGGCGATCATTGCGCCCAGCAGGAACTCGCCCGCCTTCAGGCCGCGCGCGGAGGAGCGCACACCCATCTTGGTCAGTTCGAAGGCATGCGCGCCGGTTTTCTGGAGCGCGCAAGTGCCGACGATACCCAGCCCCTCTGCCTCGACGAACAGGATCGTGCCCCCCGGATCAAGGATGCGCGCGCGAGGGTTTTCCAGTACCTCGCGGTCGGTGGGTTCGAGGCGGAACATCGCCTCGATCCATTCGGCATTGATGTCGTGGAATTCGGGGGCGAGCTGGTCGGAGAATTCGCGAACCGTCAGGCGCGGTTGGCCGAGGCGGGCATGGCGTTCCACCATCGAGGATTCGCTCAAGGCCATCTCGATCCGGGTGATGTGCTGCAGCAGTTCGGAGGTGCGTCCCTCGCACATCTCGTCCACGGCGCGGCCGATGCCGGGCCAGACCTGCAGCTTGACCCGCGCCATCGCGGACTTCCCGGCCGGGGTTAGCGAGAGAAGCCGCTGGCGCAGGTCCGCGCCCGACCTGGCTTCGACCAGGCCGAGTTCGACAAGCTGGCCAATCGCGCGTGTCACTCCGGGCTGGCTGGAGCCGACCGCGTCGGCCAGTTGTCCCACCGTCATGTCGCCGTCGTCGAGCGCGGTCAGCAGCGGGACCTGGCTGGGCTGGATGCCGAGGCCGGTGTCCTCGATGATCCGCGCCGCATCGCCTTGCAGGCGTTCGGCCAGGCGCTTCATGCGGCTGCCGAGAAGAATACCGCCCAACCGGGCCACGACGTCGGTCATGAGAATCTCCATATCAAGTTATATATCGAGTTATGGAAATGGTCGTGCCGGGTCAAGCGGACATGATCATGCGCGGATGGGCAGCTCCGCACGCCACAAACGAAAAGGGCGGCCCCGAGAGGCCGCCCTTTCCTTTTTCTGCTCGGAAGAACCCGAGAAGAAGATTACTTGAGCTCGACGGTGCCGCCGGCTTCTTCGATCTTCTTCTTGATTTCTTCGGCTTCAGCCTTCGAAGCGCCTTCCTTGACGGCCTTCGGGGCGCCTTCGACGAGAGCCTTGGCTTCAGCCAGGCCCAGACCGGTGATGGCGCGGACTTCCTTGATGACGTTGATCTTCTTGCCACCGTCGCCGGTGAGGATCACGTCGAATTCGGTCTTTTCTTCAACAGCGGCGGCTTCGCCGGCCGGGGCAGCAGCCACGGCAACGGCAGCAGCGGCGGAAACGCCCCATGCTTCTTCGAGAGCCTTGGCGAGGTCAGCGGCCTCGAGGACGGTCAGCTGCGACAGTTCTTCAACAAGCTTGGCGATATCGGCCATGATAATAACTCCTGATCTGTGGTCCCGGGGTGCTGGATGCGGTCCGCCGGGATAAATCGTTACGAAATGAATTGCTTAAGCTTGAACTCAAGCAGCCTTGTCGGCGTAGGCAGCGAAGACGCGCGCCAGCTTGGCCGCCGGAGCGGTCTGCAGCTGGGCGATCTTGGTCGCCGGAGCCTGAACGAGGCCGATGAGCTTGGCGCGCAGTTCGTCGAGCGAGGGCATCGAGGCGAGAGCCTTGACACCAGCCGCATCCAGAACCTGCGAACCCATCGAGCCGCCGACGATCTCGATCTTGTCGGTCGTCTTGGCGAAGTCGACGACGGCCTTGGCAGCTGCGACGGGGTCCACCGAAGTGGCGATGGCCGTCGGGCCGGTCAGGAAGTCGCCGATACCGACGTAGTCGGTGTCCGCGATGGCAAGCTTGGCAAGACTGTTCTTTGCAACCTTGTAGGTAGCACCGGCTTCACGGATCTTGCCGCGCAGGGCGGTGGACTGGGCCACCGACATGCCGAGGTTGCGGGTGATGACCACCACGCCGACCTCGTTGAAGACCGCGTTGAGCTGGGCGACCGAATCGGCTTTCTGCAAACGATCCATGCCTTACTCCTTCACATGTGACCGTTTGGAACTTGCGTTCCGCACGGCCGGCTACGTTTGTCCGAAGCGCTGATGCGCTTCGAGCGGGTCCGTTGGCGATGGGGAAGGAGTTCTTCGGGGTGAAACCCGAATAGGGCACCACGCTTCATAAGGAGCGAGGGCCGGAAAATTTCCTGTTCCCCGTCTAGGCTGGAAATTAAGCACCCGCAAAATCGGGAGCACCAACTGTCTCGGACGGATGAACGAAGGGCCGGGGCCCAACGGTTCGAGGGCGCCTTTGCCGCAAAGCGCCCTCGGAGTCAAGTGAGTCGGTCCCGGCTCTCAGGCCCGGCTTTCGGGCCAGCTTTCAGGCCAGCTTTCAGGCCTCTGCGGGCGCGGCGGCCGGTTGCTCGCTGGCGTAGCCCAGCAGGTCACCCGGTTGGCAATCGAGTTCCCGGCAGATCGCTTCGAGGGTGGAGAAGCGGATCGCCTTGGCCTTGCCGGTCTTGAGGATCGACAGGTTTGCCAGGGTGATGCCGATGCGCTCGGCCAGTTCGGTCAGCGTCATGCGGCGGGCGTAGAGCAGGTCGTCGAGCTTGACCACGATATTGCCTCCTTCGTTGCTGTCATCGCCCATCACACGGTTCCTTCGAGGTCAGCGCGCATCTCCGCCCCCTTGCGGAAGACGCGGGCGAGGATGAACAGGATCAGCATCAGCAGCAGGCCGTTGCCGGAAATGCCGCCGATCGTGTCGATGCGGGTATGGCCCTCGCCGATCCTGTTGATCATCGCGCCAAGGCCTGCAAGCGGGGCGCCGAGCAACTGCACGGCCAGCGTCAGCCACGCCATCTGGGTAAGGCGCCGGGCGTTGTCCGGCACGAAGGGGTCGCCCTCGCCGACGGTGCCGACGATGCGCTTCAGAAGCTGGAACACCCGGAACAGGATGCCGCACAGGAGTGCGGCGAAAACCAGGATCGCGCTGACCACCCAGAAGAACTGCGGCATCACGAGGGGCATGTCCTTGGCGATCTGTGCCGAGATGTCGTCCTGGAACAGCAGCATTAGTGGAATGGCCAGGAGGCAGGCGGCGACGGCGATGATCATGCTGGCCATCAGGAACCACAGGAGCCCCTTGGCGACGGCCAGCAGCGGGTCGCGGGTGATCGATTGCATGGTGGAGGTCATGTTTGCTTGCCCCTCTTTCGGCAGGATTACATCAGTGCCGGCGCGGAAGGCGCGGCGATGACGATGGTGACGTGGGTGCCCGTTTCGGCGGCGATCGGCCGGTGGTCCGCGGCTTCGGCCGGGGCTGAGACGGTCGGCAGCCAGAAGGCGGTGGTCAGGAGTGCGGCCAGCCCCGCGGCGAGCGGGCGGGAGGCCTTGTGCATCTGCGACTGGGTCATTGGTCGTTCTCCGATATGTTCGATATCGATATTCAATAAGTCGATTCGCGCTTATCGTCAATCGATAATATTGAAAAACGATATGTTCATGATTGTTTCCCGGTAAGGCGGCGTTGGCAGCAGGGCTGTGTACTGCGGCGGGAGGTGGCGGATCCCGGTGGGCCAAATTGACAGTGGGTGGCCCGGCCCCTATATGGTCGCCTCGCTCGATGGCCTCGAGCAAGGCTGCCCATGCGCGGGGGCATGCCCGGGAAGGAGGCCTTCGGGATTTCATCCGATGCATCAGGCTGCTGGCCGCAATGGGCATTCCGTCAGGGATTCCGCGCGTGCCGGGCGGCCTTTTGGCGTTTCGGGTGCCCTGCTTTTGCAGCAGGGATTACGTCCTCGCAGACGAGATTTTCAAGGGGTCGTTCATCGCGAATCGGCCCCGAACCGAAGAGGCAAAAAGACCAGCTCATGGCCACCAAGCCCGCACACGTACGCTCTGCAAAGAAGCGCATCCGCAAGATCTTCGGCGACATCCACGAAGTCGTCCAGATGCCCAACCTCATCGAGGTGCAGCGCGAGAGCTACGAACAGTTCCTGCGTTCGAACCCGGCGACCGGTTATGTTTCCGGCCTCGAGAAGACCCTGCGCTCGGTCTTCCCGATCCGTGACTTTGCGGGCACCAGCGAACTCGACTTCGTGCACTACGAGCTGGAAGAGCCGAAGTACGACGTGACCGAGTGCCGCCAGCGCGGCATCACTTACGCGGCCCCGATGAAGGTCACGCTGCGCCTGATCGTGTTCGAAGTCGATGCCGAGACCGAGACCCGTTCGGTCCTCGATATCAAGGAGCAGGACGTCTACATGGGCGACATGCCGCTCATGACCGAGAACGGCACCTTCTTCATCAACGGCACCGAGCGCGTCATCGTATCGCAGATGCACCGTTCGCCGGGCGTCCTGTTCGACCACGACCGCGGCAAGACGCACTCCTCGGGCAAGTATCTTTTCGCTGCCCGCGTTATTCCGTACCGTGGTTCCTGGCTGGACTTCGAGTTCGACGCCAAGGACATCGTCAACGTGCGTATCGACCGCAAGCGCAAGCTGCCGGTCACCTCGCTGCTGTTCGGTCTGGGTCTCGACAGCGAAGCGATCCTCAACCACTTCTACGAGACCGTGACCTGGAAGCGTGGTTCGGGCGGCTGGCAGCTGCCGTACCAGGCCGAAGCCTGGCGCGGTGCCAAGCCGGCATTCGACATCGTCGACGCCAAGTCGGGCGAAGTCGTGTTCCCCGCCGGACAGAAGATCAGCCCGCGTGCCGCCAACAAGGCGCAGAAGGACGGTCTTGAGGAACTGCTGATCCCGACCGAGGAAATCTTCGGCCGCTATTCGGCCAAGGACCTGATCGACGAGTCGACCGGCCGCATCTACATCGAGGCCGGCGACGAGGTGTCGCCCGAAAACCTCGACGCGCTCGACCGCGCCGGCATCGACCAGATCGACCTGCTCGACATCGACGACATCAACACCGGTCCCTGGATCCGCAACACGCTCAAGGCCGACAAGGCCGAGAACCGCGACATGGGTCTGGAAGCGATCTACAAGGTCATGCGTCCGGGCGAACCGCCGACGAAGGAAACCGCCGAAGCGCTGTTCGAAGGCCTGTTCTTCGACGCCGACCGCTACGACCTTTCGGCCGTCGGCCGCGTCAAGATGAACATGCGCCTCGGCCTCGATGCCGAGGACACCGTGACCACCCTGCGCGTCGAGGACATCCTCGCCGTGGTCAAGGAACTGGTGAACCTCAAGGACGGCAAGGGCGAAATCGACGACATCGACAATCTCGGCAACCGCCGTGTGCGTTCGGTGGGCGAGCTGCTCGAGAACCAGTACCGCGTCGGCCTGCTCCGCATGGAGCGCGCCGTGAAGGAGCGCATGAGCTCGGTCGACGTGTCGACCGTGATGCCGAACGACCTCATCAACGCCAAGCCCGCCGTGGCCGCCGTTCGCGAGTTCTTCGGTTCCTCGCAGCTCTCGCAGTTCATGGACCAGACCAACCCGCTGTCGGAAGTCACCCACAAGCGCCGCGTTTCGGCGCTCGGGCCGGGTGGTCTTACCCGTGAGCGCGCCGGCTTCGAAGTCCGCGACGTTCACCCGACCCACTATGGCCGTATCTGCCCGATTGAAACGCCGGAAGGCCCGAACATCGGTCTGATCAACTCGCTGTCGACCTTCGCCCGCGTCAACAAGTACGGCTTCATCGAAACCCCGTACCGCAAGGTGAACGACGGTCACGTCACCAAGGACGTGGTCTACCTGTCGGCGATGGAAGAGCAGAAGCACACCGTCGCGCAGGCGTCGGCCGAGCTGAACGCCGACGGCTCGTTCGTCGAGGAACTCGTCTCGGCTCGCCAGAACGGCGAATTCGTGATGAGCCCGCGCGATCAGGTCACGCTGATGGACGTTTCGCCCAAGCAGCTCGTCTCGGTGGCCGCCTCGCTCATTCCGTTCCTGGAAAACGACGACGCCAACCGTGCGCTCATGGGCTCGAACATGCAGCGTCAGGCCGTGCCGCTCGTGAAGGCGGACGCTCCGTTCGTCGGCACCGGCATGGAAGAGACGGTTGCACGCGATTCGGGCGCGGCGATCTCGGCGCTGCGCGCCGGTATCGTCGACCAGGTTGACGCGACCCGTATCGTTATCCGCGCCTCGGGCGATATCGAACCCGGCAAGTCGGGCGTCGATATCTACCGTCTGCAGAAGTTCGAGCGTTCGAACCAGTCGACCTGCATCAACCAGCGTCCGCTGGTGAAGGTGGGCGAAGTCGTGCAGGCCGGCGATACCATCGCCGACGGCCCGTCGACCGAGTTCGGCGAACTGGCCCTGGGCCGCAACGTGCTCGTCGCGTTCATGCCCTGGAACGGTTACAACTACGAAGACTCCATCCTGATCTCCGAGCGCATCGTGAAGGACGACGTGTTCACGTCGATCCACATCGACGAGTTCGAAGTGATGGCCCGCGACACCAAGCTGGGGCCGGAAGACATCACGCGCGACATCCCGAACGTCGGCGAGGAAGCCCTGCGCAACCTCGACGAGGCGGGCATCGTCTACATCGGTGCCGAAGTGCACCCGGGCGACATCCTGGTCGGCAAGATCACCCCCAAGGGCGAAAGCCCGATGACGCCGGAAGAAAAGCTCCTGCGCGCCATCTTCGGTGAAAAGGCCTCGGATGTCCGTGACACCTCGCTGCGTCTGCCGCCGGGCGTTTCGGGCACGATCGTCGACGTGCGCGTGTTCAACCGTCACGGCATCGAGGTCGACGACCGTACCCGCGCGATCCAGAACGAGGAAATCGAACGCCTCGCCAAGGACCGCGAGGACGAACGTGCGATCCTCAACCGCGCCACCTACAACCGTCTGAAGGACATGCTCCTCGGCCAGGTTGCCGCTTCGGCGCCCAAGGGCCTCAAGAAGGGCGTGGAGATCACCGAGGACGTGCTGGCCGAGGTCGAGCGTCACGAGTGGTGGAAGTTCGCGGTTGCGGACGATCACATGCAGTCGCAGCTCGAAGCGGTGAAGACCCAGTACGACATCACCGTCAAGGCGATCCAGGAGAAGTTCGAGGACCGCAAGGAGAAGCTGGAACGCGGTGACGAACTCGCGCCCGGCGTACTCAAGATGGTCAAGGTCTTTGTTGCCGTGAAGCGCAAGCTTCAGCCGGGCGACAAGATGGCAGGCCGTCACGGCAACAAGGGTATCATCAGCCGCATCCTGCCGCTGGAAGACATGCCCTTCCTCGAGGACGGCACGCCCGTCGACTTCGTGATGAACCCGCTCGGCGTGCCTTCGCGCATGAACGTCGGCCAGATCTTCGAAACGCACCTTGGCTGGGCCGCCCGCGGTCTGGGCGCGCGTATCGGCGAGGCGCTGGATGCATGGCGCGTGGCCAACCCGAACCCGGTTGCCGGCCAGCCGCCGGAAGCCGTTCGCGAGCTGCTCAAGGAGATCTACGGCGACAACTACACCGCCGATATCGACTCGCGCAGCGACGAGCAGATCGTCGAGTTCGCCCAGTCCGTCCGCAAGGGCGTGCCGATGGGCTCGCCGGTGTTCGACGGCGCGGTCGAGAAGGATGTCTCCGACATGCTCAAGCTCGCCGGTCTCGACGAGTCGGGCCAGGTGAACCTCTACGACGGCCGTACCGGTGACTGCTTCGACCGCAAGGTCACGGTGGGCATGAAGTACGTGCTCAAGCTGCACCACCTTGTCGACGACAAGATCCACGCCCGTTCGATCGGTCCGTACTCGCTCGTCACCCAGCAGCCGCTGGGCGGTAAGGCGCAGTTCGGCGGCCAGCGCTTCGGTGAAATGGAGGTCTGGGCCCTCCAGGCCTACGGCGCCGCCTACACCCTGCAGGAAATGCTGACGGTGAAGTCGGACGACGTGGTCGGCCGTACCAAGGTCTACGAAGCGATCGTCAAGGGCGACGACACCTTCGAAGCCGGCATTCCGGAGAGCTTCAACGTTCTCGTCAAGGAAATGCGCTCGCTGGGCCTCAACGTCGAGCTTACGAGCCACGACGACATCGAGGACGACGGCACGGCGCTGGCGGCGGAATAACGGGATCACGGGCGGAGCCGCCGCGCTCCGCCCGCCCCAGTTTCCGTCCGATTAGAGAATTCACCCCCAGAGGGATTGAACCATGAACGACCTGACCAAGTTCACCAACCAGATGGCGAAGCCCGAGACCTTCGATCAGATCCAGATCGGTCTCGCGAGCCCCGAGCGTATTCGCTCCTGGTCCTTCGGCGAGATCAAGAAGCCGGAAACCATCAACTACCGTACGTTCAAGCCCGAGCGTGACGGCCTCTTCTGCGCCCGCATCTTCGGTCCGGTGAAGGACTACGAATGCCTTTGCGGCAAGTACAAGCGCATGAAGTACAAGGGCGTCGTCTGCGAGAAGTGCGGCGTCGAAGTCACCGTGACCAAGGTGCGCCGCGAGCGCATGGGCCACATCGAGCTGGCCGCTCCGGTCGCGCACATCTGGTTCCTCAAGTCGCTGCCCTCGCGCATCGGCCTGCTGCTCGACATGCAGCTCAAGCAGCTTGAGCGTGTCCTCTACTTCGAGAGCTACATCGTCATCGAGCCGGGCCTGACCCCGCTCGAGAAGTACCAGCTGCTCACCGAAGACGAACTGCTCGACGCCCAGGACGAGTATGGCGAAGACGCCTTCTCGGCCGGCATCGGCGCCGAGGCGGTGAAGCACATGCTCATCAACCTCGACCTCGAGCAGGAGCGTGCGGACCTTCTCCAGGAACTTGAGACGACCAAGTCGGAACTCAAGCCCAAGAAGATCATCAAGCGCCTCAAGGTCGTGGAATCGTTCATCGATTCGGGTAACCGTCCCGAATGGATGATCCTTGAAGTCGTCCCGGTCATTCCGCCCGAACTGCGCCCGCTGGTGCCGCTGGACGGTGGCCGTTTCGCGACGTCGGACCTCAACGACCTCTATCGCCGCGTCATCAACCGCAACAACCGCCTGAAGCGCCTGATCGAGCTGCGTGCGCCGGACATCATCGTCCGCAACGAAAAGCGCATGCTGCAGGAAGCCGTCGACGCCCTGTTCGACAACGGCCGCCGCGGCCGCGTCATCACCGGTGCCAACAAGCGTCCGCTCAAGTCGCTGTCCGACATG
Source organism: Novosphingobium sp. KA1 (assembly GCF_017309955.1). Taxonomy (NCBI): domain Bacteria; kingdom Pseudomonadati; phylum Pseudomonadota; class Alphaproteobacteria; order Sphingomonadales; family Sphingomonadaceae; genus Novosphingobium; species Novosphingobium sp. KA1. The sequence continues at coordinate 1,110,899 of NZ_CP021247.1, read as the reverse complement.
CTGAAGGGCAAGCAGGGCCGCTTCCGTCAGAACCTGCTCGGCAAGCGCGTCGACTATTCGGGCCGTTCGGTCATCGTGACCGGTCCGGAACTCAAGCTGCACCAGTGCGGTCTTCCCAAGAAGATGGCGCTCGAGCTGTTCAAGCCGTTCATCTACGCGCGCCTTGACGCCAAGGGTCTGTCGATGACCCTGAAGCAGGCCAAGAAGTGGGTCGAGAAGGAGCGCAAGGAAGTCTGGGACATCCTCGACGAAGTCATTCGCGAGCACCCGGTCATGCTGAACCGCGCGCCGACGCTCCACCGTCTGGGCATCCAGGCGTTCGAGCCGGTGCTGATCGAAGGCAAGGCGATCCAGCTGCACCCGCTCGTCTGCTCGGCCTTCAACGCCGACTTCGACGGTGACCAGATGGCCGTCCACGTGCCGCTCTCGCTGGAAGCCCAGCTGGAAGCCCGCGTGCTGATGATGTCGACCAACAACATCCTCTCGCCCGCCAACGGCAAGCCGATCATCGTTCCTTCGCAGGACATGGTTCTCGGCCTCTACTACCTGTCGATGGACCGCACCGGTGAACCGGGCGAAGGCATGAAGTTCGCGGACATGGCCGAAGTGCACCAGGCGCTTCACGTCGGCGCCGTGACCCTGCACTCGAAGATCGAGGCCCGCGTGCCGCAGACCGACGAGAACGGTCAGCAGTACATGAAGCGCTTCGAGACCACGCCGGGCCGCATGCTGCTGGGCGAATGCCTGCCGAAGTCGCACACGGTGCCCTTCGACGTCGTCAACCGCCTTCTCACCAAGAAGGAAATCGGTGACGTCATCGACCAGGTGTATCGTCACACCGGCCAGAAGGACACGGTGCTGTTCGCCGACGCGATCATGTCGCTCGGCTTCCGCAACGCGTTCAAGGCGGGCATCTCCTTCGGCAAGGATGACATGATCATCCCGGATTCGAAGGAAGCCCTGGTGAACGAGACCAAGGAACTGGTTGCCGACTACGAGCAGCAGTACCAGGACGGCCTCATCACCCAGCAGGAAAAGTACAACAAGGTGATCGACGCCTGGAGCCGTTGCGGCGACCAGGTGGCAAACGCCATGATGGAAGAGCTCAAGGCTCAGCCGATCGATCCCGAGACCGGCCGCATGGCGCAGATCAACTCGATCTACATGATGAGCCACTCCGGTGCGCGTGGTAGCCCGGCGCAGATGAAGCAGCTGGGCGGTATGCGCGGCCTTATGGCCAAGCCGTCGGGCGAGATCATCGAAACGCCGATCATCTCGAACTTCAAGGAAGGTCTGACCGTTCTTGAATACTTCAACTCGACCCACGGCGCCCGTAAGGGTCTGGCCGACACCGCGCTCAAGACGGCGAACTCGGGTTACCTGACCCGCCGTCTGGTCGACGTGTCGCAGGACTGCGTTGTCGTGATCGAGGATTGCGGTACCGAGCGTGCGCTGGAAATGCGTTCGATCGTGCAGGGTGGTTCGACCATCGCCTCGCTGGCCGAGCGTATCCTGGGCCGTACCCTGGCCGAGGACATCCTCGACAAGGAAGGCAACACGGTTGCCGCCAAGGGCCAGCTCCTCGACGAAGCCGCTGTGGCCGCGATTGAGGCGACCGGCCTGCAGGCTGCCCGCATCCGTTCGCCGCTGGTCTGCGAAGCTCAGCAGGGCGTCTGCGGCAAGTGCTACGGCCGTGACCTGGCCCGCGGTACTCCGGTCAACATCGGTGAAGCTGTCGGCGTCATCGCCGCACAGTCGATCGGTGAACCGGGCACCCAGCTCACCATGCGTACCTTCCACATTGGCGGTGCCGCGCAGCTCAACGAAACCAGCCACCTGGAATCGATCTGCGACGGCCGTGTCGAGTATCGTGACATCCCGACCATCGTCGACAAGCGCGGTCGCCGCCTGTCGCTGGCCCGCAACGGCGAGATCGTGGTGTTCGACAGCGAAGGCCGCGAACGTGCGATCAGCCGCGTGCCTTACGGTACCGTGCTGCTCCACACCGACGGCGCTTCGGTGAAGGAAGGCGAACGCCTGGCCGAGTGGGATCCGTTCTCGCTGCCGATCATCACCGAAACCTCGGGCGTGGTGAAGTATCAGGACCTGATCGACACCCGCACGCTGACCGAGCACGTCGACGATGCAACCGGCATGACCAGCCGCGTCGTCACCGAAGACCGTTCGTCGCGCACCGCGAAGAAGAAGGAAGACCTGCGTCCGCGCATCACCCTTCTGGACGATTCGTCGGGCGAGACCGCGCGCTACATGATGGCGCCGGGCACCACGCTGTCGGTCGAGGACGGCCAGGCGGTCGAAGCGGGCGACATCATCGCCCGTGCCAGCCGCGAAGCCGCCAAGACCCGCGACATCACCGGTGGTCTGCCGCGCGTTGCCGAACTGTTCGAGGCCCGCAAGCCGAAGGACAACTCGATCATCGCCAAGGTTTCCGGCCGCATCGAGTTCGTGCGCGACTACAAGGCCAAGCGCAAGATCGCGATCATTCCGGAAGAGGGTGATCCGATCGAGTACCTGATCCCGAAGAGCCGCGTGATCGACGTGCAGGAAGGCGACTTCGTCAAGAAGGGCGACAACCTGATCTCGGGTTCGCCCGATCCGCACGACATTCTGGAAGTCCTCGGTGTCGAGGCGCTGGCGGAATACCTCGTGGCGGAAATCCAGGAAGTCTACCGCTTGCAGGGCGTGAAGATCAACGACAAGCACATCGAGACGATCGTTCGTCAGATGCTGCAGAAGGTCGAGATCACCGCGGGTGGCGACACCACCCTGCTGCCGGGCGAACAGGTCGACTACGAAGAGATGTTCGAGATCAACAGCAAGCTTCCCGAGGGCAAGATGCCCGCGGAAGGCAAGCCGGTGCTGCTCGGCATCACCAAGGCTTCGCTGCAGACCCGTTCGTTCATTTCGGCCGCGTCCTTCCAGGAAACCACCCGCGTGCTCACGCAGGCGGCGGTCGAAGGCAAGAAGGACACCCTGATCGGCCTGAAGGAAAACGTCATCGTTGGCCGCCTGATCCCGGCGGGTACCGGTGCCGGCATGAACCGCATGCGCGTCGCCGCGTCGAGCAGGGACGCTGCCCTGCGCGCTTCGTACCGCCGCATGCAGGAAGCTCTGATCGCTGCCAACTCGGCGGAAGAAGAGCATGCCGCCGAACTGGCCCAGGGTCCGGAAGCGGCGATCGGCAACGATCCGCTGGCGATCGTCGAGGGTGAAACCCATGGTCTGGACGCCGATGCCGGCGATTACCTGATCAAGGGTGACGATCAGGCCGAAGGTGAAGGCGAAGCGTAAGCTTGCCTTCCCCCGGCTTCGCAGCCCCATGAAAAACCCCGCCGGAGCGATCCGGCGGGGTTTTTTCTTGGATTTGGCCTTTTGGGC